>DATNDQ010000186.1:0-14579 GCA_035553475.1 Gemmatimonadales bacterium
TGTCCCAGTGCCTGCTTCAACAGGCCGAACGCATCGCCGACGAATGAGCTGCGGCGTTCGGTGGGTGCTTCAGGTTCCGGTGCCGCGCCCGGCGACGCCGCCGGAGCCTGGGAGGCCGCCCCGCCCAGAGCGATCTCGAACTGACCGTTCTCGCGTCGGGTGACGTGGATGAGGCCCCGGTGTGCCGCCTCCTGGACGAACTTGGTGAACCGGGAGAATCCGGCGTCCTTCTCGTCGAATGCGGGGTCGATCTCCTGCATCACCTGCTTCAGACGGTCGGAGCGCATCACATCGTTGTGGGCGGTCATCTGCTTGACCGCTTCGACGACGAGCTTCCACACGTCCCACCGCTCGTGCACGATGTCGCTTTCCTTCTGGAAGCCCGCGAGCTCGTTGTACGAGTAATACTCGTCGCAGTTCTGGATCAGGAGGTCCGACGAGGACTCCCGGATCCCCACGCCGATTACGTACTTCCCGTATTCCTTGAGCTTCAGAACCAGCGATGAGAAGTCCGAGTCACCGGAGAGCAAAATGAACGTACCGATCTCGGGCCGGGTGAACACCAGCTCGAGCGCATCGATGGCGAGGCGGATGTCGGTGGCGTTCTTCTTGTTCGAGCCATAGGCCGGCGCGAAGATCAGATCGATGGAAGATTCTGAAAGCGGGACGATGTACTGCGGGTACCGGCGCCAGTCGGCGTAGGCCCGCTGTACGGCCACCTTGCCGCGGATGATTTCGGACTGGAGCAGACGCCGAAGCTCGGTCTGGAGATCCGAGCGGATGCCCATGGTGACGTTGTCGAAATCGATGAGAAGTGCGGCGTTCGGAGCGTGGGCGGGCGGTTCCTTGTGAACCGGTCGCGAGAGGTGTGCGTGAGGCTGTTGCATCAATTGTCCTTCTGGAAAGGCCCGCTTGCTCGTCGTAGGCGAAAAGCGTAGGCGCGAATGCGCGCGTGAGGCAGGCCAGAAATGCGCAGCGGCAATGGGGGAACACTCGACAGGGAAGCGGCGCGCGAGGCGCGGCCCGGCATACCCTCGTTCCGACCCGGGCGCGCGACGCCACCACGCTTTGGTCGCCGTCCGCCGGAACCCTTTAATTATAAACGACTTGCCGTGTTGTTACTAGTCCCCTAACACCTTGATGATTACTCGCTTTTTCCGCTGGCCGTCCCACTCGCCATAAAACACGCGCTGCCAGGGCCCCAGGTCGAGCTTCCCGGCGGTGATGGGCACGATCACCTCATGCCCCACGGTGAGAGACCGGAGGTGTGCCGCCGCATTGTCCTCCCCCGTCTCGTTGTGCCGGTACCGTGCCGGATCCCACGGAGCGATCGTCCCCTCCAGCCACTTCAGAATGTCGTGCCAGAGCCCCGATTCATGATCGTTCACGAAGACCGACGCCGAGATGTGCATCGCCGAAACCAGGGCCATGCCTTCACGGACCCCCGATTCGGCCACCTGGGTCTCGACCGTATCGGTGATATCGATGATCTCCTGACGCAGCTTCGTGTTGAACCAGAGGTAGTGCGTGTGACTGCGCATGGCTATCCTCGCTTGGGCTCCGTGTGTCGAATTGTCGCACCCCTGCTAATTCCATAGATTGCTTCACCAATATGCCACTCCCCTTCCGCCGCCGGATCTTCGCGATCCTCGTGGCGATGACGGCTATCCCCACCGCCATGGCGGTGACCGGGCTCGTGCTCAGTGTCCGGGCTTCGGGACCGATGGCGGGAGCCCGGGCATCCTTGGAGGCGGTGGCGGACTCGACGCGGACGATGCTGAAGATCGTCGATACGACCCGGCTCTCCCCCCGGGAGCGGCGGGCGATGGACCACCACCTGGAACAGATCTCCACCTCCCTGACGCTTGCACAGCGCGCTGAAAAACTGCGGAGCTATTCGTCCGCCGGGTTCGCCGCGGTCATCATCGTCCTCGGCGCCGTGCTGCTCTTCGTGGCGGTTCGCGTCGCCGGCCACCTCTCCCGCCAACTCTCCCGGCCCATCGACGAGCTGGTCGGTTGGACCAGACTGATCAGGCGCCGCGAGCCACTCCCCGGTGGACCTCCGCAACGTGGCGCGCCCGAGTTCGAAGCCCTCCGACAGGCGGTCCGCGAGCTGGCCGCCGCGCTCGAGACCGCGCGCGAACGCGAGCTCGAGTCGGAGCGGCTCCGCGCCTTTCGGGAAGTCGCCCGCCGGGTAGCCCACGAAATCAAGAACCCGCTCACCTCGATGCGGATCGCGGTCGATCAGCTCGAACGCACGCTGGCGATCGGGAGCGGTGCGCCCAATGGGCGGGCTACCACGGCCGTCGAAGTGATGGGTGCGGAGACCAACCGCCTCGAACGGCTGGCCCGCGAGTTTGCGGACTTCGGCCGCCTGCCCGAAGGGCCGAAGAGCGACGTGGACCTGGTGGAGCTGCTGGAGGAGCTGGGAAAAACCGGGGTGCCTGACGGCGTGCGCGTGCAGGTCTCGGGACCCGCCACTCGACGAGTCCTTTCGGGTTACTACGAACCGCTGCGGCGTGCGTTCTCGAACCTTTTGCGCAACGCGGCGGAGGCGATGGGCGGCACCGGCCGGATCGACGTCCAGGTCCTCCCGGCGGGCGGCTCGGGCTTCCAGGTGACGATTGCCGACCATGGCCCAGGGATACCGGCGGACATCAAGGCCCGGCTCTTTGAGCCGTACTTCACCACGAAAGCTGACGGCACGGGGCTCGGTCTCGCCCTGGTGCGCCAGACCATCGAAGCCCATGGCGGGAGCGTGTCCGTCGGCGACACGCCCGGCGGGGGCGCCACCTTCACCATCACGTTCCCATCATGAGCTCTCGCGTCCTCCTGATCGACGATGAATCGAACATCCGCCGGATGGTGGGTGCCCTGCTGCAGGGTGAAGGATTCGAAACCAGCGAGGCGCCGAATGGCGCGGCCGGCCTCGCCGCCCTGACGGAGACACCGCCCGACGTGATCATGCTCGACCTGATGATGCCCGGGGAGTTCGACGGCCTCGCGACCCTCGAGCGGCTCAAGCAGCGGCTGCCCGACATTCCGGTGGTGATGATGAGCGGCAAGGCCTCGCTCGCCGACGCCGTTCGCGCCACCAAGCTCGGCGCCTTTCAGTTCCTCGAGAAGCCGCTGACGCCTGAGGGTGTGTTGGTCGCGGTGCGCGGCGCCCTCGAGCTCGCGCGCACCCTGGCCGAGAATCGGCGGCTGCGGGAAGCGCTGGGTCAGAGTGATCCGCTGGTGGGCTCGTCTCGGGCGATGGAGGAGCTGCGGAGCCTCATCGCCCGCATCGCGCCGACCGAGGCGCGGGTGCTGATCACGGGCGAGTCGGGGACCGGCAAGGAGCTCGTCGCCTCCGCCATTCATCGCCAGAGCGGCCGCTCCACCAGGCCCTTCATCACCGTCAACAGTGCGGCCCTTCCGAAAGACCTGGTGGAATCGGAGATGTTCGGCCACGAGCGCGGCGCGTTCACCGGTGCCACCGACCGCCGCCTGGGCCGCTTCGAGCTGGCGGACGGGGGTACGCTCTTTCTGGACGAAGTCGGAGATCTCGGCGGCGAAGCGCAGGCCAAGCTGCTCCGCGTGCTCGAGACGGGAGTTATCGAGCGGATCGGGGGCGAGAAACCGATTACCGTCAACGTCCGCGTCATCGCCGCCACCAACAAGGAACTCTCGAAGGCGGTCAAGGACGGCCATTTCCGGGATGACCTGCTGTTCCGCCTCAACGTGATTCCCGTGCACATCCCGCCGCTCCGCGATCGGGCGGGGGACATTCCCGCGCTCGTCTCTCACTTCGCGCAGCGCCAGGCCGCCCGGCTGGGGCGCGTGGTGAAGCTCGACGCAGGGGCGGTCCAGCTCCTCGCGACGTATCCCTGGCCCGGAAACGTCCGGGAGCTCGCCAATTCCGTCGAGCGCCTCGCGATCCTCGCGGGGGGGTCAGGCATCACCGCGGAGGACGTCTCCCGGGTACTGCCCCGCGATGGCATGGCGACGCCGGCCCCCGCCGGGTGGGAGGACGTGGCCCTCACCGACGCCCTCGACCGTCACGAACAGTCCCTGATCACGCGCGCGTTGTCGGCCGCCAAGGGCAACGTCGCCGACGCGGCCCGCCGGCTGTCCACGGACCGCGCCAATCTGTACCGCCGGATGCGGCGGCTCGGCATCGAGCCACCGCGCGAACGAGACGGGACGACGCCATGAAGACTCTGATACTGGCAGCGGCGCTCCTTGGTGCTCCAGTCCTGGTGAGCGCGCAGGACACCGCCATCGTGATCAACCCCGAGACGAACGGGGTTCACCTCACGCCGCCGGAACTCCCGCGCCAGGTCGCCGACTCGGCGATCGCGTTCTTCAACTCCGCGGCCACCAGCCGCCTGGTGGGACGGACCGAGATCCCCGCCGGAACCGTGTGGCATGGCGACGTCGCGGTGCGGAATGGCCCGGTGCTCCTCGCGGGCCGGATTGAGGGTTCGCTCCTCGTCATCAATGGCGATCTGGTCCTCAAGCCTGGTGCGGTCGTGACCGGCGCCGTGCTGGTCGTGGGCGGTGAGCTCTCCGGGTCGGACAGCTCGCGGGTGGAAGGAAAAGCACGGGTCTTTTACGAGACGCTGGGATTTCGGATGAAGGGCGACTCCCTGCAATACTCGCCCAACCTCAGGCGGCGGTATGGCCAGCTCGCCGCCGAATACGTCTTCAACACGCCGGAGACCCGATCGGCGCTGACCATCGCGACCGGCGGAACGTACGACCGGGTCGAAGGCCTGCCCCTCGTGTTCGGCCCCGTGTTCGATTGGCAGGTGAATCCGCGCGATCACCTCCGGATCGACGCCCTGGGGGTCTTCCGCACGGCCGGCGATCTGTCGGGCGCCCGGAGCGACCTCGGATACCGGCTCCGGGGTGAAATCCGCACCGGCCGGTACCGGCCCGTGAGTCTCGCGTTCAGCGCCTTCAACGTCGTCTCGCCCATCGAGGACTGGACTCTCTCCGGATCCGAAGTGGGATGGGCGTCATTCCTCTTCCGGCGGGACTACCGGGACTACTTCGCCGATCAGGGGTTGGCCCTCAAGCTCTCGGTCCAGCCGGAGCGGCAGCTCACCGCCGACCTCGAATGGCGAAAAGAATCCCAGCGGAGCATCGCGTCCCTCGACCCTTTTTCGATATTCCGCAACGACGAGGTCTGGCGGCCGAACCCTCCGATCGACGGCGGCCACTACCACACGCTGGGTCTGGGCGTCTCACTCGACACACGGAACGATCCGGACGAGCCGACGACCGGATGGTGGGCGCGGCTGAAGATCGAGCGGTCGACATCGCCCGACGTCGCACCCCAAACGGGGGTCCCGGCGTTCGTCCGCGGCCCCATCCCGACCGACGGGTCGTACGAATTCAGCAAATTCTTCTTCGAGGCGCGGACGTATCAGCGGATCGGCGGGTTCGGACGCGCGAATCTCCGGATGCTCTTTGGCGGATGGCTGGGGGGTGATCCCCTGCCCCTTCAGGACCGCCTGAGTCTCGGCGGCCCTGATCCGATGGCCGGCTATCCCTTCCGCTACACGGGCTGCAACCGGGAGATCGTGGATCCGGCGTTCGGCTCGAGCCAACCGGCCGCATGCGACCGCGTCCTGCTCTTTCAAGGCGAGTATCGCGGTCACATCAACCTCCGGTGGGCCTACGATCCCGGCGAAGACCAGCCGGAGTCCGGGCTCCTGTATCGCCTGGAAGGACCCGATCTGGTCGTGTTCGGAGACGCGGGGCAGGCCTGGCTGGTGGGCAACGGACCTGGACGGATTCCGGCGGGCCGGATTCCTACCATCGGCAGCTGGCTCGCCGACCTGGGACTGGGGATCGACTGGGGTGGTGTCGGGCTCTACGCCGCCAAGGCGGTGACGCTCGGCCAGCCGGTGCGGCTCACCCTCCGACTCCGCCACCGCTTCTAGTGCGCAGTCCCTCCCTGCTGGGCGGCCTGCTGTTGGTCGTTCTGGGCGCGAGCGTCGCTCGAGCCCAGGCCGACCATCCGACGCTGTCGGTCATGCTGCCGGATTCCGTCACGCCCCGGGTGCAGGCGGTCGCCCTGCTGTCGGACCCGCGGTTCCCCGATCTCCTGAAATCGGGCTTCCCCCTGCGCCTCCACTTCCGGCTCGAGCTTTGGCGCGCCCGCTCCAGCTGGTTCGATCAATTCGTGAGCGATGCGTCGTGGGACGCGGTGGTGCGGCACGATCCGCTCGCAGACGATTTCGTGCTGTACCGGTCCACCGGTGAGATCAAGCGCTTCCCCAGCCCCGAGCTGCTCGAGACCGCGCTCGAGCGGCCCTTCAGCGTGAAGCTCGTCCCTCGTTCCGACGGACGTTACTACTACGTCTGTCGCCTCGAGATCACCACGCTCTCCGACAGTGATCTGGACGAGCTGACGCGGTGGCTCAAGGGAGAAGTGGGTCCGGCGGTATCGGGAGAAGGGAGCATCGGTGATGCGCTCGCGCGGGGGGCGCAGCGCGCCCTGGTGCGAATCGCCGGCTTGCCGCGGCTGACGTTGGAAGCGCGCTCGACGGTGATCGAGCGCGGGAACCGCTAGGAGCGAGTCGCTCCGAACTGCGCGTCGATGGCTTTCCGGATCTGATCGAGGGAATTGCCGGCCGCCGCCATTCGCCCCGCCAGCATCGCCTCACCCATGCAGATATCGCATTGCGCCGCATGATCCCCGGTGAAGCAGGTCAGGAGCGAGCGGTGCCCCATGTGCTTGGAGCAATCGCAATGACAATAGAGGCCGTCCAGGACCTGGGGGATCTGGCGCGCGACCGCGTAGGCGTCGGCAGCCCCGGGCGTGTTCATCACCATCTTGGGAGGGACGACCGAGTCCGCGGTGATGCCGGGACGGGGGTCAGGATGAAGCGATGCGACGCCGCGACGGGGGAACGCGACCAGCCCCACCAGCAGCAGGACGGCCGCCCCGGCGATGATCCAGGGCAGCCGTTTGGAGCTCACAGACGCTCGAGCGTCCGCAGCACATCCGACCCGTAGAAGAGCCGAATGTACTTGGTCTGAATGGCGGTCAGGCGGCGCACGGCCCACGACAGGTGGACGAAGTGAGGCTCCACCGGCGCCCGCATGGGATGCATCCCCACCTCTTCAGGCAGGAGATTGCCCTTCCGCGTGTTGCAGGACGAGCAGGCGGTGACGACGTTCGTCCACGCGTTCGACCCGCCGCGCGAAAGCGGGACCAGATGGTCGCGGGTGAGGCACTCGCGGTCACGGAGGTCGCGCTGGGTACGGCCGCAGAACTGGCACCGGTACTCGTCGCGGGCGAAGAGGAACGTGTTCGTGACCTGACGGCGGAACCGGCGCGGCACGTGAACGAACTTGACCAGGCGGATTACCGCCGGCCGGGGGAGGCGCAGCCGTTCGGAGCGGATCACAGCGTCGTGGTCCGCCTCGACGATCTCGGCCTTCCCGTCGATCACCAGGCGTAACGCCCGTCGTACCGGCACCATGGTGAGGGGCTCGAACGAGGCGTTGAGTGCCAAGCAGCGCAAAGGGGTTCCCCCGTCAAAAAATTGCCGCCTCACTCACCATTCTGGGGCGGCAACGGTATGCTACATCAGAGGATAGGACCGGGCAAGGCGGGGTGGGCTAAGTGGTGGGAACGAACCCCTTCCGCAACTCCTCGATCTGGGCCTCGACCGATCCCCGTGAGGCTCCACCCGGTGTGGAACGACGCTCCACGGAATCTTCCCAAGTGCCGAGCCGGGCCAGCGCGCCGGGCAGCTCCGCGTGGATCTCGCGGGCCACCCCCTGCGACACGCGATCGATGGCGACGCCCGCCTTCTCCGCTTCCCGCACCAGCCGCCCGACGATCCCATGACTCTCGCGGAACGGAATACCGGCCTCGACCAGAAGGTCGGCCAGGTCCGTTGCGCGCAGCGACGCGTCGAGCGCTCCAGCCATCCTCGCCGAGTCGACCTGCAGCGTGCCGAGCGCCCCCGAGAGCGCGGGGAGCACCGCGGTGAGCGTGTCGAACCCGTCGAAGAGCAGCGCCTTGTCTTCTTGCAGGTCCTTTTGATAGCCGGCGGGAATGCCCTTGAGGGTCGAGAGCAGCGCCACCAAGTCGCCCAGCAGACGCGCGGCTTTGGCCCGGGTGAGCTCGAAGACATCCGGGTTGCGCTTCTGCGGCATCAGGCTCGAGCCGGTGCTGAACGCGTCGGAGAGCTTCACGAAGCCGAACTCGGAAGACGCGTAGAGGATGATTTCAGCGGCCAACCGGGAGAGATGCACACCGATCAACGAAATGATAAAGAGCACCTCGGCCACGAAGTCCCGGTCGCCGGTGGCGTCCAGCGCGTTGGACGAGATCGTGCGGAAGCCCAGCGCTTCTTTCAGGAGGACGCGGTCGACGGGGAATCCGGAGCCGGCCAGGGCTCCCGACCCGAGGGGCAGCTCCGCCACCCGGCGCCGGGCATCGGCCAGACGCTGGCGGTCCCGCACCAGGGGCCAGGCATGCGCGAGCAGCACATAGGCCCACCGCAGCGGTTGGGCGCGCTGCCCGTGCGTGTATCCGGGCATCAGCTCGCCGATGCCCTCCGCGGCGCGCGCCACGAGGGTGCGGCCGAGGACGATCAGATCGGCGTCGAGCTGGTCGATGGCGTCGAGGGTCCAGAGCCTCAGGTCGGTGGCGACCTGATCATTCCGGGAACGGCCCGTGTGCAGCTTCCCGGCCACCACCCCGACTTCCTCGTAGAGGAGCCGCTCGACCAGCGTATGCACGTCCTCGTCAGGCGCGCCCACGGCCGCGCCATCGGCGAGGCGTTCGGCGACCCGGTCGAGTCCTTCGAGGAGCTGTACCTCTTCGACGGCTGTGAGGATGCCGACGCGACCCAGCGCGTGAACCCAGGCCTTGCTGGCGGCCACGTCCTGAGGCCAGAGACGGTGGTCGACGGGGAGGGAGCGGTTGAGGGCGTCGAGCGCCTCGGCGGGTCCTAACGCAAAGCGCCCGCCCCACATCTGGTGAGCGGGCGCCTCCGGGATCTTTCCGTCTGCCATCAGTCTGCCGCGGCTCCGATTTCCCGTTGACGCTGGGACTCGAGGCCCGCGGAGATCCTGGTCGCGAGCCCGTAGAGATGGATGAAGCCCTCGGCGTCCTTCTGGTTGTAGACGTTGTCCTTGCCGAAGGTGGCGTACGAAGGCTGGTACAGGGCGTAGGGGCTCTCCCGTCCCGCGACGGTGATCCCGCCCTTGAAGAGCTTGAGCCGGGTCGACCCGGTCACCTGCTGCTGCGTGGTATTCACGGCCGCGTCGAGCGCTTCGCGCTCGGGGGTCCACCAGCGGCCGTCGTAGACCAGGTCGGCATAGTGGAGCGCGAGCTCGTCTTTCATCTTCAGCGTCCGGCGGTCGAGCACCAGCTGCTCGAGCTCGCGGTGGGCGGCGTAGAGCAGTGTGCCACCGGGGGTCTCGTAGACGCCCCGCGACTTCATGCCCACCAGCCGGTCTTCGACCACGTCCGCGCGACCGATGCCGTGCTCGCCGGCGATCTCGTTCAGGACCTCGAGGAGCTTGACGGGGCTCAGGGCCTCGCCGTCAACCGTCACCGGAATACCCGCGTCGAACCCGATCTGCACCGTCTGTGGCCGGTCGGGCGCGGTGATCGGATCCCTGGTCATCACGAAAATGTGCTCCGGCGCCTCGACGGACGGATCTTCGAGAATCCCGCCTTCGTGCGAGCAGTGCCAGAGATTGCGGTCGGTGGAATACGGCTTCTCGAGCGTGGCCTGGATCGGGATGTTGTTCGCCTTCACGTACGCGATCAGCTCTTCCCGGCCCTTGAAGGTCCACTCCCGCCACGGCGCGATGACCTGGAGGTCGGGCGCGAGGGCGGCGTATGTCAGCTCGAAGCGAACTTGATCATTCCCCTTGCCGGTGCATCCGTGCGCCAGCGCCTGCGCGCCGGCGCGGCGCGCCGCGGCGACTTGATGCGCTGCGGTGATCGGCCGCGCCATCGACGTGCCCAGGAGGTACGTCCGGGCGTAGATCGCGCCGGCCTTGAGCGTGGGGAAGACGAAGTCCTTGACGAACGGCTCGCGCAGATCCTCGATGACGCAGTCCACGGCGCCCGAGCGCTTGGCCTTCTCGACCAGTCCGTGCAGCTCGCCACCGCCCTGCCCTACGTCCGCGGCGAAGCACAGGACCCGGGCACCATAGGTGTCCCGGAGCCAGGGAAGGATGGCGGAAGTATCGAGACCGCCGGAATACGCGAGGACGACGAGAGGACCCATCAGTGCGCCACCCGAGTTGGAGGTTTATGCATCCGAATGCATAAACATACAGGGGGGGCAGGCGGGCGCAAGGGCACCCGCCCGGATCAGGAAAGGCCCGCGAGCTCCTCGATGCGGGTCTGAATGGCGCGGCGGGCGCGCTCGCTTTTCGTGATCACGAGAATGGCGTCGTCACCGGCGATGGTACCGATGATCTCGCTCCAGCCGGAGCCGTCCACCGCGACAGCGAGCGGCTGCGCCGCACCGGTCGCGGTTTTCAATACGAGCAGTGGCCCGACACCGTCGACGGAGACGAGCATGGTGGGGAGAAGCTGCTCCAGGTGCGGCCGGGGAGCCGCCCCGACTTCATCGGGGGGCGAGTAGTAGGAGGCACCGTCGGGGGCCGAGACCTTGGCGAGTCCCAGCTCCCGGATATCCCGGGAGAGCGTCGCCTGCGTCACGTCGAACCCCTCGGCGGACAGGAGCTCCCGGAGCTGCTCCTGACTGCCCACGGTGTCGCGACGGATGACTTTCAGGATGGCCGCGTGGCGCTGGGTTTTCATGCGCAGGGAATCTAGGTTCGCCCCGTAAAATCCGCTTACTGGCGGTAAACGACTCTCCCGGAAACCACGGTCAACAAAGTTGTTAGTCGGTTAGTCGGATAGTCGGTTAGTACTGCCAAGTCCCCCTGCTTCCCGACCTCCAGAGACCCAACAACTTTTTCCATGCACAGGGCGCGGGCGCCCTCGATCGTCAGCATCCGCAGGGCTTCCTCGCCCTCCAACCCGGCCGCCCTCGCCTCACCCCACAGGTCCAACGCCCCGACGCTGACCACCGAATCCGTCCCCAAGCCGACGGGCACGCCCGCCTTGCGCAGCTCGGCGAGGGGGGCGGTGCCATGGCCGTGGGCCCGGTTGGAGAGCGGGCAGTGAGCGACACCGACCTTGCTCGCCGCCAGGGTGGTGATGTCGTCGGCGTCGAGCTGCACGGTGTGGATGCAGAGGGTCCCCAGCCGCAGGACGCCGAGTGAATGAAGGAATTGCACGGGGGACATGCGGCGGGCTTCTACGGGAATCCCCCGGTCTCCCCAGGCAGCGGCGAATGGACCTTCCCCGTCCCGTACGAATGCCGACTCCTCCTTCGACTCGGCCAGGTGCACGGCGATCGGCAATCCGTCCCGCAGCGCGTATTCAGCCACGGCGCGGTAGAGTGGCGCACTGACGGTATAGGGTGCATGAGGTGAGACGCCGAGCGAGGCATCGAAAGACGTGAAGCGCCGCAGCCCGTGCAGCTTCTGCTTCAGGCCATCGAGACTCGTATCTGTCTGCGCCGGATCGGGTCCGAACACCTCGTGGTAAGCGATCCCCCGTCCTCCCAGCCGGAACAGGGCGCGAATCGCGGCACCCGAATCTCCGGTATCGGCGATACAGGTGACGCCCTGCGCCCAGCAGTCGCGGAGCCCCTGCTCCGCTGCCGCGTCGAACTCCTCCGCAGTCATCACTTCCTTCAGCGCCCGCACGCGCCGGATCCATCTCGGAAATGCCTGCTCCGGATCGTTTCTCCCCGTCAGGTTGGTCAGCTCGAGGTGCGTGTGGGTGTTCACGAGACCGGGAACGAGCACTGCATCCCTGAACTCGAGGGACACCGATCCCGGGGGATTGGGGATTCGGGATTGGGGGCCCACCCCGATGATTTTCCCGCTGTCGTCTACAAGAACGGCGCCGTCCTCGATGGGCGGCGCCGTGACGGGGTGTACGCGCCCCGCGCGAATACGGAGCATGGTCAGGGGTTGATGCCGGTGCCGAGGCCTGAGTGGACCGGGCACAACTTGGTGGGCTCGGTGCCAGGATAGAACCAGTCCCAGTGATGCAGGGAGTCGGGACAGAAGGGCGTCGCCAGGAATCCGTTGGACCAGTCGACTTCGCGGGTGATCAGCGAATCGGGGCGCGGCCAGTCGGCGGGTGCGGGACGCCGGTCATAGACGTCTTTCATCATCGCCGTCCACGCCGGCGCCGCGATGCGGCCACCGCCGGCGTTGTGCGGCAGGATCGGCTGCAACAGATCGTATCCGACCCAGACGGCGGTGACGATCTGGGGGGTGTACCCGATGAACCAGGCATCCGTGTATGTGTCGGTCGTGCCGGTCTTGCCGGCGGCCGGGATCGTGAACCCCGAGCCCCACACCGCGCTGAACGCAGTGCCGCGGCGGATGACGTCCTTCATCATGTCTACCATCAGCCACGTGTGCGAGCTGTCCATCACGACAGTGCGGTCCGGCGCCGAGCGGAAGAGCACGGTGCCCTTCGCATCCTCGACGTAGTCGATGCCGTACGGCGCGGCGCGCGTGCCCAACGTCGCGAAGGCCGTGTACGCGGACGCCATTTCGATGGGGTGGACGCCCGCCGAACCGATGTGGATGGAAGGCACATTCGGAATAAAGGTCGTCAGCCCGTACCGCCGGGCCTCCCCGATCACCGTCTGCTCACCGAGGGACATGCCCAGCTTGATGGTCGCGAGGTTGCGCGAACCGTAAAGTGCCCGGCGCATGGGAATCGCACCCCAAGTGGAATCGTCATCGTCCTTCGGATTCCAGGGCTGGCTGTCCTTCTGTAGAATGGGCTGCGACAACGGTGTGTCGTCCAGGATTTCCGTCACCGGGTGACCGGCGCGAATCGCCGCCGAGTAGACAAACGGCTTGAAGGTGGACCCCGCCTGCCGGAGGCCCTGCGTGATACGATTGTACTTCGAGTCGTCGAAGTCGCGCCCGCCGACCATGGCCAGAATGGCGCCCGAGTGCACGTCGAGCGAGACCATCGCGCCCTGCAGGTAGGTCGTATATCCGCTCGAGGTTTCTCCCGAAGCCTTCTGGTTTTCGAGGACTTCCCGGTAGGTCCTCCCGGGGAACTTGTTTCCGGAGTACACGCCCGACTCGATCGTCTCGAGCTGGTTCTCGATGGCCCGCTCGGCGGCATCCTGCATGTCGAGGTCAAGCGTGGTATGAATCCGGAGCCCGCCGTTGTACAGCTGCTGGCCGAACTGGGCCTCGAGCGTCTGACGAATCCATTCCACGAAGTACGGCGCGACGTCGCCGTAATTGGTGCGGTCATTCGTCAGCATCAGCGGGTACGCCTTCCAGAGCTCCGCGTCCTCGGACGTGACGAACCCCTGATCGCGCATCAAATCGATCACCACGTTCCGACGCCGCACGGCGCGGTCCGGATGGAGACGCGGGTTGTACGACGCGGGCGCCTTGGGGAGCGCCGCCAAGGTCGCCGCCTCGGCGACGTTCAGGTCCTTGGCCGACTTGCCGAAATAGACCTGGGAGGCAGCCTCCACCCCGTGCGCACCCGACCCGAGGTCGATCTGATTGAGGTACATCTGGAGAATCGTGTCCTTGGGGAAATTCCGTTCGATCTCCACCGCCACCCGTGCCTCTTTGAGCTTGCGGGTGAGCGTCTTGTCCCGGGAGATCTGATCGGTGAACACGTTCCGGGCGAGCTGCATGGTAATGGTCGAGAAGCCCTGACTGTAGCCGAGCGTGAGGATGTTGGCTTTCAGGGCGCCGAGGATCCGCCAATAGTCGATGCCGTGATGTTGATAGAAGCGCTTGTCTTCCGTGGCGATGAACGCCTGTCGAACAAATGGCGGGATCTCGGTCAGTTTCAGGACGGTGCGCCGCTCGAGTCCCAGCTCGGCAATCAGCCGGCCATCGGCCGCGTAGACCTTGGCCGACTGCGACGGACCTTTGGAGCCGATGAGACGGGAGATCGAGGGACAGCGCGTTCCGGCGCAAACCCGGGTCCAGGATCCGTAGGCCGTGCCCGCGACGAAAAAGCACCCGATGAGGGCGATCAAAATGACTCGGCCCCGCGTCAGTGAGCGCGGCCACCAGGCGGGAGCGGCGGGAAAGAGAGTGGCCATCGTCGTTTAACAACCTACTGACGGGGGGAAGCGCTTGCCAGCGTCGGAGGCCGCCTTTACGATTCGCGAGCCTATGACCCTCCTGGACGACCTCCGCTGGCGCGGATTCGTACACGACGCGACCCGAGAGCTGGCGGAGCACCTGGCCGGGGGCTCTCGCACCGCGTATTGCGGCTTTGATCCGACCGCGCCGTCTCTGCAAGTCGGCAACCTGATGCCCATCATGCTCCTCGCGCAGCTCCAGCGCGCGGGACACCGTCCCATCGCGCTGATGGGAGGGGGCACCGGGCTGATCGGCGATCCCTCAGGCAAGCGCAGCGAGCGTCCCCTGCTCTCCAAGGAGCAGATCCGCGCGAATCTCCAGCGCCAGCGCGACCAGATGGCTCGGTTCCTCAATTTCGATCCGGGTCCCGCCTCGGCCCT
>DATNDQ010000187.1:0-9793 GCA_035553475.1 Gemmatimonadales bacterium
CCCGGCGGGAATCCCGCTTCGGCG
The DNA here is from genome assembly GCA_035553475.1 of Gemmatimonadales bacterium. Taxonomy (GTDB): domain Bacteria; phylum Gemmatimonadota; class Gemmatimonadetes; order Gemmatimonadales; family GWC2-71-9; genus 40CM-2-70-7. The sequence continues at coordinate 25 of DATNDQ010000187.1, forward strand.
ATCAACTCGGCGAAGAGCAGGGCCGTCAGCGGGGTTTCGGACGCGGGCTTCAGGATCATGGTGCATCCCGTCGCCAGCGCCGGCGCGAACTTCCAGCTCGCGATGTTGAGCGGGAAATTCCAGGGGACGATGGCCCCGACCACGCCGATGGGCTCGCGCAGCGTGTAGGTGAAGAAGGGCCCTTCGACCGGCAGCGTCTCCCCGGTGATCTTGTCGGCCCACCCCGCGTAGTAGCGAAGGGTGTTGACGGTCATCGAGATCTCGATCTTCGACTCGAAGAGGGTCTTGCCGTTGTGCGCCGTCTCGAGCCGGGCGAACTCCTCAAGCCGCGCCTCGAGCAGGTCGGCGGTCTTGAAGAGCAGCCGGCCGCGCTTCCGCGCCGACATCCCCCGCCAGGCATCGGACTCGAAGCAGGCCCGCGCCGCCTTCACCGCGTTGTCGGCGTCGGCCGCGTCGCCCTGCGCGACCTCGGCGATGATCTCCTCGGTGGCGGGATTCTCCACCGGGAATCGCTTCCCGGAGAGGGCGGGGCGCCACTCGTTATTGATGAAGAGATCGGTTTTCACTTCCCGTGGAACTCCGCCACGCGCTTCTCGTTGTAGGCCGCGATGCCTTCCTTCGCGTCGTCCGACTGGAAGAGCTGCTGCTGGAGCTCCCGCTCGATGGCAAGGCTGGACTCGAAGGGCACTTCGAGGCCTGACTGCACGGACCGCTTGATGAGGCCGACCGCCTTGGACGCCTTGTGCGGGGGGCAGAACTGCTTGGCGTAGAGCATGACCTGCTCCCAGTAGCTGTCGGCGGGGAAGACCTCGTTCACGAGGCCGATTTCCTTGGCCTTGTCGAACGAGAATGTCTCACCCTTCACCATCATCTCGATCGCCATCTGCTTCCCGACCATCCGGCCGAGGCGCTGCGTCCCGCCCGTCCCCGGCAGGACACCGAGGTTCACTTCGGGGAGGCCGATCTTGCCGGCATTCTCCTTGGCCAGGCGCATGTCGCAGGCCATCGCGATCTCGAGGCCGCCGCCCACCGTGTGCCCGTTCAGCGCGGCGATGGTGAGCTTGGGAGTGTGCTCGAGCCGATTGAGGGTCTCGTTGGCGTGCAGGCAGAAGAAGTACTTGAAGCGGGGCGTCACCTTGTTCAGCATGCCGATGTTGGCGCCGGCGGAGAAGAACTTGTCGCCGTGGCCGCGGAGCAGGATGACGTGGACCGAGTCATCGAAGCGGGCCTGGAGGATGGCGTCATCGAGCTGACGCATCATCTCGTGCGTGTAGGTATTGGCCGGCGGATCATTCAGCTCGAGGGTGGCGATGCCGTCCGCCACACTGTAGAGCACGAGATCGGCCGACTTCGTTTCGGGGGTGGGTTTCGTCATCGTCGCCATAACCGCCTCTAGCCTCCGTGTACCGTGGAGCGCGCCTCGACGAATCCGCCGAGGAAAATTCGCGCGATCAGGCCCGCGAGCCGTTCGGGGTCAATTTCACCCGCGGGGTCGTACCAGTTGTAAATCCAGTTCATCATGCCAAAGAGGGCGTACGCCGCCGCGCTCCGGTCCACCGGGCGCTCGTCCGGGGCGGCGTCTTTCAGCAGCGTTTCGAGCAGATCAACGTAGCGGCGCTTGATATGGTTCACCTTGCGACGCAGGTCGCCCGAGAGCACACTCGATTCGTGCGACAGTACCTTCATTTCCGACATATGGGCCGTAAAGAAGGTGACGTGGTGACGAATGAAGGCCTCGAGGCGGTCTTGGGGGTCCGAATGCCCATCGAGGGCGCTCCGGGCACCGTCGAAGACGGCGGTAAAGCACCGCTCCTGGATCAGGGCCAGGAGATCTTCCTTGGATCGCACATAGTAGTACATGCCAGCGAGGGACATCCCGCTGGCGGCAGCCAGGTCCCGCATGGAGGTGGAGTGATAGCCCGCCTCGGCGAAGACTTTGGCCGCCTGGGCCAAGAGGTGCTCTAACCGCTCGTCGTAGGGGCGCATAGGGTTCGAACGATCGTTCGAAAATCAAACTAGCCGGGGCTTAATATTCCCGCAACTCCCGCGTCCACTGACACAACCCCAATGGCTCTCCCCGAGTCGGCCGCCGCCACCGATGCGGATCTGATCGCCCGCTGGCAGGGGGCGGACGAAGGTGCGGCTACCGAGCTGGTGCTGCGGCATGGGGCGCCCCTGGCGCGGTTTCTGTCCGCGAGCGGGGCTCAGCAGTCGGACTTGGACGACCTGGTGCAGGAGACGTTTCTGCGGGCCTTCCGGTCGATCGCGGGATTCCGGGGGCAATGCCAGTTTCGCACCTGGCTCCTGACCATCGGGAGCAACGTGCTGAAGGATGAAGGGCGCCGAGCCGGCAAGCGGAAGGTCGTGCCGCTCGACGAGTCACTGCGGGCAGCGGGGGGATCTCCCCACGATGAGGCAGTGGCGTCGGAGGCTGAAGCGAGGCTGACCGGGGCGCTGAAGGAGCTCCCCCGATTGCAGCGGGAGGTCTTTCTGCTGCGGGCTCAGCAGGGAATGGAGTACGACGAGATCGCGTCCGCACTGAGCACGACTCCGGGAGCGGCCCGCGTGCACTATCATCACGCGGTCAAGCGGTTGAAGGAGCGTTTGCAATGATCGATGACATCCGGGACGAGGATCTGCAGGATGAGGCGCTGGTCGCTGCGGCGCGCCAGCTTGGGGTTCAGGCTGCCGGCCAGCTGGATATCGAGCGGACCGCCCGCGGCGTGGTCGCCCGGTGGCGGAACGAGCGGCGGCACCGGCTGACGCCGTTCTGGAAGTCGCCCGCCATGCTGCGCGTGGCGGCCGCGCTGGTGCTGCTCTTCGCGGGCATCGAAACGTACGAGCACCGGCATCACCTGGTGCAGCAGGTGGCCACGGTCGAAGCCACGGATGCGGGGCTCGAGGGGTTGTCGGAGGACCAACTGCAGTCCATTCTGCCCACGGTGGAACAGACACCTGAAGTCGAGACCACGGCGTACGACGCCGGGTTGGAGGGGCTCACGCCGGACGAATTGCGGTCCGTGCTGGGTGCCATGGGGAGCTGATGCGGCGATTGATTCTGGCCCTCGGGTTGGTGCTTCTGCCGGCGGCGCTCCGCGCGCAGGCCGGGGCTGATAGCGCGGCGCAGGTTCAAAGCATCCGGAACGAGATCCGGAGGCGGTGGCACCAGCACATCGTGACCCAGCTTCAGCTCAACTCAGATCAGGCGACCAGGCTGCAGTCAACGGAAGACAAGTACGATGACCTGCGGCAGCCGATTCAGCGGCGCCAGGTAGAGATCGCGGGAGAGTTGAACCGGCAGATGCAGCCTGGCGTGCCCGCCGACAACGACGCGGTCTCCCGGCTTCTGGCCGAGCGGGAGGACAACCGGGGGAAGCTGCAGGATCTCGACCGGCAGCAGGACCGGGAGATGGCCGGGTACCTCACGCCGGTGCAGCGGGTCCGCTATCAGCGCCAGCGGGAATGGCTGAAGGGGCAGATCCAGCAGATGCGCGAGCGGCGGCAAGAGGGCAGGCCCCCTCGGCGGAGGATGCGGTAACAGAACCGGTACAAGCGGGTAGGACGGGTTCGAGCTAATTTGGTAAGACCATGATCGAACTCCGAGTGAACACGCTCACCGCCCTCCCCGCGCTCCAGTATATGCTGGCGGATGCGGGGCTTACGGCCCCGCATTTTCCGTTTCGGGCCGCGTGGGACGTCTTCCTGAAGTACCTCGGTATCCCCTCTGATGCGCAGGACGACATCGCGGGATTCCAGACCACCTGGGTCCGGGAGAACGCGCTCGATCCGGTGTTCGAGGTCCGGTTCTGCCGGCAGGTGACGGACACGAAGGGCGGGTGGGGCTCGACGGCGCGCGTGGTCGGTATCGATTTCCGGTTCGAGGGCGCGCCCGCGGACATGGATGAAGTGGAGATCTGGGCGAATGATGTCGAGTCGCGCAACGCATTCGTTCAGAAAGTCGAAGCGAGCACCGAGTTCCAGTACGCGCTGAAGGGCCGGCTGATCGAGGCCGAGGCGATCGTGCTGGATGAAGGGGATCCGCAGGAAGTCCGTGGGGGCATGCGGCAGTAGCTTGCGCTCCCATGGAGCCCATCGTCGTCAACGTTCAGCTCACTCCCGAAGACTACATCGCAGCAAGCCGGCTCCACGGCCGGCGGGCCACCTGGGTGGGTCGTCATGGGTTTCTGGTCGGCGCGACGGTAGCGGTGTTTATCGGGACCTTCATGGCGCTCGGTTGGGCCGCCGATTCGCTCGTGTTTCCGTTTTCCGTCGTCGTAACGACCGCCGTCGCCTTGCTGGTCGTCAACCGGGTTTGGCTGCCGTATCGATGCCGCAAGATCTTCGCGCAACAGGTGAGCCTGCAACGTCCGTACACGGTGGAATTCAACGACGAGGGAATGCATTCCCGAAGTGAGAACGGGACCTCGACCAGGCCATGGACCGATCTGCATCGGTGGGCCGAAGGTCAGGACCTTTTCCTCATCTACTACTCGGACATCACCTTCACGATGCTGCCGAAGCGGTTCGTGACAGACTCGGCGGCGTTGCGGGCCCTGTTGGCCACGAGAGTAAAGACCGCGATCTAGTTATATTCTCCGCCCTCGCCCGAGTGGCGGAACTGGCAGACGCACAGGACTCAAAATCCTGCGCCGGCAACGGCATGAGAGTTCGATTCTCTCCTCGGGCATTCCAACCTCCGTTCTTTCTCCGGCTACGGATTGCGTATCCCCGTTCTCCTGGGCCGGGAGTTCTGCTCGCCGGCAGCGATCGCCGCCACGAGCGGTGTTTCCAATTCCCGAGCCAGACTGTCCGCGAACGCCCCGGTCAGGTGGCTGTCATCCTTGTACATGAGCACGCCCATCCGCAGCACCGGGCACGACGTGTCACCGCACAGGACATCGCTCAGGTCTACGAACGACACGTTGGGCAGTCCGCGCGCCGCGGCCTGCACCGCTTCGAACGCCGCCGGGAACAGCACGTCCGCCCGCGGCATCGCGCAATCACCGCCCGGATACCAGGCGTGGCGGAGCGATCGCTCGACACAGGTGGGGACGTCCCCCTGAGGCATGGGAGGGTCGCGCACCCAGACGATTTCTCCGGCGGAGGGGGAAAGCGCGGCCAGACTCGCGGCGGCCCCGCTGCGCCACTGGTTGAGCGTGACACCGGTGCCGGGATTCATCCTGCCCATGACCTCGAGGTATCCGCCGGAGCTCGCAACGACGACGAGTGCGGGACGGAGTATCGGGATCCGCGCGAAGGCCCCACGACGCCAGGTATTGCACGCCTGCACCAAGCGAGGCGGCTGGTCCGGCACGTCGATGGACGGCACGGGGCAACCCGATTTGACGACCGTGGTCAGCTCCCAATGCCGCAGGTTGGAGATGTCCTCCAGGGAATTGAACCACTGCATGGCATGCGAATCCCCGAAGAGCACTACGCGGAGAGTGGCGCTCGTGTCGCCAAAATTGCACGTGATCACCGCGGGCGACGGGGTGGCCGGCGTGCACCGCTCTCGGGGAATGCGCGAGATGTCGGCCCGCGCCAGGGCGACAATGCGCTGCAAGCCCGGCACCTGGGCGAGCCGTCCGGAGTATCGGACGACGGACGTCGAAAGGCCGACGGTGCAAGCCGCGATCCCCGCGGCCATCGCAATGGCCCGTCCGGGATGGATCGTGAACGTCCGGGAGTATCGGATGGGATTTTCGACCAGCACGTACCCCGCCGCCGCGCATCCGAGGGACAGGCCGACGGCGAGCAGTTTTCCCCCCACGCCGATGGTCGGAAAGAGAGCGGCCGCGAACACCAGGAACGGCCAATGCCACAGGTACCAGGAGTACGACAGCGCCCCGAGGGCGGGGAGTGGCCCGGCCCCGATGATCCGGAGACCGCCTTCGCGACTCAGTGCCGCCCCACCCATGAGCGCCAGGCAGGTTCCGCACACAGGCAACAGGGCGAGCGCTCCGGGGAAGCGCGGGCCCTCAGGAATCAGGGACGCCGAGCCCACGACGATCGCGAGGCCCGCGAGGACTACGGCCTGCCAGGCGACCCGCGGCAGCGGCCGGAATCTCGTGGGAAGGAGTTGCGCCACGCCGCCCAGACCGAACTCCCAGGCCCGCGCCGGCAGCTGATAGAAGGCAAACGTCTGGGTATTCGCCGTGGTCCAGAGGCACACCCCCAGCGACGCAAGGGATACGGCCGTGAGGAGCCAGACCAGCGGGGTGGTGGATCTCCGCCCACGCAACCCCATCCATACCAGCAGTGGCCAGAACAAGTAGAACTGTTCCTCGACCGCCAGCGACCATGTGTGCAGAAATGGATTCGTCTTGACGCCCGCGGCAAAGTAGTCGGCCGCCTCACGCCCGAAGAACACGTTGCTGAGGTACACCGCCGCACTGCGCCCCGCGCGGGCCGCGTTGAGCAACTCGTCGGGCCCGTAGATCACGGCGGCCACGCCCAGGGTCACCGTCAGCATGAGGGCGAAGGCGGGAAGCAGCCGCTTGGCCCGGCGGCCGTAAAACCGAACGAGGTCGATCCGCGTCGTCCGCTGAAACTCAGCGACCAGGAGCCCGGTGATGAGATAACCCGAAAGCACGAAGAAGACGTCGACTCCGATGAACCCGCCGGAGAGCCACGTCAGACCCCCGTGGAAGCAGACCACCAGAAGGACGGCGAGGCCGCGAAGGCCTTCGATGTCCGGCCGGAACTCGTGCGACGCATCGCGAAGCGCGGACGGGCTCATCGACGATCCCCAGGGTGGTTGCCGAGATGCTCATGATACACTGCCGAGAGTCCGCACCGCAGGCTGCGAGGACTGCAGGGAACGCCCCTTTCATGGTAATTTGGTGCCTGGAACCCGACCATCGACCAACACGTTAGGCTGACATGCTGCCATTATTCGCTGCGCTCACGCTACTGGCTCCCCCGACCGACTCCATCAAGAGCGGTGTCGTGGTCGACCGGAAGCACCACCAGATCACCATCATCGCCGGCCCCTACACGCTGCCGCCCATGGGCAAGCGGATGGAGATGATGGGGATGGACATGTCCATGGACCACATGGGCGAGATGGCGTCCTACTTCGTATGGCCGGAGCAGGGGTGGTTCTACGGCTTCCACGTCAGCGCCATCAACGGGACCGGCGGCGCGATGCCGCGCGACCTGATCCATCATTTCACGCTCCTCAACTTCGACCGTCGCACCCTGTTCGATGCCTTTGCCGAGCGCCTGGCGTCCGCGCGCTACGAGAACGAGGACGTCGTGGCCCCGAAATCCATCGGCGCCCCCCTCGCGCGCGGTACCCGGATGGGCGTGTACATGATGTGGTTCAACAGCCACCCCGACACCGTGAAGGGGGTGTACGTCAAGCTCACCCTCCTCTATATGCCGGCCAACATGCAGCCGCCCCCGACCTCGGCCCTGCCGGTGGTGATGGACGTCGACCTGTTTCCGGGTGCGGACAACATGTATCCCGTGCCTCCGGGCAAAACGGAGCGGGTGCGGACGTTCCGCTTCCCGATCTCCGGGCGCCTGCTGGGCGCCGGCGGCCACCTCCACGAGTACGGCTCCTATATCCGGCTCGAGGACTCGGTCTCGGGGAGGGTGCTCTTCGAGTTGCGTCCGGTGCTCGACTCCGCCGGGCGCATGCTCGGCATGACGAGGAAGCTCTTTGCCGTCACCGGGAAAGGACTGCACGTCGAGGCGAATCATCCGTACCGGATGATCGCCGCCTACGAAAACACGACGAAGGACACGCTGTCGGAAGCGATGGGTGAGATCATGGCGATCTTTGCGCCCGACGATTTCTCCCAGTGGCCAAAGATGGACTACGCGAACAAGGACCTGTGGGCTGATCTCGCGACTTACGGGATCACCGCGTTGCCGGACTCGCTGACCCAGGCGTCCCGGGCCGCCATGCAGGGGGGCCGCCGCTAGCATGCGTCGCGTGCTGACGATCGGATTGCTGCTGGCGGGCGCGACCGCCTCCGCCCAAGTCCCCAAGCCGGGCGTGACCGTTGACTACAAGCACCATCGCGTGGTGGTGGTCGCGGGTCCGTTCAACCTCGAGCCCATGCCGCCGATGGAAGGCATGTCGATGGACGCGATGATGCCGGACACGCTGGCGCAGGCGTTCGCCTGGCCGGTCGAGGGGTGGTTCCGCGGGTTTGAGTCCGAGGTGATCGACTCGCACGGAAACGCCCTGCGGCGTGATCTGCTCCATCACTTCACCCTGATCAATCTCGACCGGCGGACGCTGTTCGATCCGGTGGCCGAGCGGATCGCGGCGGCGGGACTGACACCGGCGGCAGCGGTGGCTCCGGCGTCGGTGGGCGCGCCACTCTCACCGGGCCAACGGCTGGCGCTGTACATCATGTGGCACAATGGCGGGACCACGGCGCAGCACGGCGTCTATCTGCGAATCAGTCTCCTGTGGTTGCCCGCGAACGAGCAGCCGCGTCCGATGTCCACGTTCCCCGTGAACCTGGATGTGAACGCCCACTACGGGCAGTCGAACACGTACGACGTGCCGCCAGGCCGCCACGAGAAGTCCGCGATCATCACCTTCCCGCTCTCCGGGTGGTTGCTCGCCGCGGGCGGACACCTGCACGACTACGGCCGCGGCGTACGGCTCGAGGACGCGAAGTCGCACAAGGTGCTGGTGCAGACCACCGCGGTCATCGGTGACTCCGGGGAGATCAAGGAGTTGCCCTTCCGGATACTCGCCATCTGGGACCGCGGCCTCCGCATCAAGGCCGGGCATCAGTACCGTCTGGTCGCCACCTACGACAACCCGACCAAGGACACGCTTCGGGACGTCATGGGTGAAATGATGGGGCTCTTCGTGCCCGATCACCCCGAGCTCTGGCCGGCCGTGAATTACTCGGACTCGCTCTATATCGCCGACCTGAACGGGTACCACGCCGTGGATCTCCTCAAGACCTTGAAGCCCACGCCGATCGCGGGGCACTGACGCTCTCGCCGGCGTGGCGCTTGCGGGCTCTGGCCCTCGCCCTCACGGCGCCACCGCTTCTCGAAATCTTCTCGCTGGCGCGCCTGATCCCGTTCCTCTCGAGCGGATCACGGGTCGCGGAGGCGCTCGACGACCAGGCGCTGGCCTCCTGGGTCGACAGGATCCTCGATGCCTTGCCATGGCCCTGGCGCCGGACCTGCCTCAGGCGCGCGGTGGTCCTGTACGCGCTCCTCCACCATGCCGGCCGTCCAGTGCAATTGTGGATTGGGGTCCGAAACAATCGAGACGCCCCCGACAATGAGGGCGTCTCGGCGCATGCGTGGCTGACCAGCGGTGGAGTACCCTACTTGGAAGCCAATGTGGACCACGTGACGGCACACACACCCATCGCGCGTTTTCCGGAAGCGCTCGCAGAGTAGAAACCAGGCCGGGGAGAACCAGCGGACCCTGCAGTCCGCCTTAGTGCGCCAAGGCACTTCGGAACCGCTGGCACCAATGGCGCACTTGAGCGGACGGAAGGGTTCGCTGGCTCTCCCCGGCAAAGGTCTTTAGAACGTATAGCGGATCGTCCCGAACACCGACCGCGGTTGCCCCGGTGTCACGAACCCGCCCGCCTCGAGCTCCCGGTACATATGGTTGAGCACGTTGCGAACGCCTACGTGGATCTCGGCGTCGCCCACTCGCCACCCTCCTGAAACGTGGAGCAGCCCGTAGGCGGGACGTTCCACGCCCGGCTCGTCGAAGGGGCTGTAGGGCCCGAGGACGTTGGTGGAGACTTGGAGCCGCCAGGGGGCCGTCTCG
>DATNDQ010000188.1:0-27811 GCA_035553475.1 Gemmatimonadales bacterium
TGAGACGGCCGTCCCGTCACGCCGGGCGCGGCGGCTTGGTATTGCGGAGGGTCCCACCCGACTCGGCGTACTCGGCCCCGCAGGCGGCGCACTGCGCCGCGCCCGCCGAGACCGAGAGCCGCTCGCCGCACTGACACATCCAGCCCACCCGGCGGGCCGGCACTCCCACCATCAATCCGTACGCGGGCACATCGGACGTCACCACGGCGCCCGCCCCGATGAAGGCGAACTCGCCGAGCGTGGTGCCGCAGACGATCGTGGCGTTGGCGCCGATCGACGCACCCCGCTTCACGAGGGTCTGGCGATACTCGTGTTTCCGGGAGACGTGGCTTCGCGGGTTCAGGACGTTCGTGAAGACGCAGGAGGGACCGCAGAAGACGTCGTCCTCGAGGTGGACCCCCTCGTAGATGGACACGTTGTTCTGGATCTTCACGTTGTTGCCGATCCGGGTACCCGGCATCACGACGACGTTCTGACCAAGGCTCGAGCGCTCGCCGATCACGGCGCCCTTCATCACGTGACAGAAGTGCCAGATCTTCGTGCCGGCACCGACGACGGCGCCTTCGTCCAGAAAGCTCGAGGGGTGGACGTAGTAGTCGGCCATCAGCCGATCACCCGCACTTCCGGCTCGAGATCGACTCCCGTCTTCTTCAGGACGGTCTTCTTCACGTGCTCCATCAGCTTCTGCACGTCGGCCGCCGTGGCATTCCCCAGATTGATGAAATAGTTGGCGTGCAGGGACGACACCTGCGCGCCGCCCACGGTGTGCCCCTTCAGACCGGCCTCGTCGATGAGCATGCCCGCCGTCCGCGTAAGCGACGGATTCTTGAACACCGATCCGCAGCACGGCTGATCGTAGGGCGTTCCCGCCTTCCGCCAGCGGAAGAGGCGGCTCTGCAGCTCCTTGAGCTTGGCGGGTGATTCCTCGCCGAGCACCAGCTTGGCTTCGAGGACGATCACCGGACCCAGGTTGGAGGCCCGGTACTTGAACGAGATCTGTTTCCGCCCGATCTGCTTGACCTTGCCCTTGGCGTCCATCACGGTGATCTCGGTGACCACCTCGGCGAACTCGGCGCCATGACATCCGGCGTTCATGTAGATGCCGCCGCCGACGGTCCCCGGAATGCCGACGAACCGCTCCACGCCGACGAACCCCGCCTCGGCGGTGCGCCGCGCCAGAATCGGAATGGGCATCCCCGCACCGACGATGGCCGTGGCCCCCTTCATCTCGAAGCGGTCGAGTCCCTTCCCCAGGCGGATTGCCACGCCCGGGAATCCGGCATCCTTCACCAGAACGTTCGAACCGAGACCGAGGACCACCCAGGGCAAATTGCGGTTCTGGGCCATCTCGATGCCCCGCTGCACGTCGTCGACGTCGGCCGGGAGCAGCAGGTACTTCGCCGGCCCGCCGATGCGGTACGTGGTATACCGGGCGAGCGGCTCCTGCTCCAGCAGCTTGCCCCGGAACTTCGCTTTGGGGGGCTGGGGAGGCGCGGGAGGTGCTTTGACCGCCTTCGCCGCCGGTTTCGCTACGCTCTTACCCGAGCTCCGGGACTTGGCGTGAGCGGCTTTGGTGCCCGAAGCGGCGGATTTCCGACGAGGGGTTTTGGGTGCCATGCCTGTAAGCTCCTCACGGTGCCGGTCCGGCTGCGCAGTGCGATGATCGCGTCGCACGCGGCGCTGGCCGCGGACATCGTGGTGGTGTACGGGATCCGGTGCACCAATGCGGCGCGGCGGATCGCGTAGTCGTCTTGCTGAGTGAACTTCCCGAGCGGCGTGTTGATCAGAAGCTGGATGTCGCCGGACACGAGGAGATCGATCGCATTGGGTCGTCCCTCGTGTACCTTGCGCACCGACTCCGCGGGCACGCCCCGGGCCCGCAAATACGCCTGGGTTCCCGCCGTCGCCAGAATCCGGAACCCCATCTCATGAAACCGCCGCACGATCGGTACGACGGTCGGTTTATCCGAATCATTGACGGTCACGAAGATCGCCCCATCCAGCGGCAATCCTGAATCCGCCGCGATCTGCGCCTTGGCGAACGCCATGCCGAAGCTGTCGGCGAACCCCATGGCTTCCCCGGTCGACCGCATTTCCGGGCCCAGCACACTATCTACGCCGGGGAGCTTGGTGAAGGGGAAAACAGCCTCCTTCACGGCCACTCCGGGGAGGGGAAGCTCATCGGGGACCCCCAATTCGTCCAGTCCATGCCCCGCCATGACCGCTGCCGCCAGCTTGGCCAGGGAGACCCCAGTCGCCTTGCTGACAAAGGGGATGGTCCGGGAGGCCCGGGGGTTCACTTCCAGGACGTAGACGGTCCCGTCCTTGACCGCATACTGGACGTTGATCAGGCCCACCACCCCCAGCGCCTCTGCGAACGCCTTGGTGTGCTTGCGCATCTCCGCCACCTGCCGGTCGCCGATGAGGTACGGAGGAAGAACGCAGGCGGAGTCCCCCGAATGGACCCCGGCGTCCTCGATGTGCTGCATGACGCCCCCCACCACCGTCCGCTTCCCGTCGGAAATGGCGTCCACGTCGGCTTCGAACGCGTCCTCCAGGAACCGGTCGATGAGCACCGGATGTTCCGGCGCCACGCGGGCGGCCACCTCGAAAAACTGCCTGAGCGAGCCGACGTCGTACACGATTTCCATCGCGCGCCCGCCAAGCACGTACGAGGGACGGATCAGCACCGGGAACCCGATGCGCTCGGCCACCTTCACCGCCTCGTCCACCGAGCGCGCCATTCCGTTCGCGGGCTGCGTCACGCCCAGGCGCCGGGCCAGCGCGTCGAAGCGCTCGCGGTCCTCGGCGATGTCGATGGCGTCGGGGGTGGTGCCGAGGATGTGGACCCCGGCCGCCTCGAGCGGCTTGGTGAGCCGGAGCGGCGTCTGCCCGCCGAGCTGCACCACCACGCCCTTGGGCTGCTCCCAACGGATGATCTCGAGCACGTCCTCGAACGTCAGGGGCTCGAAGTACAGCTTGTCGGAGATGTCGAAGTCGGTCGAGACCGTTTCGGGATTCGAGTTGATCATGATGGTCTTGTAGCCCAGCTCGCGGAACGCGAGTCCGGCACGGACGCAGCAATAATCGAACTCGACCCCCTGCCCGATCCGGTTCGGGCCGGACCCCAGAATCACGATGCCCTGCTCACCCAGCGGCTCGGACTCGTTCTCCTGGTCGTAGCAGGAATAGAGATACGGCGTGCTCGACGGGAACTCACCCGCGCACGTATCGACCGTCTTGTAGACCGGGTGGATGTCGAGCGCCCACCGGCGCTCGCGCACCGCGGTCTCGGTCTCTTCCTTCAGCGCCGCGAGCTGCCGGTCGGAGAATCCCAGGCGCTTCATGCGGCGGATGCCCGCCGCGTCGGGCATCGGATCGGCCGCGTACGCCCGCTCGGCCGCGATCAACTCGGCGAACTGATGGAGGAACCAGGGATCGATCCCGGACGCTTCCGCGATGTCCGGCACGGTGAGGCCGGCGAGCAGGGCCCGCTTGATTTGGAAGACGCGCTCCGGCGTCGGCACGCGCAGCGCGACCCGGATGTCTTCCGGTGAGTCGTCGGTCAACCGGTCATCGGCCAGGGTAGCGCCGAGGCTCCATCCGGTACGGCCCGTCTCGAGGGCGCGAAGCCCCTTCTGGAACGCTTCCTTGAAGGTCCGCCCGATGGCCATCGCCTCACCGACCGACTTCATCTGGGTGGTGAGGTGAAAATCGGCGCGCGGGAATTTCTCGAAGGCGAAGCGCGGGACTTTCACGACCACGTAGTCGAGCACGGGCTCGAACGAGGCGGGCGTGGTCCGCGTGATGTCGTTGGGCAGCTCGTCGAGCGTATACCCCACCGCGAGCTTGGCGCCGATCCGGGCGATGGGGAACCCGGTCGCTTTCGACGCGAGCGCGGACGACCGCGATACCCGCGGATTCATCTCGATTACCAGCATCTCGCCGTCGGCCGGATTGACGGCGAACTGGATGTTGCAGCCGCCGGCCTCGACGCCGATCTCCCGGATGATCGCGATGGCTGAGTCCCGCATCTTCTGGTACTCGCGATCGGTCAGCGTCATCGCGGGGGCGACGGTGATCGAGTCACCGGTATGGACCCCCATCGCGTCGATGTTCTCGATCGAGCAGACGATCACGACGTTGTCGCGGCCGTCCCGCATCACCTCGAGCTCGAACTCCTTCCAGCCGATCACCGAGCGCTCGATGAGCGTCGAATGCACGGGCGAAAGCTCGAGCGCCGTGTCCACCAGCTCCTCGAACTCGGCGCGGTTGTACGCGACGCCGCCGCCCGTGCCGCCAAGCGTGAACGACGGACGGATGATGGCGGGATACCCGGTCTCGGCGACGGCGGCGAGGGCTTCCTCACGGGAGCTCACGGTCCGGCCGAGGGGCGTTTCGAGCCCGATGCGCCGCATCGCGATCGCGAACTCGGCCCGGTCTTCGGCCATCTTGATGGCGCGGGCGTTGGCACCGATCAGCTGCACGCCGAACTCGGCGAGCGTGCCGTCCTGGGCCAGCGCCATCGCGACGTTCAGCGCCGTCTGGCCCCCCATGGTCGGCAGGAGCGCATCGGGCCGTTCCTTCTCGATCACCTTGCGGACCCAGGCCGGGGTCACCGGCTCCACGTAGGTCTGGTCGGCGAGCTCGGGATCGGTCATGATCGTCGCCGGGTTGGAGTTCACCAGGACGACTTCATAGCCTTCTTCGCGCAGCGCCTTGACGGCCTGCGTGCCCGAGTAGTCGAACTCGGCCCCCTGCCCGATGACGATGGGGCCGGAGCCGATGAGGAGTATGCGCTTCAGGTCAGTGCGCTTGGGCATCCACCGTGTCCCGCAGCGTGTCGTCGAGAGAAAAGGTCGGCGCCCACCCGGTCGCCGCCCGCAACTTGGAGCCGTCCCCGACCAGATTCGGAATATCGGCGGGCCGCATGAGCTCGGGATCCGTTTCCGGAATCGCCTTCACGCCGAGCCGCGCCGCCACCTTGTCGAACAGCTGGCGCAGCTCGATCCCCTGCCCGCCCGCGACGTTGTACGCCTCCCCCGGCACGCCTTTGGCGAGGAGCCGGGTATACGCATCCACGACGTCCCGCACGTCCAGAAACTCCCTGACCGGCTCCAGGTTTCCGACTTTCACCGCCGGGGCGCCGATCTGCCGGGCGTAGCGGAGCCGCTGCGCGAAGGCCGGCACCACGAACCGTGTGTCCTGTCCGGGGCCGGTGTGCGCGAACGCGCGCGCGACCACCACGCGCAATCCCGTTCGCCGCCAGGCTTCGAGTGCCGCGGTCTCCGCGCCGACCTTGCTCGACGCATAGGGCGAACAGGGCGCGAGCACGTCGGATTCGAGGCGCGGGCGGCCGTTCGTTCCGTCGGGGCCTCGTCCATACACCTCGCCGGTCGACACCAGGAGGAAGACCGGATCGGCGCGCCCCTTCCGTCGCGCTTCCGCGAGCACGTACGCGATGCGGGCCGTTCCGGCGGCGTTCACGGTCCACGCGTATCCCGGATCGCGCGCCGCTTCCGGGCCCGACGCCACGGCGGCGAGATGAATCACCGCGTCGTACGGCAGGTCGACCACCATCCGGACCGAATCGGCCTCCGTGAGCTCGAGGGGAAGCCAGCGAACCGACTCCCGCTCCTGGTCGCTCAGCCCGTCCTCGTGCGTAGCCCCGGCGGGCCGCAGCGCGCCGAACACCTCGTGGCCATCGGTCAGCAGCCGGCGGATCATCCACCGGCCCACGAACCCGTCCGCACCGGTCACCAGAATCTTCACGCCAGGCGTTCCAGATCGGCGTCCACCATCATCTTGATGAGTTCGGCAAAGCCGGTCTTCGGCGCCCAGCCGAGCTCCGCCTTCGCACGGCTCGGGTCGGCGAGCAGCAGATCGACTTCCGCGGGGCGCACGAATTTCGGATCGACCACGACGTGCTTCTGCCAGTCGAGCCCGGCGTGTCCGAAGGCGATTTCGCAGAGCTCGCGGACCGTGTGCGTCTCGCCGGTGCCGATCACGAAATCGGCGGGCTGCGCCGGCTGGAGCATGCGCCACATCGCGTCGACGTAATCGCCGGCATAGCCCCAGTCGCGGCGGGCATCCAGGTTGCCGAGGCGGACCTCGGTGCCCAGTCCCCGTTTGATCCGGGCGACGGCGTGCGTGACCTTCCGCGTCACGAACTCGAGACCGCGGCGCGGCGACTCGTGGTTGAACAGGATGCCGGAGACCGCGTAGAGGCCGTAGGACTCACGGTAGTTCACGGTGATCCAGTGCCCGTAGACCTTCGCCACGCCGTAGGGCGAGCGCGGGTAGAAGGACGTCGTCTCCTTCTGCGGAGTCTCCTGCGCCTTGCCGAACATCTCGGAGGATGACGCCTGGTAGAAGCGCGCCTCCGGATGCGCGAGCCGGACCGCTTCGAGCAGTCGCGTGACGCCGAGCGCGGTGAACTCGCCGGTGAGCACGGGCTGGCTCCACGACGTGGGGACGAAGCTCTGCGCCGCGAGGTTGTAGACCTCATGGGGCTTGGCGTCCCGGATCACGGCGGTGAGGGAGTGCTGGTCCAGCAGGTCGGCGGGCACGATGTGCACGCGGTCGAGGAGGTGGCCGATGCGTTCGTAGGAGTCGTGGGAGGTGCGCCGGACCACGCCGATCACCTCGTAGCCCTTCTCCAGGAGCAGCTCCGCGAGGTAGGACCCGTCCTGCCCGGTGACGCCCGTAATGACGGCTGTCTTCGGCCGGCCTTGGCGGGGTTGCCCGGCCTCGGACCCCCCGTTAGGTTTCCGCCCCTGCTCAGGCCCCGATCCCCGGGGTGTGCGTGCAGTGGAACTCATTCGCTGGACCGACCATGGCTCGTGTGTGTGATCTGTGTGGCAAAGGCCCCGCGACGGGGCACAGCGTTAGCCACGCGAACAACAAATCGAATCGCCGCTGGTTTCCCAACTTGCAGCGCGTGCGCGCCGTCGTAGACGGCACCACTCGCCGTATCCGTGTCTGCACCCGCTGCATCAAGTCGCACCGCGTAACCAAAGCCGCCTGAAGAGAAAAGGGGACCCGTCGGGGTCCCCTTCTCTTTTACCGAACGCCCCGCCGCTCGCTCACTCACTCAGCAGTTCGATCCGGGCCACGTCGGCACCATCACCGACGCGATGTCCCAGCTTGATGATCCGGGTGTAGCCGCCCGGCCGGGCCGCGAATCGCTTGCCCAGCTCGGCAAACAGGCGGTGACTCACTTCCTTGTCCGCGATCCGCCGCTCCACCAGCCGGCGGGCGTGCAAGTCACCCCGGCGCGCCAGGGTGATCAGGCGTTCCGCGAACGGCCGGAGCTCCTTCGCCTTGGCTTCCGTGGTGACGATGCGGTCGTGCCGGAAGAGGGACGTCGCCATGTTGTTCAGCGTCGCCTTCTTGTGGCTCGACGTACGGGAGAGCTGCCGTCCCTTCGCGCGGTGCCGCATTACTCGTCTCCGCTCGCGACCTGGGCCATCGGCGGCACGCCGGCCTCGAGAACCCGCACGTCACCCGTGCCGGTCTCTTCATACCGCATGCCGAAGTTCAGGCCCTCGCGCCGCAGCAGATCCGCGATCTCCCCCAGCGCCTTGTCGCCGACGTTCTTGACCTTGAGCAGGTCGGCTTCGGCGTGCTGCACCAGATCACCAAGGGTGCGGATGTTCGAATTCTTGAGCGAATTGACCGAGCGAACCGTCAAGCCGACGTCGTCGATGCTCCGGTCGAGGAGCTCCTTGAGCCGGCCCGGCGCCGCGGAGCTGCCCCCCGCGCTCGGCGCTTCGGCGGCCACCATCGGGACCTTGCCGAAGTCGACGAAGTAGCGGAAGTGCTCCTGCGCGAGAGCGGCGGCGTAGGCCACCGCGTCCTCGGGGCTGATGGTGCCGTTGGTCTCGACCGACAGCGTGAGCCGGTCGTAGTCGGTGCGCTGGCCTACGCGGGTCTCGGCCACGGTGAAGTTGGCGCGGCGGACCGGATTGTAGATCGAGTCGATCCGCACCACGTCCACCGACAGGGTGCGGTCGACCGGATGCTGCTCGGCCTCCACGTACCCGCGGCCCTTGTTCACGTAGAGCTCCCCGTTCATCTCCTTGTCGTCCTGCACGGTGAACAGGAGCTGATCGGGATTGACCACCGTCACCGCGCCATGCGATTCGATGTCGCGGGCGTAGACGGGGCCGGCCTTCTCGCGCTTGATGTGCAGCACCGCCTCGTCCGCGTCGGGCGCGAGCACGAGGGTAAGCTGCTTCAGGCGCTGAATGATCTGGTGCACGTCTTCCACCACGCCCGGGATGGTCTGGTGCTCGTGCACCACGCCGTCCAGGCGGAACGCCCAGACCGCGGCGCCGCGGAGCGAAGAGAGCAGCATCCGGCGGAGCGAATTCCCCAGCGTGTACCCGTAGCCCCGCTCGAGCGGCTGCAGCCGGAACTCGGCGGCGTTGGGCGTATCCTCCCGCTTGGTCATTTCGACCACGTGCGGGCGGACCAATCCGGTCAAATCGAGAGTCGTCGTCATCACTTGGAGTAGAGCTCGACGATGAGCTGTTCTTGCGCCGCGACCGGGATGGCGTCACGGGTGGGCCGCTCGGTCATCTTGCCGAGGGCCTTGTCGCTGTCTACCTGAATCCAGCTGACCGGCTGTCCCCGCGCGGCGAGCTCGGCGGCCATCTTCACCAGGGCCAGCTCACGGCTCGCGTCGGCGACCTTCACTTCATCGCCCGGGCGGATCCGGTAGGACGGAATGTCGACGGTCCGAGCATTCACCTGAATGTGCCGGTGGCGGACCAGCTGCCGCGCCTGCCGGCGCGACGAGGCGAACCCCATCCGGAACACGATGTTGTCGAGCCGCGACTCGAGCGCGATGAGCAGCGCCTCACCCGTGACACCGGGCTCGCGCAGCACGCGTTCGAACACGTTGCGGAACTGGCGTTCCGAGAGCCCGTAGATGCGCTTCACTTTCTGCTTCTCACGCATCTGCTTGGCGTACTCGGATGCCTTCCGGCGCCGGCCCGTGCCCTGGCCATGCTGGCCCGGCGCGTACGCGCGGCGTTCAATCGCGCACTTCTCGGTGAGACAGCGCGCGCCCTTCAGAAAGAGCTTGGTGCCCTCACGACGACAGAGCCTGCAGGCCGGACCCGTATAGCGAGCCATGGATCAGACCCGCCGCTTCTTGGGCGGCCGGCACCCATTGTGAGGAATCGGCGTCACGTCGCGGATCGAGCGGATCTGCAGGCCGGCGGTGGCGAGCGCCTGGATGGCGGACTCGCGACCGGAACCGGGACCCTGCACCCGCACGTGCACGCGCTTCACCCCGAGCGACAGCGCTTCGCGCGCCGCCTGCTCCGCGGCCACGGTAGCGGCGAAGGGCGTGGACTTCTTCGAGCCCTTGAAGCCGGCCTTGCCCGCCGAGCCCCACGTGATGGCGTTGCCGTGGGAGTCGGTGATGGTGATGAGCGTGTTGTTGAACGTGGCCGTGATATGCGCCACGCCCTCCGCTTCCACGACTTTCTTGGCGCGCTTGGCGCCCGGAGTTTTCGCTTGAGCCATTTACTTTTTCAGAGAGGGCTTCTTCTTGCCCGCGATGGCGCGCCGGGGACCCTTCTTCGTGCGCGCGTTGGTGTGCGTGCGCTGGCCGCGCACGGGCAGATTCTTGCGGTGCCGTCCGCCGCGGTACGTGCCGATGTCCATCAATCGCTTGATGTTCATCGCCACTTCCGTGCGTAGCGCACCTTCGACCTTGTAGTCCCGCTCGATCACCTGCCGCAGACGCGCGACTTCCGCGTCTCGCAGGTCGCGCACGCGCGCGTCCGGACTCACGCCGGTCTCGGCGAGAATCCGTTTCGCGTTCGACGGACCCACACCGTAGATGTAGGGCAGTGCGAACTGGATCTTTTTGTCGCGTGGCAGGTCCACGCCGGCAATTCGTGCCATCGGCTTAGCCCTGACGCTGTTTGTGTTTGGGATTCCGCTTGCAGATGACCCGGACCACACCCCGGCGCTTGATCACCTTGCAGTGCTCGCAGATCGGCTTGACGCTCGTTCTCACCTTCAAAAGACCGTCTCCCGGCAAAGATTCTGGTTGAGTCTTGAACAATACCCGGGCTCGTAAGTTCACGCAAGGGGCGCGATTACGCGGTCATAGCCTCCAGCATTCCCCGGAAGGCTGACTGGGGGTCCTTGGCCCCCGTAATCGGCCTCCCCACCACCAAATGCGTGGCCCCGCGCCGTACCGCCTCCCCGGGCGTGACCGTCCGGGTCTGGTCGTCCGCCGGAGCATCGGGCGCCCGGATGCCCGGGACCACCAGCCACGGCTCAGCCCCAAGGGCTTCCCGGAGCAGTCCCACTTCCTGCCCCGAAGCCACCACCCCCCGTAACCCCGTATCCCGAGCCAGCCTGGCCAACCGGACGACCTCGACGCCCAAGTCGGGTACCCCCCGCCCCACGATCCCCTCAAACCCACCGGCATCATGGGAGGTCAGTACCGTGACCCCGACCAGGGAAACGGCGCCGTTGGTGCCCGGCGCACCGGCCGCCCTTTGGGCCGCCGACAGCATCCCCACCCCCCCCAGGCAATGCACGGTCGCCAGCGACACGCCCAGCTCGCGGGCGCCCTCGACGGCCCCCGCGACCGTATTCGGGATGTCATGCCACTTGAGATCGAGGAACACGCGGATGCCGCGGGCCATGAACTCTCGCACGAGCGCCGGTCCTTCGCGGACGTAGAGCACTGGACCGATCTTGGCCCAGCCGAGTCCGGGCAGGCGCGACGCGAGCGCGAGCGCCTCCTTGCCGGTTGGCAGATCGAACGCGACGATGAGCTCAGCCACCGTTCAGGCTCCTCGCGATGCGTTCGGGGACCCTCGGATCGGCCAGCGCGGCGGTGCCGATCGCGATGAGGTCGGCGCCGGCATTCAGATACTCCCGCGCGTCCGCGCCGGTCCGTATGCCCCCGACCCCGATGAGCGGAAGGTCGACACGGGCGCGGACTTTTCGAATGGCGAGCACGCCCACCGGCAACAGCGCCGGGCCACTCATCCCCCCGAACCCGTTCCCCAACCTGCCCTCGAGTGTGGCCGGCATGGTGTTCACGAGACTCAGCCCATCCGCTCCGGCGTCACGGGCGACCTCGCCGGCACGCGCAATGTTCGCGAGGACCGGCGAGAGCTTGATGACGAGTGGCTTCGTCGTCGCGCCCCGGCACCGGCGCACCAGGTTGGCGAGCGAGGCCTCGTCGGCACCGAACTCGAGTCCACCGGCCGAGGTGTTCGGACATGACGCGTTGATCTCGAACGCGGTGACTCGGTCGATACCACCGAGACGCTCGAGCACCTTCACGTAGTCCTCCACGGTGGCGCCCGCGACGTTCACGAGCACCCGGGCGCGCGTGACCCGGTTGAACAGCCACGGCAGGTCGTGCGCCGCCACGTCTTCCAGCCCCGGATTGGCCAGCCCGATCGCGTTCAGCATGCCACCCCGGAATTCCGCGACCCGTGGCCCCGGGTGACCGCGCCGCGGCTCCGGCGTGACGGCCTTGGTGACGATTCCGCCCAGCCGGTCGAGATCCATCACGCCATCGATCTCCCGGCCGAACCCAGCGGTCCCCGCGGCGAGGAGCACCGGGTTCTGAAAGGCGGCACCCCAGAGCGTTTTCAATTCACGGAGTCCGGCACAGCCCGCCGTCCGGGGCCATTCTGGTTCTTCGGGACGAGACCGGCCGGTACCTCGGGAGGGTTCAGCAGGGGGCCTCGCCTCCCCGTCAGCGGCGCAGCCCACATTGCGAAGATCCGCACCCCCGCGCCGGCCGCGGGGACGCTGCGAATGCCGAACAGCCGGGCCAGAGAATCCTCGGCCGTGTTGTAGCCCGGACTCGGCGCACCACGAAGCGCGAGCGAGTACGGCGAGGCCGCATAGCGCTCGGTGAGCGTTCGCGACAATGAATCCGCATGGTCGGGGCTCAAGGGCAAGGCCGCCACGATCGCCTTGGGGGCGAATACGGAGTTCGGATGGCGGCTCGCAAAATCGAGGAGCAGCGTAGCCGCCAGCGGATTGGCATAGAGTGAGTCCCGGGCGATTTCGCCGGCCCGGAACGCGCCAGTGACCGAGGTGTCGGGGCCCGTGATCTGCTTCAGCACCGTCTCCAGGTGCCGCGCATCCGACACACCTCCCCCGCGGATGGTGTACGGCTGGAGGGCGAGCCGGAGCGCCGCGATGCTGTCCAGGCTTTGGACCTGCGCGACCCGGGCCCAGATCCGTGCCACTTCAGCCTTGTCCGCTTCGGCGGAATCAGGCGCGGCCGTCGCCGCCTGCGCGAACCGGCGGTCCGCGGCCGCGGGATCGCGGGCATCGAGAAGGCGGAATCCATCGTCGAGGAGGAGCCGCGCACGTTCCCCCGCCGTGAGCCGGGCGCGTGGCACCACCCGCCCGACGATACGGGAGGTGACGGTCGGTCCCGCGTCCCGCGCGAACGCCGCGAAGATGCTATCCCAGTCTTCTTCCAGCGGCTTCCGCCCCACCAGGGGGTCGCACAGCGAGTCGGCCCGCTCCGTCCGCCCCGCATCGAGGAGGGCCAGTATCTCCTCCACGCCTGCCTGGCGCTCGGGCGACCGGCCCAGAAGGGCTGCCGCTTCATCGAAGGCCCCGCCCTGCGCCGCAGCCCGTCCCGCCAGGAGTGCCGCCCGACTCCGGCGCTGCTTGTCCTTGGACGGAAGGACCGGTTTCGCGAATGCCTCCGCCCCGTCCACGTCTCCGGCGGCGAGCGCACAGGTCGCCTGCGCCAATGCCGTTCGCTCGAGCAGCGCGGCATCCTTCGTCACCGGCGGGATGCGGGCGAAGTACGTCGCGGCCGTCGTGCAGTCCCGGGATCCGGCCAGTCCTTCCGCCGCGGTCACGAGCGCGTCGGGGAGCCAGCCGCTGCGCGGATGACGCACGGCCACCGATTCCGCCTCGATGGCCGCCTGCGACCAGCTGATGACCGCGGCCTCGCTCTGCCCGTTCCGCTCCTGCTTCTGTGCGTCAGTCGCCCACCTGTGCGCGTTCCAGAGTCCGTTGTAATAGACACACCCGGATCCGCCCGCGAGCAGGATGAAAAGCACCAGGCGGCCCTTCACCGAGCGGCCCCCGGCACTGCCGTCTTCCGCTCGAGATCGCGCAGGTAGGCGATGATCCCGTCCGCGATCGCCGCCGCGATCTTTTGCTGGCCCGCCCCGGTGCCGAGGAACTCCGCATCACCCCGGTTGGTGGCGAACCCGGTTTCGACGAGGACCGCCGGCCGGTGCGCGTAGCTCAGGACCCAGAACCGCGCCTGCTGAACCCCGCGGTCACCCCCGGGGGCGACGGCGCCCACTTGATGCTGGATGAGCTGAGCCAGCTGCGCGGATTCCCGGAGGATCTCGTTCTGCGCGAGGTCCTGGAGAATGAAGCGATTGTGGGTGGTGTCCGTCCCGCTGTCCCGCTGGTATCGAACGGCGTCATTCTCCATCTTCGCGACGCGAGACGCATCTTCGGTCGTCGCATCGGAGAGGAAGTAGGTCTCCACGCCATGCGCGCGGGACTGTCCCCGTCCCTCCGGCATCGAATTCACGTGGATGCTGACGAACAGGTCGCAGGCATCCGAACAGGTGTAGGGCCGGTCATACAGGCTGATCAGGGTATCCGTGGTCCGGGTCATGTCCACTTCGATACCCCGGTCCAGCAGCATGCTCCGCAATATCCTGGCGATGGCGAACGTGATGTCTTTCTCGTGCTGTCCACGGGGCAGGTAGCCCCCGTTCTTCGGCGCACCCGGATCCACCCCGCCATGCCCCGGATCGATCGCCACTACGTGGTGCAAGCGCAGCCCGGTCATCGGGTTCGCCGGGAGGATTCGCGGACGCGGGTGGATCACCACCGGCGCATCGGTGTCGGGCCGGACGACGGTCGTGGCGGTGAGGCGCTCGACCAGGCGCCCGCCGGCCGCGTCCCACCGGTATTGGGGAAGCGCCTGTGGCACACATTCCGACAAGAAAGGAAGAGGCAGGAAGAGGGTGTCCCGGACGACGTAGGGTTCAGCCGCGAGATTGCAGAAGCTCGTGCCCACGCGCGTGAAAGGGACGCCGACCTGAATCGCGAACGAGCGGCCGTCCAGCGTCACCGTGGTCTGGCTGTCGGTCCTCACACTCGTGAGGCCCAGGGGTGCGGCCAGCAGGGGGGCGGCGACGGCGGCGGTACCCCGCTCGGTCGTCACCGGCACGATGGTCTGTCCCCGCGGCGTCGCGATCACGATCTGCGTGGGTGCGAGACCGATCACGAGCGCCCAGAACATCACGCTCGTCGGCCCCGCGTGACGCGGGCCATCTCGCGTTCGGCGTCACGTTTCTTGAGGTCTTCGCGCTTGTCGTGCGCCTTCTTGGCGCGGGCCAGTGCGATCGCCACCTTGGCGATGCCGTCCTTGAAGTAGAGCTCGAGGGGCACGACGGTGAGACCCTTGCGGGTGGTGCCACCGACGAGCTTTTCAATCTCTTTCTTGTGGAGCAACAGCTTGCGGGAACGCAGGGACGGCGGATTGTTGTACGACCCGGCGGCGTATGGCGAGATGCTGAGGCCTTCGAGCCAGACTTCCCCACCCTTCACATGGGCGTATCCTTCGGAGAGGCTGGCCTTGCCGTCCCGAAGCGACTTCACTTCGGTTCCGGTAAGTACCAGACCGGCCTCCCAGGTCTCGAGGAGGTGGAAGTCGTGTCGCGCCCTCGGATTGCGGGCGATGGCAACTTTGTCCAAGGCGGTCGGCGCAAAATAGGTACGCGGTGAATGAGGGTCAAGCCAAGCGTTGACTTGAGGTTATACCTCCGTCTAGATTTGCCGTTCCCGAATCACGCCGAAGTGGTGGAATTGGTAGACGCGCTGCGTTCAGGGCGCAGTGGGCGCAAGCCCGTGGGGGTTCGAGTCCCCCCTTCGGCATGATGAAAAACGGACGTCAGACGTCAGACGTCAGTAGCGTGGTACCGCACTGTCGATCTCTCGACTCCAGGCGTCGATCCCCCCAGCCAGACTTCGCACGTCTCCGAAGCCCGCCGCCACCAGAATCTCCCGCGCCCGCATGGATCTCTGGCCGTGATGGCAAACGGTTACGACCGGTAGATGAGCGTCCAGCTCCGCGAGCCTTCCTGGCAGTTGCCGCAAGGGGATGTGGACAGCCTCCGGGAACGATGCCATGACGACCTCGTAGGGCTCACGGACATCGACCACCAAATGCCTCTTCCCCTGCCCGCGCTCCGACGAGAATTCGCGCACGGTCACTTCCGTGGCGCTGCTTCCCGCTCCGGGCATGCCGCAGAACGCCTCGTAGTCGATGAGCGCCTTCACGGTGGGCCGTGTGCCGCACACGGGACACTCGGGATCCCGGGCAATGGCCAGCTCACGGAACTCGAGCTTGAGCGCATCGAACAGGAGCAGCCGCCCCGCCAGGGACTCCCCGATGCCAAGGATGAGCTTGATCGCCTCAGCCGCCTGGATGGACCCGATGATCCCGGGCAGCACGCCCAGCACGCCCGCCTCCGCGCAGGACGGCACCAGATCGGGAGGAGGCGGATCGGCGAAGAGGCAGCGGTAGCATGGACCGCCATTCGACCCGAACACCGACGCCTGACCGTCGAACCGGAAAATCGCGCCGTAGATATCGGGCTTGCCCAGCAGCACGCAGGCGTCGTTGACGAGGTACCGCGTGGGGAAGTTGTCGGACCCGTCCACGATCACATCGAACGGACGCAAGATTTCGAGTCCGTTCGCGCTGGTCAGCCGTTCCGAAAACCCCACGACTTCCACGTGCGGATTGATCTCACGCAGACGGTCCGCGGCGGACTCGGTCTTGGGGCGCCCGACGTCCGAAGTCCCGTGGAGAACCTGCCGCTGCAGATTGCTGGCATCCACCCGATCCGCGTCCACCACGCCCAGCGTTCCCACACCGGCCGCGGCGAGATACAGAGCCGCCGGAGAGCCCAACCCGCCCGCTCCGACCAGGAGCACCCGGGCATTCTTGAGCTTCGCCTGCCCTTCGGCTCCCACCTCCGGAAGAATGAGGTGCCGGGAATACCGCAGGACCTCTTCATGCGAGAGGCCGGTGGAGGTTCTGGCTGTCATGGAAGTGCGATGCTCAGCTGGCGGCGGAAATACCCGTGATCTGGTACAAGCGCGCCTCATCGTGGGTCAGATCGGCGAGCGTCACTCCCGACAGAAAGTCGTTGATGCGCCGCTCGAGCATGCGCCAGACGGGCCGGATGCTGCACGCGGCGTCGGGCGAGCAACGGTGAGCGTCCACCTGGTGATGATCGCAGTTCACTTCGAACGTCACGTGCTCGGACGCTTCCATCACGTCCTTCACGGAGACGTCGTGAGGATCGCGGGCGAGAAGGTATCCGCCCTTGGCGCCCCGGACCGATTCCACCAATCCGGCGCGGCGGAGGCGAAGGAGAATCTGCTCGACGTAGTCGTGCGGCAGACGCTCAGCTTCGGCGAGCTCGCGGGCGGCGACCGGACCATCCCCCACCCGGCGCGCCAGGCTGAGGGAGACGATCAATCCGTACTCGGCCCACGTAGTCACCCGCATGGCCGGAATATGACCGGGCGCGCCGACGTTATCAACTCGCGAATCGCGAACCGCCCCTAGTGCCGGATCGCGGGCCCCACGCTGACACCAAGCTGCACCGCGAAGACGTTCCCGCCGGAGCCGGGCTGGAACCAGAGCAGGCGGCTTGAGACGTTGTACAGCACGCCGTTCTTGTCCACGTCGACGCCGAAGCCCCCCTGCGCGCCCTGCGCGACACCGCGATCGGGACCCTGGGAAAAGAATCCTGCGAGCACCGGTCCCAACTCGCCGTAGATCCGTCCCCACGACGGGCGATACGACGCTTCGTAGCCGGGCTGGAACAGCACGGCGTCCTCACTGCACCCGGTCCCGGTGCAGCCGCCCGTCATCGTGAGCGGGGCCCAATCCACTTCGAGGCCGAGCACGCTCGAGGCCTTCTTGGTGTCGCGGCGGAACCGGACGCCGAGGAGTGGGCCCCGGCCTTTGAGCGGACCGGAGATGGGAATCAGGAACGCGACCGCGGGTCCGAGCGTACCGCTCGTCATTTGGGTGACGCGCGGCGGACCCAGAAGCAGCGACACATTGGCCCGGAGCTCGAGGGACTGGATGGCGCTGTTCGGGACCTGGAAGAATCGCCCTTCGATCTGTCCGCTGGCGTCCTTCCCCGCCGTGACGCGCAGCCCCATGCCGAATCCAAACCCGATTTCGGTCGTCGTCTGCGCCGCCGAGCACGACAGGCCGAGGAGTCCCTTGTCGGTGTCGAGGACGCGGGCGACACCGACCTCGGACGACGCGAAGGGCGCGATCCCCGAGGCACCGACCGGGAAATAGTCGTCGTCGAGCCCGAAGAACGTCAGGTTCCGTGGGCAGCTGGATGTCGCCAGGTCGTTGTAGCGGACGATCGAAATCCCGGTCTCATCGTCGTCGGAGGTCAGCAATGCGATGGTCCCGCCGAACGCGGTGAAATGATGCCCGGTCCCGTTCGCGTCATCGAGCGAGATCGACGAGTAGATGGGGCCGATGCGAACCGGGCGCTGAGCCGCCAGTGGGGCCGTCAGACCCAGGCCCGCCAGCGCGAAGACCGCGAGTCTCGTATTCATGTGCGGAAACTTCAGCACAACGGCCCGGTGAGAGCCGTGATAGCTGTCACCGGGCCGACGTGGGCAAACCTGTCGCGGAGTGAAAACAGGACTACTTGAGCAGCAGCCCCACCACCAATCCCACGGCGTTCATGCGGATGAGCCAGGCCCAGAAGGTCGCCGACAGGAGACCCCGGGCCTTCACATACCACACACCCGACCCGAGGGTCTGGAGCGCGATCGTCGGGAGCCAGAGCACGGTGGCGAACTCCATGCCCCCCAGGATCCCGCCACCGGTGACCCAGAGATCTGAACGGAACTGCTGGTAGAGGTAGGCGAACAGAATGCCGAAAACGAAGGCGAGGACGGCGGACTTCAGCATCGCCGGTCCCATGAACTTCTTCATCTCCTCAGGCGAGAGCTCCAGCGCGAGGTTTTCCATCCCCTTCGTGAACACCTTGCTCCACAGCACGTAGTCCGCGATCCACGCGACGAATCCCCCAATCAGTCCGGCCACGATCCAGCTCATGCGCGGCTCCTTTGAGTGAACGGTCCGACGATCAGGATCTCTTGCGCTCTCCCGGTACCCCGGGCTCGGTCATCGCCCGAAGATCCAGCACCGCGTCCAGCTCGGCGCCCTTGAGTACGCCCTTCTCCGTCACCAGCTGCCGGACGGTCTCGTTCTTGGCGATCGCCTCCTTGGCCAGCGTGGCGGACTCCGCGTAACCGATCTTCGGCGCCAGCGCGGTCACCAGTGCGGGCGACCGGTCCAGCCAGTGCGCGCACATGGCCTCGTCCGCCTCGATGCCCGTCACGCACCGCTCGGTGAAGATCGTCGCCGCGCTGGTGAGGAGGTGCATCGTGAAGAACAGGTTGTGCGCGATCACCGGCATCATCACGTTGAGCTCGAGCTGCCCCGCCTCCGCCGCCGCGGCGACCGT
This sequence comes from Gemmatimonadales bacterium, assembly GCA_035553475.1. GTDB lineage: Bacteria > Gemmatimonadota > Gemmatimonadetes > Gemmatimonadales > GWC2-71-9 > 40CM-2-70-7. The sequence continues at coordinate 18,570 of DATNDQ010000188.1, forward strand.
CGCGTCGTTTCCGATCACCTGGAAGCACACCATGTTCACCATCTCGGCGATCGACGGGTTCACCTTCCCGGGCATGATGCTCGATCCGGGTTGCACGGCCGGCAGCGTGATTTCCGCGAGCCCCGTCCGCGGGCCCGACACCAGCAGCCGGATATCGTTGGCGATCTTGCCGAGGTCCACGGCCAGGGTGCGCAGTGCGCCCGAGAGCGCCGAGGCATCTCCCATGGATTGCATCAGCTGGAACCGGTCGGCCCCGGCGCGCAGATCCAGCCCCGTGATCTTCCTGAGGTGGCGAATCATCCCCTCGAAGTAGGCGGGCTCGACGTTCAGTCCCGTCCCGACCGCCGAGCCGCCGATACCCAGCTCCCGCAGGTCTTCGGCGGCCTGCGCGATGCGGCGCCGGTTGCGCTCGATGGTGTGCCCGTACGCCGTGAACTCCTGCCCCAGGCGCACCGGGGTCGCATCCTGCAGGTGTGTGCGCCCTGACTTGAGGACTTGATCGAAGGCCTTCCCCTTCGCCAGAAACGCCTGGGCCAATCCGTCGAGCGCTTTCAGCACGCCGGGGAGCAGCGCGAGGGCGCCGAGGCGAATCGCGGTGGGAATCACGTCATTCGTGGATTGCGCCATGTTGACGTGATCGTTCGGATGGACCGGCTTGTACGTCCCGCGCTTCTCGCCGAGGATCTCGTTCGCACGATTCGCGAGAACCTCGTTGGCATTCATGTTGTGCGACGTGCCGGCGCCGGCCTGATAGGGATCCACGACGAACTGGTCGCGATGCTTGCCGGCGAGCACTTCGTCCGCCGCGGTGACGATCGCGTCCGCCAGCCGGGCCTCGAGGCGCCCCGTGTCCTTGTGGGTGAGGGCCGCGGCTTTCTTGATCCAGACCACGGCGGTGACGAACGCCGGGAGCGGCGCGAGTCCGGAGACGGGGAAGTTGAGCCGGGCGCGCTCGGTCTGTACGCCGTACAGAGCCGCGGCCGGAACGGGCAGCTCGCCCAGGGGATCTTTTTCGTTTCTGGTGTCCATGGCGGGAATATAGACCGGGCTAGGACTTGGCGCGCTTTCCGTACCCGATGCTGAACAGCTCCTTCGCCGCCTTCAATCCCAGATTCCGGATCATCACGACGCCGCCGGCGACCGCCAGGATGACGATCGAGTAGATCCGGAACAACAGGAGCATGCCCACCTGCCGGTCACCGAAGTCACCGGCGAATCCGCCGTAGAACGCGGCCTCGATCCCCCCGCCCCCGGAGGGCAGCGGGACGACGAGGGGTGCGGCCAGGAGGGCGAGCGCGCCGAAGAACATCTGGCTGAACTCCGGCGCGTTGGGCATCCCGTAGGCGAGCGCGGGCAGGATGGCGGCCCGGGCCGCGAGCGAGACGGCCGTGAGTCCCGCGTTCGCGGCCATGACCCACCAGGGGGCACGCCGCACGTGGGCCCAGGCGACTCGCCATTGCCGCCGGACGCGGTGCCGGATGGTGCCGCCGCGGACGACTTTCTGGATCAGGTAGATGGCCACGAGCACCAGCAGGACCGCGAGCTCGATGACGACGAGATCGGCGGCCAGGTGGTGACGGAGCCATCGCGCCGCCTCCGCCTCAAAATCGGGGATGTAGTAGATGGCCAGACCGGCGGCCATGACGAGAAACACCGGCCATTCGGCCGCCACTTCAACGCCGAGTCCCACCAGAGCGGTCACGACGCGAAGCCCCGATTCCGTCATGCCCACGAAGCGGGCCGGTTCTCCGCCGAGCCGGTTCGGCGTGACGGCCGACGCCACCTCTCCGTACAGGTTCAGCTCGACGGCATTCCGGAGGGGAAGCTTCCCGCCCGCGCACCACACCGAGAGCTGGATTCGCCAGGCACGCACGAACACGTCCAGCCCCAACAGGAGCAGTGCGAGGAGGTGCGGAGCGACGATGTGCCAGCTAGTCAGAGCAGTCGCCGAGCGGATAGATGAAGCCGCAGTTCCAGCAGGGATTCTTGCAGCCGCGCGCCTTGGGACGGACTTCGGCGCCACAGCGGAGACAGCGGGGCCGGGGCTTAGGCGACTCCCCGGAGGAAGGGGTTGGTTCGGCGCTCGGCGCCAATCGTGGTTGCGGGTCCATGTCCCGTGTACACGATGGTGGAATCAGGGAGTACAAGCAACTCCCGCTCGATGCTGCCGATCAGTGTGTCGAAATCCCCGCCCGGCAAGTCGGTTCGCCCGATGGAGCCCTGGAAGAGGACGTCGCCACCGAATACGGCCCCGTGCCCCGCAAACACGACATGCCCCGGCGAATGGCCCGGCGCATGCCGGACGGTGAACTCCAAGCCACCCACCGCGAGTCGTTCCCCCGCCGCAAGCGCTCGGTCGGGAGGACGAAGCGGGTCGGCGGTCAGGCCGAACCAGGAGGCCTGATCGGGTACGGCGTCGTACAACTCGCGGTCATCGGGGTGCAGATACACCGGCGCGCCGGTCGCGGCGGCCAGCTCGGGAACGCCGAGCACGTGATCGATGTGCGCGTGGGTGAGCCAGATCCCGACCGGCCTGGCGCCCGACGCGCGGAGCTTGTGCAAAATGAGGCCGGCCTGTTCGCCCGGGTCGATCACCGCGCACGCCTGCGCGGCCTCGTCGATCACCAGGTAGCAGTTCTCGACGAACGGTCCACCCGGGATCTGCACGACGTTCACGCAGGGACTTTGGCGTGCGACTCACGCCAGGAGGCGAGGAATTTCTCGACCGCGATGGCCGCGGTGGTCGCATCCCCGACGGCGGTGGTCACCTGCCGGGTGATCTGCGCCCGCACGTCGCCCGCCGCGAACAGCCCGGGAACCGACGTCATCATCCGCTCATCCGTCAGGAGGTATCCGCCCGAGTCGTGCTTCACGTGCTCCGCGACCAGGCTGGTGTTGGGCTTGAAGCCGATGAAAATGAAGACCCCGCCGACCGGAAGCGTCGAGCGCTCGTGCGTGTTCACGTCCTCGAGCACGAGATGCTGCACGCCCCGCTCCCCACCCGCGATCTCCGGAACGGTCTTGTTCCAGATCACCTCGATTTTCGGATTCGCGAGCGCGCGTTCCTGAACGATCTTCGACGCGCGGAACGAATCGCGGCGGTGCACGATGTACACCTTCGACGCGTAGCGCGTCAGGTAGTCGGCTTCCTCGACGGCCGCGTCTCCTCCACCGACCACTGCCAGGACCTCACCCTTGAAAAAGGCGCCGTCACAGACCGCGCAATACGACACGCCCTTGCCCGCGTACTCCTTCTCGCCCGGAACGCCGAGCTTCACCGGCGTGCCGCCCGCCGTGAGAATGACCGCGGGGGCCCGGTACGTCGGTCCACCGATGGTCGTGACGTTGAACCGGCCGTCTCCGGTCCGCTCGACCTTGTCCACCGTAGCGGTCTCGAGACGGGCGCCGAACTTCGTGGCGTGATCGGCCATTTGCTGCGCGAGCTCCCACCCTTTCACGCTCGCAAAGCCCGGATAGTCTTCGATCAGATCGGTATTCAGGAGCTCGCCGCCCGGTGCGCCCCGCTCGAGCGTCACGGCGTTGAGCATGCCGCGCCCCGCGTACATCGCCGCGCAGAGCCCGGCGGGCCCGGCCCCGACGATGATCAGATCGAAGTCTTTGGTTTCCACGTCGCTCATCTCGTCCGCCATTCCAAACGTGGGGGATCTCCCTCCCCCGCCAGGGCACGCGTCAATTCCGCGCGGAACGCCACCGTTTCGAACTCTACCTCCGGCCGCTGCGGCCCCGCGAGCTTCTCGACGGCCGCCGCTCCTACCTTGATCACCCCATGCCGGTTGCCACGGGCACCATGCAGCAAGGCCGCACAGGCCTGGATCAGACCCTGCCAGACGAGGCGTTCCTCGGCCTGGTCCCTCCCTATAGAACGCCAGACGGTTTCCAACGCCTCGTGCGCCAGCCAGTACTCGCCCCGGTTGAAGAGGTCCTGGGCCGTCTTGAGCTGGGCTTCCCGCGCTTCCGGGGTCACGCGCGCCCCACCGCCAGCAGATTGATGGCTCCGTGACAGCTCGAAACGGTCCCCACCAGGACTGCCGCCGGGGCGCCCGTCTCGCCCGCCCGGGAAACCACGGCGTCTCCCGCCAGGACCTGGTTGACCGCAAAGGTCCCGACGCCGAACACGTGGTGTTTGCAGACGAAGAGGGCCGGGCCGAACACGGGCCGTTCTCCCTCTCCCAGACGCGCCGTCAGGGCATGCAGGGTGTCCGGCATCTCCCACGTGCGCGCCGCCCCGATGGCCGGGCAGGTGACAGGTTCGACGCAGTGCGTCGGACAGATCCAATCGGCAAAGGAGACGTATCGGGTCCGGTCGTGCGCGGTGCGGTCGTACGGCGTATCGATCTCCCCCGGCACCGGTTCGACGGTCACCGCTCGTCCCGGCCACCGGGCCCGCGCCCGCCGCAGGATCCATTCAAACATGAGATGGGGCATGTGCGGTGACGGAACGATGTAGTCCGCCGGCTGACCGTCAGGCGTCGGCTGCACGGTGCCCAGATAGTCGTCGAAGAATCCGGTCCAATCGGCCGTGACGAAGGTGCGATCGGCCGCGGGCTCGAACTCCTTCCGAGCCTTGCAGTCGGCGCTGCGGTCCACGATCATCACCTGCCGGTACGACGCCTTCCCCTTCTCCTTCGCGCGCGCCAGCTGGCCGGCATAGAAGGTCCCGTAGCATCCGCCGCCCACGATGACGACATCCCGCATCGCCACCGGCCCCGGCCCCGTCATCGGATCACCCGCCCGCCATCCACGATCAGCACGGTACCGGTCACGTAGTCGGCGGTGAGGAGGTAGAGCACAGCCTGGACGACGTCTTCGGGTGATCCCAACCGGCCCAGGGGTGTGGTCTCCGCGAAGTGGGCTCGCGCCTGCTCATCCCACTCGTCGGGCAGCAGCACGGCTCCGGGCGCCACGGCGTTCACGGTGATGTCGGGCGCGAGCGATCGCGCGAGACCCTTCGTCAACATCACGACGCCCGCTTTGCTGACGTTGTGCGGGACGTAGGTCGGCCACGGCTCGAACCCGGCGACGTCCGCGAGGTTCACGACTCGCCCACGCGACTTCCGGAGGAACGGCAGGGCCCCCTGCGTCACGAAGAAGGGAGCCCGCAGGTTCAGCGCCATGGTACGGTCCCAGGACTCCGGCGTGACGTCCGGCACGGCCTGCTTCACCATGATGGCGGCGGAATTGATCAGGATGTCGAGACGTCCGCCGAGGAGCGCGGCGGCGCGTCCCGCGAGTTCGCCGGCCGCATGCGCGTCGGCGAGATCCGCGGCCAGCGCTTCCGCCTTCCGGCCCAGCGCCCGGATTTGTTCTACGGTGTCGGCGCCACCATCCGCCGTCCCATGCACATGCACCACGACATCGCAGCCGGCACGTGCCAGTCCCACGGCGATCGCCTGCCCGACCCGGCGGCCTGCGCCGGTGACGAGCGCGGCCCGGCCTTCGAGGCTCACCGGCGGACGCTGGAGAGTGGGACGACCTCACCGCTGACGGACCGCGCGTCGTCACTCGCGAGGAAGACCACGACGCGCAGCAGATCATCCATCTCCACGTAGGGAACGTCGGCGCCCATCGCGGAGACGTTCTCCGGAGTGCGGACGGATTCCGGGGCCACGGCATTCACGCGGATCCGGAGTGGCGCCAATTCGACGGCGAGGGACCGCGTAAGTCCGGCGACCGCGGCCTTCGCGGCCGAATAGCCGCTCATGCCCCCCGCGGGATGGAGCACGGCTACCGAGGCGAAGTTGACGATGGCGCCACCCCCGCGGCGCGACAGCGCGGGTGCGGCCGCCTGGCAGAGATTGAAGGCCGTGCGGAAGTTGATCGCGAAGGTCCGGTCCAGCTGATCGGCGGTGATCTGCGCGAGTGGTCCGGCGGCGAGGAAGCCTCCGGCCACGTTCACGACCGCGTCGAGCCCGTTGAACTCCTGCTCAGCCGCCTCCACCGCGCCCCGTGCGGCCGACGCGGTGGTGAGGTCTCCGGTCACACCGACCACCGGCACCCCCGCCTGCTCCAGCTCCGCTGCGCGGTCCTTCACCAGCTGCAGCTCGCGATCCGCGATCACAAGGCTTGCGCCCGCCCGCCCGAAGGCTCCGGCGACCGCATGCCCGATTTGCCCGGGACGCCCGACGCCTGTGACCAGCACCACCTTTTTCTCGAAGCTGGGCATACGTTTTCCCTCGACGCCTTACCTCGACGTTTTTCCTCGACGTTCTTCGAGCCGTTCCAGCCACTCGACCGGCACGTCCATGCCTCCGAGCGCGGCATGCGACGCGCCTTCGTCTCCGTCACCGTGCCAATCCGATCCGCCGGACACCGCGAGGCCCAGTTTCTCCGCCAGGCGCCCGAGCCTGGCTTCGGCCGCCGGTGAATGGCGGGGATGGCGAATCTCTACACCGTCGAGCCCCGCGGTCTGGAACTGACGCAGCTGGGGTTCGGTGCCGTGCTCGCCCAAATGCGCGGCGACGGCCACCCCACCCACTTCATGAATCAGCCCGGTGACCCGGTCGAGTGTCGGGAGGGGTTTGGGTACGTAACCCGGTTTGCCGCGACCCAGGAAGCGGGCGAAGGCATCGCTGAAGTCATCGGCCGCCCCGCGCCGGATCAACGCGCGGGCAACGTGCGGACGCCCCAGTGCCCCGTCCTTCGCTTCGGCCTCGACGTCGGCGAGATCGATGGGCACGCCGGCGCGCTTCAGGCGTTCGACCATTTCGTGCCCACGGCGCTTTCGGGCCTCCCGGGTTTCGACCAGAAAGGCTTCGAGGGCCTGGTGCCCGGGCGTGAGGAAGTACCCGAGGAGATGCATCTCCCCCCAGGGTGCCTTGACGCTGAATTCACAGCCAGGGACGATCCGAAGGCCGAGCGGCGCCGCAGCCGCGGTGGCAGCGCTTACGCCGTCGAGCGTGTCATGATCGGTGAGGGCGATGGCCACGAGGTTCGCCTCGTGGGCCCGGGCCGCCACCTGCTCTGGAGAACACTCCCCATCCGACGCGGTGGAGTGGCAATGCAGATCAACGTGCGCCGTACGCGCTCTCCGGGGCGGTCCACGCGGGCTGCGACTGGCGGAACAGCTCGAGCAGCTGGCGATCCGAGAGCTCGCTCAGGGCGGCCTCAGGATTCCGGCTGCCCATGGGCGTGAACCGCGTGAACCGGCGCCGCCGGGCGGAGCCGGTGCCGCACTGGAAGACCACCCCGAATTGATCCTTGGTGTAGACGGTGTCGTAGCCGGACGGCGCGTACTCCCACGTTTCGCCGTCGACCATCAACGTGCCTCGGGCCTGTGCCATCACGCCTCCGCGGCAGCGGTGAGGGGAACTTCGGACCAGAGCTCCCAGGCGTCGGGCGCATAGGTCACCAGGTTCTGTAGCTTCTTCTCGAGCTTGATCTCTTCCGGCAGGCGGGACGCCTGCGCCCGGTGGCTCATCTCCGTCGGGCTTTCGGAGAACTCAATGAAGAGCTGAGGATCCTTGGCGTTGCGGAAGACCCAGATCCGCTGCCCCCGGGCGTCCGCGAACTGGCAGAGATCGCGCAGGGTGGCCAGGTAGTCCCGCTCGTTGGACGCCGGCACGCGGACACGCGCCGCGGTGAGCACTTTCGCCATGGTCAGACCGCTCCTTCCGGGAACTCCTGGAGCATCTTTTTCACGTCCGCCAGGAACTTGTCGCCGTCGGCGCCATCCACCACCCGGTGATCGTAGGACATGCTGAGCATGCCCATGGTGCGGATCGCGATGGTGTCGGTGCCGTCGGGCTGCGTGATGACTCTCGGCTTCTTCTCGATCGCGCCGACGCCGAGGATGGCGACCTGGGGCTGATTGATGATCGGGATGCCGATCAGGTCTCCGAAGACGCCCGGGTTCGTGATCGTGAACGTCCCGCGCTGAATTTCGTCGGGCGTGAGCTTCTTGGTCCGGGCGCGTTCGCCGAGATCGTTGAGCGCGCGCGCGATCCCCATCAGTGACAGCTCGTCCGCGTGCTTCACCACCGGCACGATGAGGCCCCAATCGAGCGCCACGGCGATGCCGAGGTTGATGTCGCGCCGGTAAATGGTGTTGTCCCCGGAGACGGCAGCGTTGACCACGGGATGCTTCCGGAGGTTTTCGGCCACCGCCTTGGCGATGAACGCCAGGAACGTGAGGTTGACGCCCCGCTCCTGATAGGACGCCTTCGACTTGGCACGCAGCTGCGATACGCGGGTGAAGTCCACTTCGAAGAACGAAGCGACGTGCGCCGACACGCGCTTCGACATGATCATGTGATCGGCCGTGATCTTCCGGATCTTGGACCACGGCTCGACGCGATCGCCCGGCCACGGCTCGACGGCGGGATGCTCGATCGGACCCGATGGCGCGGAGGCCGGAATGCGTGGAGCGGACGGCGCGCCGGCGGGCACGCCACGCTCGATGTAGCCCAGGATGTCCTGCTTGGTGACCCGGCCCGCGTACCCCGTTCCCGAGATCCCCGAGATGTCCACCTGATGCTCGGCCGCGATCTTCCGGACCAGCGGCGTCGACCGGCGGCGCAGGCGATCTTCGGCCGTCTCGTCGCCATTCGCCGGGACGGCAGCGGGCGCAGGAGCGGGAGCTCTCGGAGGAGCCACCGGAGCCGCTGCGGCTGGGGCCGGGGCAGCCTTCGGTGCAGGCGCGGGAACCGGCTTGGCAGCGGGCGCGGGAGCGGCCGGAGCGGGCGCGGGCGCGGAGGCCTGAGCCCCCTTCTCCGTCTCGATTACCGCCACGAGCGTCTGCACCGGGACCGTCTGGCCCTGCTGCACCTTGATCTCCGCCAGCACGCCGGCCGTCGGGGCCGGGATCTCGGCGTCGACCTTGTCGGTCGAGATCTCGAAGAGCGGCTCGTCGCGCTTCACGTCGTCGCCGACCTTCTTGAGCCACTTCGACAGGGTGCCCTCGGCGATGGATTCGCCCATCTGGGGCATGAGGACGTCAACGCGAGCCATACTCGAATCTCCTAGTAACCGGCGAGCCAGCGCGCCGCTTTGACGATGTCGTCCGTCTGCGGCAACACGAAGTCTTCCAGGGTGGGCGCATACGGGATCGGTACGTCGTGCGCCGTCACCCGCATGATCGGTCCATCCAGCCACTCGAACGCTTTTTCGTTGATCCGCGCCGTGATCTCGCCGGCCAGGCCTCCGGTCCGGGTATCCTCATGCACGATCAATACCTTGTTGGTCTTCTTCACCGTCTTGAGGATCGCATCATCGTCGAGCGGGAG
>DATNDQ010000189.1:0-7762 GCA_035553475.1 Gemmatimonadales bacterium
CGTCGTCCTTCGGCGGCGAACTCTATGTTGCGGTCGCCGATCGGGTTACCTGAGACACTGGAGCGGTTCCGAAACTGCAACCTTTTGGGCAGTCGGCGCGTCATATGGGTAACCCATATGACCACACCGATGCCCAAACAACTCGAAGTCCAGCCTGGCACTCTCGGCCTGATGATCCTCACGACCCTGGAAGCCCTCGGACCCCAGCATGGCTTCGGGATCGCGCGCCGCATCGCGGAAACCAGCCGCGGCCGGATCACCCTCAACTACGGCACGCTCTACGCCGGGCTCCTCAAGCTGGAGCAGGAGGGATGCATCGCGGGAACGTGGCGACAGTCGGAGCATAACCGCCGCGCCAAGTTCTACACCCTCACGGCCCGCGGCAGGAAGCAGCTCGCCCGAGAGGCCCGTGACTGGCACAGTACCGCCGACCTGATCGCCGCGTTCCTCGCTCCGCGGCGGGTGACCCCATGACCTTCCTCCGACGCCTCCTCGCCCGCCTGACGGGTACCCTGCGCGGTTCGCAGCACGACGCCGAGCTTCAGGAGGAAATGGCCGCGCACCTGGATATGGCGGTGGCGGAGAACCTGCGCCGCGGTCTCGCTCCCGACGAGGCCCGCCGGCAGGCCCTGATCGCGGCCGGCGGCCTCGGCGATGCCGTCGAGACCGTGCGTGACCAGCGTGGCCTGCCTTGGCTGGAGCACCTTGAGGCGGACCTCCGCTATGGCGCCCGAACCCTCATGCGCAATCCGGGGTTCGCCGGGGTGGTGGCGGTTACTCTGGCACTCGGCATCGGGGCCAACACGGCCATCTTCAGCGTGATCCGCGGCGTCCTGCTCCGCCCCCTGCCGAACCGCGATGGCGCACGGCTCCTCTACCTCGAACAGTCGGCCAACGGCCCCCGGGGGCCCCAGGCCGTCGACTTTTCCGTCACCGAGGTGCGCGACCTGAGGGCCGGAGTGCCGGCACTGGGCGGGGGCATCGCGGAGTACTCCCCGTTCTCGGCCGTCCTGCAGGGCGACGCCGAGGCCACCCGCCTCTCGGTGGGACTGGTGACCGGCAACTACTTCGACGTGATGGGTCTCGCCCCGGTCCTCGGACGGCTGACCCGCCCCAGCGATGACGGGCCCGGCGTCCCGCCCGTCGTGGTGCTGACGAACGAATTCTGGCGGCAGCACTTCGGCGCCGACTCCGGCATCGTCGGCACCCCGGTCCTCATCAATGGCCAACGAGCGGAGGTGATCGGCGTCTTGCAGCCGGCCCCCTTCTTCCCGCTCCAGATGGACGTGCTGATGAACATGGTGATCAGCCCTCACCACTTGGGCGCCCTCATGCAGAACAACCGCACGCACCGGATGACCCGGGCCGTGGCGCGCCTCGCGCCGGGGGCCACGCTGGCCCAGGCACAGATTCAGGTCGCCACCGTCTATGCCCGCCTGCAGAAAGAATTCCCTGGCGCCTACGACGCGAAAGATGGGTACCGGATGTCCGTCATCCCCTTCAAGCGGGCCCTGGGCCAGCGGGCGCAGCTGACGCTCTGGCTTCTCATGAGCACGGCCGCCCTCGTCCTGATCATCGCCGTCGCCAGTGTGGCCAACCTGACTCTGATGCGCAGCGTACGCCGTGAACACGAACTGGTGGTCCGGGCCTCTCTGGGCGCCGGCGTGGCCCGCCTGCGCAGACTCCTGCTCGTGGAGAACCTGCTCGTCAGCACGGTCGGGGCGGTCCTCGGCGTGGCGCTGGCGACGGGCGGCGTCCCGCTCCTCGTCTCGCTGACGCGCCGCTATTCACCGCGCGCGGACGAAATCCACCTCGACCTGCCGGTGCTCGGCTTCGCGCTGGCGCTTGCCGTCGGCGTGGCCTTGCTCCTGTCGCTGGCGGCCTTCCTGCCGTCCGAGCGCATGCTGGCGAGCGTCTCGGCGGGTGGACGACGCTCCAGCGGCGGCGTACGGAAACAGGGCCTGCAGCGGGGGCTGGTCGTCGTCCAGGTCGCGGTGTCCGTCATGCTCATGGCCGGAGCTGGGCTGCTCACACGTACCACCTTGCGCCTGTCCGATGTTCCGACCGGCCTCGAATCGGAAAACGTCCTCACCCTGAGCGCGAATCTCCTGGCCGCGAACGCGAAGCAGCCCGCGCTGGCGATCCAGGACTACAACCGCATCGGCGACGACATCTCAGCCGTCCCCGGCGTGCGGCTCGTAGGGGTCGCCTCGGTCATGCCGCTTCGCGCGGCCGGTGTGTACGTCGGCGTCACGGCCCAGGACCATCCGCTCGCCCCCGGTGCGCCGGTTCCGAGCGGGTCAGTAGTGCTGGCGAACGCTGACTTCTTCGCCGCCGCCGGCATCCCCGTGCTCCGGGGCCGGCCCTTTGCCACCACCGATCAGCAGAGTACCGCCAGAGTCGCGATCCTGAACCAGCTGCTCGCTTCCCAGCTGTTTCCGGGAGAGGACCCCATCGGGAGGCGCGTCCAGCTCTCGGAGACCATGGGCATGTTCACCGACGGTTCGCGAATCGTCGTCGGGGTCTCCGGGAATACGCAGGACGGCGGGCCCGCCGGTGCTCCGACTCCGACCGTTTACCTGCCGTTCGCGCAGGAGGCCCCCTACGCAGGCGGGTTCGTCATCCGGACCATGGCGAGTGTCACGGACGCCGGCCTGGCGGGAATCGCGACCGAGGCCACCCGCATCGTGCGCCGGAACGCACCCACCGTGCCGGTGGAGGACGTGATGACCGTGGGCCAGTTCACCGATCAGACCGTGGCGCCACGGCGGGTGAACGCGGTCCTCGTCTCATCTTTCGGGATCCTGGCCGTGCTCATCGCGGCCGTGGGCATCGCGGGGGTGCTGGCCTTCGGGGTGAGCGCGCGCACGAACGAGATCGGCATCCGGATGAGCCTCGGCGCGCAACCTGGCACTGTCGAGCGGATGATCATCACGGAGGGCGGCCGGCTCGTGGCACTCGGGGTGGTGCTCGGCACCGCGGGGGCGTACGCCTCGGCCAACGTGATCCGGGGACTGCTCTTCGGGGTCAGCCCACACGACCCGACGACGTTCGGCATGGTGGTCGCGATGATGGCCGTCGTCGGCCTGGTCGCGTGCTGGCTCCCGGCGTCCCGGGCGGCCCGCATCGATCCGGCGATTTCATTACGAGCGAACTGACATGTCCACCCGAGGCGTGCCTGGGTGTTCCCTCGCGCCGACCACCAGCAGCCAGAACATCGCGACCACTTCGCCCAGCGTCAGTGGCTGGATGTAGGTGTTGACGACGTCGTCGAGTCCCGGTGAGAGCAGGCCGGCCATGCTGTACGAAAGCCACCCGCACCCCGCCAGAATGAGCCAGACCCCGATGATGCGGGGCAGAAACCGGGACCGGTAAACCAGGATTCCGAACGGGAACAGCCACAGGCCCCAGAAGACCGCGTTGACCAGGTCGAGATGGTGGTGCAGATCCAGCAGGATACCGGCAAACGCCTCGCGATGCGGCTGCGAGAACGCCGATGCGACATCAGTCCCGCGGACGAACAACAACGCTCCCGCGTCCGTAACGGAATTGACCAAGAAGAGCGGGACCTGCACGAGGCTTCCCAGAATTACCATGAGGACCGCAAGCTCTCTATCCACCATGTGCAGCAACCGGTAGAGCGCCAGCGGGACGAACAGCCAGAGGGCCGCTGAGAGGACGTACGAAACGATGCCCAGGCGGAAAAGCCCCTCGTGCGCCGCGATGTTGCCCGCGGTCACGGCGGCGTCCCCGGTGACGAACAGCCTCCCCGGAATCACGATGAGCCGCAGCACGCCAACGGCCGAGGCGACCAGGTAGAGGAGCCCGGCCACCCGGGCGTTTCGAGTGAGAGGCGTCACCGATCCTCCGAGATGAAGTCCGCCGTCCCTACGGGGATCCAGGGAGGCAAGGTTTCCCGTGGGACCAAGATTGCTCTTCCGGCGGCAGGAATTACGTTCTCCTCATGCCCCTGACCGTCGGCCAAAAAGCCCGCCGCTCGCTGCACCTCACCGCCGAGCACGTCCAGAAGTACGCGGAGATCTCAGGTGACCGGAATCCGCTCCACTTCGACGAAGCGTTCGTCAAAGGGACCAAATTCGGACGGCTGGTGGTGCAGGGGGGCCTGACGACCGGGCTCCTGCATGCGCTGGTCGCCATGGATATGCCCGGGCCCGGCACCGTGTTCCTGAGTCAGAATTGGAAATTCACCGCCCCCGTCTACATCGGAGACACGATCACGGCGGAGGCCGAGGTACTGAGTGTCCATCCGTCGAAGCCGGTCACTCAACTTGGGATCAAGGTCTCGCGGGAGGACGGGGAGACGGTCCTCGAGGGCGAAGCCTGGTGCTACCAGTTTGGCGTCGCTGGGAGTACGTGACGGAACCTTACTGCACCGCGTCTTTTGGTCTCCCGAACGCCCACCGTCCCGGTCCGTACACGGCGATCATCAGCAAGCACCCCATCATGCCGAGGTTCTTGAAGAACTGCCCGGTGTTCAGGCCCGCCGTCATCCCCGTCTGGTTCCAGAAATCGTGCAGGCGTACACTCACGATGCCGAGGTAGACGAACATCACCGCCGCGGCCTCCCGGGCCCTGAAACCGGAGACCACACAGAGTGTGCCAAGTGCTTCGATGGCGAGGGCTGCCCCAAGGAAGAATGGGATCATGGTCATGCCGTGGGAGGCCATGTAGGCCGCTTGGCCGGACCAGCCGAAGATCTTTCCATTGAGGGCGATCACGAATTCTGAAGAAACGAGGAGGCGGGCGAGAAAGGGCAGGGCTCCATATTTCACTGAATCAGGGACAAGACGGGACACGTAGGACTCCGGGGTTTGGTGTCACGAGCCTTACGCGCGACATTTGGTCAGTGCGTGTCCGGAAAGCGACAAGATCAGAGAACATCCCATTCGTCCCACCATGGGCCGCAACGGCCCCGCGGCAATGACGCGCAACCCGGCGCCCGGTAGATGTGTCAAACGAATCTCCACATGCCTCCCAAGGGGAGCTCATGAAGAACCTCGCCGCTGACATCCGCTTCGCCCTTCGTTCCCTTCGTCGCAACCCGGGGTTCACCACCACCGCGGCGGGCGTCCTGGCGGTGGCGATCGGGGCGGCGGCGGCCGTGTTCTGCGTCGTTCACGCGGTGCTCCTCGCCGATCTTCCGTATCCGCATGCCGACCGCCTGGTGCGCATCTACAACCAGAACTCTCCGACCAACATCTGGTCCCTGTCGGTCGTGGACCTCGAGGCACTCCAGGACGACCGCCAGTCGTTCGAGGCGTTTGGAGCGCTCCGGTACACGTCCTTCGCGCTGTCGGGGGTGGGAGACGCGGAGCAGATCCAGGGCGCCCGCGTGTCATCCGGCTTCTTCTCGGCACTCGGCACCACCGCGGAGATGGGCCGCCTGACCACGCCGTCAGACGAGGCGCCTGGTGCCCCCCCCGTAGCGGTGGTCACCGACGCCTTCGCCCGAAGCCACTTTGGCACTTCGGCCGCAGCACTGGGGAAGACCATCAACCTCGACGGCGCCTCTTCCTCTATAGTAGGGGTCCTGCCGCGGGGGGTGGACGACCTGGCCGGCTTCCGGGTCCCCGTCTGGGTGGCTCTGAAGCTCCCGACGCCGACCAGACGCGGTCCCTTCGGATACGCCGGAATCGCACGGTTGAAGCCCGGCGTCAGCCTCGGCGATGCCGGCCAGGAGCTGAGCGCCCTGGCCCAACGCGTCTTTCCCGTTTGGCAGGCGAGCTTCCAGGACAAGAACGCCCGGTATTCGGCCTACACGCTCCAGCGGACTATCGTCGGCGACTCGGGCAAGCAGCTGGCGCTCTTCGGCGGGGCCGTCGTGCTGGTATTGCTGGTCGCGATCGCCAACGTCGCGACGCTCATGCTGGTCAGGGCCACCGCGCGGACTCACGAGCTCTCCGTGCGCGCCACCCTGGGTGCCACGCGACCCCGGCTCGCACGACTGGTGATCGCCGAATGTCTGGTGCTCACTGCGGGAGCGACGATCGCGGGTCTGGGATTGGCCAGCGTCGTGGTTCGCGCCATCGGAACCATTGCACCCGATCTGCCGCGGGTGAACGACCTGACACTCGACCTTCCGACGACCCTCGTCGCGATCGGTATCGGGATCGTCTCGGGCCTGCTCATCAGTATTTCTCCTGTGGCCGGCGTAGTGCGAGGCGTCCTGACGGAGTGGAAGAGTGACATGCGGAGATCGGGGGGCACCCGCGAGGCGCACGCATTGCGGGGATTCCTGGTCTCGGCGGAGTTCGCCCTGGCGGTCCCCCTCCTCCTCGCGGCCGCACTGCTCGGCCAGTCATTCCTGCGGCTCCAGCAAGTCAATCCCGGCTACGATGCCGATCGCGGACTGTCCATCGCGGTGAACCTTCCGACGTCGCGGTATCCCGACTCCGCCTCCGTGTACGCGTTCTGGCGAAACGCGCAGGCCCTTGTGAGGCAGACCCCGGGTGTGATTGCGACGGGACTCACGACCTCGCCGCCGCCGGACAATGGTGGCGATGTCAACAACTTCGACCTGGTTGCGCACCCCGTGGCCAACGGTGGCGCCCAGCCGGTCGCGCCCTGGCCGGTCGTATCCCCGGGATTCTTTGGCGCCCTGGGAATTCCTCTTGTCGAGGGTCGTCTGATCACCGATGCCGATACGTCGGCCAATGCCCCGGTGATCGTCGTCTCGCGCTCCTGGGCCAGTCACTATTTCCCCAATGAACCCGTCATCGGTCAGCGGCTGATTTCCGGTGGGTGCACGAGTTGTCCCCCTGATGTGGTGGTGGGCGTGGTCGGGGACGTGAAGTACGAAGGGCTCGCGGGAAATGGCGAGGGTGTGTACACGCCGTTCGCGCCGCAGAACGGTGCTATCAGGCACGCCACGCTGATCGTACGCACTGCCGCGGCGCCCGAGACCTTCATCAAGCCGGTGACGGAGGCCCTTCGGGGTCTGGATCCTCAGCTCCCTCTCGCGGGGATCTCGCTTCGGGCACAGATGCGGCAGGCCCTGGCCGATCCGGGGCGGTGGACCAGGATCCTCAGCGCGTTTGCGGTGACGGCCCTGGCACTGTCGGCGATCGGGATTTTCGGGTTGATGTCCTACGTCGTGCGTCGTCAGCGGCGCGAAATCGGCGTGCGCCTCGCGCTCGGCGCCGAGCCGCGACAGATCGCCGGAATGATCGTGGGGCGGGGGATGCGGTACGTGGCCATGGGGACGCTGGTGGGTCTCGGGCTGGCCATGCTCGAGGCTCGCTGGATCGGCGCGCTGCTCTACGGGGTGGGACCGCGAGATCCCGCGATGATCCTCTCAGTCACATTGCTGCTGGTCGCGGCGGCGGGTGCGGCGTGCCTGCTCCCCGGGCTCCGGGCCGCGCGGATCAGGCCGATCGAGGCTATTTCGTCAGAGTAACCAAGACAGGTCCCGTGGTTGGGATGTAACTGAGGTCATGGTGAAGAGGGCCCTCTCTCTTGGTGACCCCGGGCTTGCGCCCGGGGTCATGGAAAGCGTCACGTCCATCGTTTTGTTGGTCCGTCACGCAGTAGAAGGGTGATAGCTCTGCTTGCCTCTCCCGTAAGTTGAGCCATGTCATCGCATCGGGCATATCAGATGTACGCCCACATTACCTGGCACACCTGGGAGCGCGTAGGGTGCATCGACACGGATGCCGTACAGGACATTCGATCTGCTCTCGTTAGTGCATCGAAAGCCACCGGGATCCGCGTGCTGCAGCACAACGAGATGGCAGATCATGTT
>DATNDQ010000190.1:0-7726 GCA_035553475.1 Gemmatimonadales bacterium
AGCTGCGTCATGTGCACCCGGAGACTGTGCGTCTGGTCTCCGGCATATGGTCCCCAGACTTCCTGAAGCAGCTGTCGGTGGGTCATCACCCGGCCGGGGTGACGAGCCAGAGTCGAGAGCACGCGGTACTCGGTGGGCGTCAAGTGAACGGACTCCCGTCCGCGTCGGACGTCACGTTTGTCGAGATCGACGCGTATCTCCCCGAACTCCACGACAGGCTCGACCTCGGTTCCTTCCGGTCGGGCGGCATGACGGAGTGCCACGCGCAGCCGCGCCAGCAATTCTTCGATCCCGAAGGGTTTGGTGAGGTAGTCGTCTGCTCCGGCATCGAGGGCCGTCACCTTGTCCCCTTCCTGGCCCCGCGCTGACAAGACTATGATGGGCGTCCTCGACTCGGCCCGGATCCGCCGCGCGACGTCGGTCCCATCGCCATCCGGGAGGCCCAGGTCGAGCAGGATGACGTCAGGATGGTGCCCCGCCTGCTGGACGAACGCCTCTCGCGCGGTGAGGGCCTCCACGGGGCGATAGCGGTGCTGCGTGAGAGCGGTGCGCAGGAAGCGCTGCATCTGGAGATCATCCTCGACGATCAGCACCACCGGCAGGGGCTCAGCCATCGGCGCCTCCTCTGACGCCGTTAAGCGGCAGCGTGAAGCGAAAGACCGCGCCGCCCCCCTTCCGCGCCTCCACGTGGATTTCGCCGCCATGGGCCCGCACGATTCCACGACAGATCGTCAGGCCGAGCCCCACGCCGCCTCCGGGTGGTGTCCCCTCAGCCCGGAAGAATTTTTCGAATACCCGCTCTTCCTCACCAGGGGGGATGCCCGGTCCCCGGTCGGCTACACTGATTTCCAGTACGCCTGATACTTCGGTCGCGGTGATGTCGATCGGAGTTCCGGCGGGCGTGTACTTGAGCGCGTTCTCGAGGAGGTTCACGAACACCTGCTCGATGAGCACGCCGTCCGCGGGGACGAGGGGCAAGTCGGGTGCGAGGGAAGCTGAAACGGTTCGTCCGGCCAACCGGTCGTCCAGGCGGATCAGTGCGACGCCGAGGGGTTCTTCGATGGGTTGAGGCTCCTTCTGCGTCAGGAGCACGCCGCCCTCGACCCGAATCATGTCCAGGAGGTTGCCGATCAGCCGGTTCATCCGATGGGACTCTTCAAGGATACCCTGGAGCAGACCGCGTCGATCGGCCGGGGCAATGGGAGCGGAGGAGTCGAGCAGGGTCGTCACCGCGCCCGTGATTGACCCTAGGGGTGTTCTTAGATCATGCGAGAGAGAAGACAGCAGGGAAGTCCGCAGCCGCTCGGCCTCGATCTCCCGTGTGGCCTCGGCCTGTTCACGAATCCGGAGGGTGAGGCCGGAAATCACGAGCGCGGTCACGAGCATTACGGCGAACGTGATCAGGAACCGCAGATCGGCGACCTCAAAAGCAAAATAGGGTGGAACGAAGAAGAAGTCGAAGCAGGCGATTCCGGCGCACGCAGCGAACACGGATGGCCAGCGTCCCGAACGAAACGCCACGATCCCGGACGCGAGGACATACACCATCGCGACGTCGGTGACGGCAATGCGGCGAAAGAGCGCGGCATTGAGGGCCGTGGCGAGGGCAACCACCAGGGCGGCGCCGACGTACTCCGCGGGCGGCGACCTCCGGCGCTTGGTCATGCGGCGTAACGTAATGCGGACGGCCCCTCTCTACATCTTGATGAGGATGGCGAAGTTGAGACGGGTCTCCTCCCGCCGAAGGTCGGGTGTGAACCCCGCGACGGCCGATCCCGCCGTCCCTGCGTTCCCCCCGGGCGGCGTGATTCCCCCCGCCCCCGCGAAATAGGGAACCGTGGCGGCCCGGTGATCGAGCTCCATCCGGAACGTCGCGAATTGGTCGGGCATATAGTCCAGCGTCAGCGACGCGTCCCAGGCGCCGAACTGATCGCCCGGATTCTCCGTGAAATACGGTGTGCCTGAGAATGCGGTCGCACCATTGATCGGTGGCATCAGCACCAGGTAGCGCCCGGGGTTGGTCATGGCGCCGCCGCCGAGGGTCAGGGCGTACACGTCGTGTCCGAGCCAGAACCGGTTGTAGAGCATGAAGCCGGCGAAATTCTGCGCCGTACCGCCGGTGCCGCTCCCTTCACAGCGCACACCACCACCACTCTCGCAGCCGACATCGACGGTCAGGGAAAAAGCCGCCTTGTCGATTGGCGACGCGGGGTGATCGCGATACTTGATCTGCAGGCTGTTGTCCGAGTGTGCTCGCCACCGCTTGGGAATGCCGAGCCAATCGTGGCCGTAGTACTCGTTGGACAACACGGAGACGGTACCATTGGGACGCCAGAGAATCTGCCAGCCCAGCCCCGGGGCCGAGTTGAACATCCCGTACGATTGCCAGCCGTTCACGATCCAGGGCTCGATCTTCAGCTTGTCTGACGGAAAGATCTGGATCCGTATGCCGTTGAAGAACCAGGGCGTGTTCGACGACACGTACGACGGCTGATAGGCCCAGTTGTCGTAGTTGTAATAGCTGAAGAGTCCCACATAGGACATGAAGATCCCTGCGTCCACGTTGATGCCATTCCAGCGGTCCCAGTGGTAGCCGCCGTATGCCTCAGAGATGTAGCGGTAGGCATCGGCCAAGTCCCACTGGCCGCGTCCCGGACTGGGGTCATTGCGCGGCGTCATGGTCGAGTACAGCCCGAACTGGGTCATCAGGCGGCCGCGCGCGTGGCCGGCGTGGAAGTCGCCCCCGATCCCCAGCTGCTGGACCTGGACCTCGCCGGTCCTCCCGCTCTCGGAGGTCCCGACCAGGGTGTGGTCGCGCGGGTGGTTGAAGTCGTAGATGTAGCTCGCGTCGAGGCGGAATTCGCCGGTGACGTACTTCGTGTCGAGGACGGACGCGGACTGACGGCTGGTGCCATTCAACCACGTGAAGTCCGCGAATGCGAAGGGCGCGGGCTTCGCCGTATCGGCGGGGGTCTGCGGGGCCACCAAGGTCTGCGCGGCCACGGTGAGGAGCAGTACCGGGAGCATCCGCCGGAAGCTGGCGGAGGAGGCGTTAAGACGGCGTTAGCGTTTCCGGCCCCGGGGGTTCGAGATGCGGTGGACGTCCCGCTTCATCTTATAGAGCGCCACATCGGCCTTGGCGAGGAGCGTCTCCGGGGTGTCGCCATCCTGCGGAAAGAGCGCGAGTCCATAGCTCGCGGTGATCTTCGGCGGCTCCGGGTCCGCCGCGAGCCTGGCGGTAATGCGTCCTGCGGCTTGGAGGGCGGCATCCGAGTCGCCCTCGGGCAATACGACGGCGAACTCGTCGCCGCCATACCGCGACAACGTATCCGCCGCCCGGCACGCATCGCGCAGGGCATCCGCCATCCGGCACAGTGCCCGTGAACCGGTGGCATGACCTAGCCGGTCGTTGATCGCTTTCAGCCCATCGAGGTCGAGGAAGAGAATCGCGAATCCGCGGCCGGTACGGAGGCAGCGCCGGATCTCGGCGCCGAGGACCCCCATGAGCTCACGATAGTTGAGGAGACCGGTCAAGGGGTCCCGGATCGAGCGCAGTCGCAACCGTCGCTCCGCCCGCTGGCGCTCCGCGGCAGCGGCCGCGAGCAGCAAGGACGTGATCGCAACCACGCCCAGGTACGCCTGCAGCATGAGCAAGGACGTGTTGGGCGATCCGTTCACCACGAAGGGGCCGGCCCCATGCAGGGTCCCGTTGATCGCGATCACGGCGACCAACAGGATCCCGAGGGTGGTGATGCGCTGCCCAAAACGAAATGCTGCCCAAAAGAGCGGGGGCAAACAGAGAAACTCGATCGGCGCCCGGCTTGCGGCCCACGTGGAGCCGGGATCGAACGCCATCCCGGTCGCGAGCAAGAGGACGATCATGAGGAGCCCGCCCTCGACCACCAGCGTGCGGGTGATGCGTCGCGGCCGGCGGGCCCACAGCAGGAGCAGTGGCGCGACGACGACCGCGCCCACCGCATCCCCGAGCCACCAGGTGCTCCACACCCAGAAGGTGCCGGCCCAGGGCGATACCCCGCCCAGAACGAGCGAAAGCGAGCCGACGGTGGCGGCGATGGCGGTCGCGCCGAGCCCCGCCAGACCGAAGAACGTCACGAGCGTGGGGCTGCGGCGTACCGATCCGACGCCGCCGGCGAAGCGTGCCACGAGTGTGGCGCCGACCACGGCCTCGAGCGTGTTGCCGCCCGCGATCGCGAGTGAGGTGAAGATGGTGCCTGCCGTGGTCAGGTTGACGAGAAAAGCGCCGGCAAGAACGGAGGGCCACAGCCATCGGCCGTAGAGGAGCAGCGCGGCGATGGCGATGCCGGTGGGGGGCCAGACCGGCGTCGCGCTGGGATTCAGGAACGCGACTTTGAGACCGAGCTTCCCCGCGACAAAGTAGATGGCCGCGAGGCCAATCCAGGCCGCGATTCGGGGGCCCGGGGCGGGGGGAAGCCGGTGAAAGCGCATCGTTAACGGGTGCAACACGGCGTGGCGCCGCGGCTGTAACCCCCATCACCTCATGCTTGTGGTCCGAACTCCCCTTCCCAGCGGGCCGTGACCACCGTGGCGAGGCAGTTACCCACGACGTTCACCGACGTCCGGGCCATGTCCATCAGTACATCTACCCCGAAGATCGTGGTGACGGCTTCCACGGGCAGGTGGAACGTGCCCAGTGTGCCGGCGAGAATGACCAGGGAGGCACGCGGGACTCCTGCTACGCCTTTACTCGTCAGCATGAGGGTCAGCATCATGAACAACTGCTGCCCGATCGACATGTGAATGCCGGCCGCCTGGGCCGCGAAGACTGACGCCACCGCGAGATACAGCGTCGACCCGTCGAGGTTGAAGGAGTAGCCCATGGGAATCACGAACGCGACGATCTTCTTCGGAACGCCAAGCTCCTCCATGCGCTCCATGGCGAGGGGGAGCGCCGCTTCCGAAGAAGCTGACGAGAACGCGATCATCCAGGGCTCGGCGGCAGCCCGCACGAACCGGAGCACCGGCACGCGGGCGACCAGGGCGGCCGGGAGCAGGACGAACAGTCCGAAGAGGACGAGGGCCAGGTACAGGGTGAAGACCAGCGTGAGGAGGGGGCCCAGCGCCTTCAACCCACCGCGACCAATGGTGGCCGCCAGTGCCGCCCCGACCCCGATGGGCGCATACCACATCACGACGTTGGTGAATTTGAACATCACATCCGACAGGTCGTGGCAGAGCTCAATCATCCGGTCCTTCACCGCAGCCTTCACCTGCGTGATGGCGATGGCGAAGATCACGCTCCAGATGACGATCTGAAGGACTTCATTGCCTGCGGCGGCCTCGAAGAAGCTCTGAGGGAACGAGTGCTCGAGGATCCCCGAAGCGGTCGGCGGGGCGCCCACCGGGGGTGCGCCTGACAGCAGGACGACGCCGACGCCGGGCCGGATCACGTTCACGACGAGGAGGCCGACCGCGAGGGCCAGCGTCGTGACGACCTCGAAGTAGATCATCGATTTCAGGAACAAGCGGCCGACGGCTTTCAAGTCGTCGCCATGCCCCGCAATCCCGACCACCAGAGTCGAAAAGATCAGCGGCACGATCAGCGACTTGATGAGCCGAAGGAAGATCGTGGCCAGAGGCTGGGAGGCCACGGCGGCGGCGGGCGCGGCGAGGCCGAAAATCAGGCCGGCGACCATGGCGAGGCCGATCCAGTGGCTGAGCTTGAGGCGGCGCAAAAGGGTCCACATAGGCGCGGGAAGCTACCGGGCCCTGAGAGAGTGCGCCAAGTGAGAATTAGGTCCGGGGGCCCCGAAGCACTTCGTGCACCTTTCGTGCGAGACCGTCGCGCGTGAAAGGCTTCTGCAGATAGTGAATACCGGGCTCGAGCATGCCGTGATTGACCACCGCGTCGTCCGTATAGCCCGACATGTACAGCACGCGCATCTGCGGACGGAGCTCGGCCAGCTGCCGCGCCAGGACACGGCCGGAGATCCCGGGCATCACGACGTCGGTCAGGAGCAGGTCGATGGGGCCTGAGTGCTTGGCCGCCACCCGCAGAGCCTGGTCGCCATTCGCCGCCTCGAGTACCCGATAGCCGGTCCGCTCGAGCATTTCCCGTGCGACCCCGCGGACGGCGTTCACGTCCTCGACCACCAGGATGGTTTCGGTGCCCCGGGGAGCCGGTATTGGAGCGGGGGCTTCCTGCCCCGGCGCGGCGTGGCCGTCGACGATGCGCGGGAAATAGATCTTGAAGGAGGTCCCGCGGCCGGGCTCCGAGTACACCCAGATGAACCCGCCCGACTGCTTCACGATGCCGTACACCGTCGCGAGGCCGAGTCCGGTGCCTTTGCCGGTCTCCTTGGTCGTGAAGAAGGGCTCGAAGATCCGCTCCTTGGTCGCCTCATCCATCCCAATGCCCGTGTCCGAGACGGCCAGCATGACGTAGTGCCCGGCCTGGGCCACCGGGTGCCCGCGGACGTAGGTGATATCCATCTCGACGTTGGCGGTCTCGATGGTGAGGATCCCGCCCGTCGGCATCGCATCGCGGGCATTCACCGCCAGGTTCATGATGATCTGGCCCACCTGTCCCGGATCGAGCCGGGCGACCCCGAGATCGGGGGCGAAGGTCGTAATGAGCTTCACGTCTTCGCCGATGAGCCGGTTGAGGAGTTTTTGGGTCGACTGGACCACCGAGTTCACGTCGAGCACCTGCGGTTGCAGCACTTGCTGGCGCGAAAAGGCCAGGAGCTGCTTGGTGAGTCCGGCCGCTCCATCCGCCGCTTTCTTGATCTCCTCGACGCTCTCGAGCGAGTGCGGAGGAATTTCGTTGTCTTCAATCAGGAGGCTGGAGTAGCTGAGTATGACCGTGAGCAGATTGTTGAAGTCGTGCGCGACGCCACCGGCCAGGCGTCCCACCGCTTCGAGCTTCTGGGCCCGGACCAGTTGGGCCTCGAGCTGCCGTTGCTCGGTCACGTCCCGGACGAAGGTCTCATAGTACTCGACCTCGCGGGCGGCATTCCGGATGGCTCGCACCGACAGCTGCACGGTGATGGGTTGGCCATCTTTCCGCTTCCAGGTGGCCTCGACTTCGTCGTACTCGCGGTCCGTGTAGGTGTCCCGGTCCAACAGGACTTTCCGCTGCTCGGGATCCGCGTACAGATCCGTGTTCATGTCGAGCGCCAACAGCTCGGCCACCGATCCGTATCCGAGCATCCCCACGAGCGCGCTGTTGACCGAGAGGAACCGGCCCTTGGTGTTCGACCGGTAGATGCCGAGGGGCGCGTGTTCCACCAGCGTGGTGTAGCTGGCCTCGGACTCACGCAGGAGGGCTTCCGCATGCCGCCGGCCCCGACGCTCTTCGGCGTCGCGCAGCTCGCGAGCGATGGCCGGGAGGAGGCGCTTCCACTGGCCCTTCATCACGTAGTCGTTGGCCCCAGCGCGCATCGCGGCGACCGCGGTCTCTTCGCCGATGGTGCCCGACACGAAGATGAATGGCATGTCGAGGCCGCGTTGGCGGATGATGTTGAGGCCTGCGAGCCCCGAGAATTGGGGCATCGAGTAGTCGCCGATGACGAGGTCCCACGCCTGCCGGTCGAGCGCTGCCGTCAGTTCGGCGGCACTGTCGACACGCACAGACTGCAACGCATAGCCGCCACGTTCGAGCTCACGCGTGAGCAGGAACGCGTCGTCTTCAGAATCCTCAATAAGCAGGAGACGAAGGGGGACCGTCATCCCGGGAGCAACCTCC
>DATNDQ010000191.1:0-16320 GCA_035553475.1 Gemmatimonadales bacterium
AGCGACCCTCCGCGAGTTCGAGCACGCCGGGTTCCGGATCATCAGCGCGGTGAACCTGCTCACCGGCGACGAGTACCTGGAGGACGGCGAGCGCGGCATCATCACCATTGAAGGGTCGGAGCTGGTGCGTGGCGGCGGCGGCCCCCGGTGCATGACGCTCCCGTTGCGCCGGGACGACCTCTAAGACAAGATGCCAGTTGCCAGAGGCCAGTGCAGATAACCTACTGGCCTCTGACATCTGACCACTGACATCTTATATCGTTAGACACATGACTCTTCACACCACCTTCCAGATCGGCAGACTGAAGGCACACGCGCTCGAGTCGGGTTACGTGCGGCTCGATGGCGGATCGATGTTCGGTGTGGTGCCGAAGACGCTGTGGGAGAAGCACATCGTCGCCGATCAGCGGAATCGCATCCGCCTCGCGATGCGCTGCCTGCTCCTGGAGCATCCCGATGGGCTGGTCCTGATCGACACGGGGCTCGGCAACAAGGAAGATCCGAAGTTCCTGGACATCTTCGGTGTCGACAATGCCGGGACCGATCACCGCACCCGGCTGGAAGACGCCATCAGGGCGGCGGGGCACACCCCCACGGATGTCCGCTGCGTGATCAACACCCACCTCCATTTCGACCATGCCGGCGGGAACACCTGGAAGGACCACATGGGGGAGATCAACAAGACCTTCCCCAAGGCGACCTACGTGGTCCAGCGCCGGGAATTCGAGTTCGCGACCCACACCAACGAGCGGACGCGAGGGTCGTACTTCCCGCTGAACTGGGGTGGGATCGACTTCAGGCTGCTGGATGGTGAGCAGGAAATCCTGCCCGGGATCAGAGGGATGGTGACCCCCGGCCATACGCCCGGGCACCAGTCCATCCTGATCGAGAATGGCGGGGACAAGCTCCTCTTTGTCGCGGATCTGGTGCCCACCGCCTCCCATCTGCCGATCGCCTGGATCATGGGATATGACGTGGAGCCGCTGGTCACCCTCGAAACCCGCCGGCACCTCTATCCCCGGGCCGCGGCAGAGGGGTGGCGGCTGTTTTTTGAGCACGATGCGACGACGATCGAAGGCCGTCTGGAGAAAGACGGGAAGGGGTTCGCACTTGTGGCCCCGGTGATGCTCGGCTAGTTTTTATCCCACAATGAGTTAAGCGGGCGCGTCATCGCGCCCCACCCGCAGCCGGCAGCGATTGTGCCGAGCGCCAGGGTTGTTGGAACCATCAGGGATCAGTCATCAGCGGGCCGCTGACGACTGACCGATTGATGGCTTTCCACCGGGCCCTGGAAACACACGGGGCCCGTTTCTCTTTTACGCCGGAGCTGTCACACTGGCCTACGAACCCGGAAACAGCAGCAGCAACACCAGCAGCACCGGAAATCCAAGCACCACTAGCAGCAGCCGCACGCCCCGCACGCGGGTGAACCGCCAGATCCGGATCAGTCCGGTACGCGTGATCGCGGACAATGGGGATCAGTTGGGAGTGCTGTCGATCGACGAAGCGCTCAACGCCGCCGCGGAGCGGGGCCTCGACCTGGTCGAGGTGGCCCCGATGGCCCGGCCCCCCGTGGTCAAGATCATGGACTACGGCAAGTACAAGTTTGAGCAGGCCAAGGCGGCGCGCGCGGCAAAGAAGAAACAGCACGTGATTCATTTGAAGGAAGTGAAGTTCAGGCCCGGCATCGACGACCATGACTTTCAGTTCAAGACGCGCCACGCGCGGGAGTTCCTGGAGGAAGGGAACAAGGTCAAGGTGACGATGATGTACCGCGGCCGGCAGATGGCCCACATCGATCTGGGGCGGCAGGTGCTCGATCGGGTGGCCGTGGAGCTGAAGGACATCAGCAAGATCGAGCAGGAACCGAAGCTCGAGGGCCGCAACATGTCGATGGTCCTCGGACCCAAGTAGCAGACCACTAACCCCGGGCGTGAGCCCGGGGATGAGGACGAAGCGATGCCCAAGATGAAATCGAAGCGCGCGCTGCAGAAGCGCGTGAAGATCAGCGGCTCAGGGAAGATCCGGCGCCACCGGGCTTTCAAGAGCCACATCCTGACCAAGAAACATCCCAAGCGGAAGCGCCGGCTCCGGCAGGGCGCGATGGTTTCGCACGCGGATCAGAAGCGCCTGATGCGTCTGCTGCAGGCGTAGGGAGACACCATGCCTCGCGTCAAGAGCAACGTCGCGCGCCTCGCGCGCAAGAACAAGATCATGAAGCTCGCCAAAGGTTACTGGGGCGGGCGTTCGAAACTGTGGAAGGCCGCCAAGGAGTCGGTGGAGCGCGCGGAGAAGTACGCGTACCGCGACCGCCGGCGAAAGAAGGGTGACTTCCGGCGCCTCTGGATCACGCGAATCAACGCCGCGGCCCGGCTCCACGAGCTCTCCTACAACCGCCTGATGAACGGCTTGCGGAAGGCGGGCGTGGAGATCAACCGGAAAGTCCTCGCCGACATCGCCGTCCGCGATCCGGTTGCGTTTGAACAGCTGGCGGAGGTCGCGAAGAAGGCCCTCTGACATGCGCGACCTCCTCGACAGCCTCGCCCGGCTGCGGGAGCGTCTAGCCGAGATAGGTGAGGCCGATGCGTCCCGGCTCCAGGAGCTGAAGACTGAGCTCCTGGGCCGCAAAGCCGGGGCGCTCACCGAAATCCTCAAACAGCTCCCCACCCTCGATCCCGAGAGCCGCAAGGCCGTCGGGGGGCAGGCGAACGCCCTCAAAACTCAGTTGGAGGACGCCATCGCAACGCGCGAGCGCGCGCTCGCGACGGCCGCCCGCAAGCCCACCGGCGTCGACCTCACGATGCCGGGACGCCCGGCGTGGCGGGGGGGCCTGCATCTCACGACCCAGGTGGTCAACGAGATCTGCGGCATCTTCGCCGAGCTGGGGTTCACCCGTGCCGTCGGACCCGAGGCCGAGACCGAGCGCAACAACTTCTTCGCGCTCAACTTCCCGCCCGACCATCCGGCCCTCGATTCCCAGGATTCCTTCTATCTGGGGAAGGACACGCTGCTGCGCACCCACACCTCGCCGGTGCAGGTGCGGACCCTCGAGGCGTATCCGCCCCCGATTCGCGTGGTCATTCCTGGTCGGGTCTATCGCCGCGACCCCTTCGACGCGTCACACTCGCCCGTCTTCGAGCAGATCGAAGGTCTGGTGGTGGACGAGGGCGTGACCTTCGTGGACCTCAAGGCCGCGCTGACGGCGTTCGCCCGGCGGTTCTTCTCCCCGTCCACGAAAGTGCGCTTCCGGCCGTCGTTCTTCCCGTTCACCGAGCCGTCGGCGGAGATGGACGTCCAGCATCCCCTGTGTGGCGGCAAGGGATGCCCGACCTGCAAGGGCACGGGCTGGATGGAGATCCTCGGTTCCGGGATGGTGCACCCCGCCGTGCTCGAGAAGTGCGGCGTGGACGCGGAGCGCTACACCGGATACGCCTTCGGCATGGGGCCTGAGCGGATCGCGATGAGCCGTCACGGCATTCCGGACATCCGTCTGCTCTTCGGGGACGACGTGCGCTTCCTGTCGCAGTTCTCTGACGGCGGGAAGCGATGAACGTCTCCCGCCGCTGGCTTGAAGCGCTGCTCGATCAGCCCCTGGACGCGAAGGAGACCGCCGACCGGCTCTCGAACCTCTGCGCGCCGGTGGACGGCATCGTCCCCCTCCATCACGATCTCGGGGACGTGCTCATCGCGCACGTGCTGGAAGTGCAGAAGCATCCGCATGCCGACCGCTTGAGCCTGTGCAAGGTCGACGCGGGTGGTCCCGAAGGGCCCGTCGAAGTGGTCTGCGGCGCGCCGAACGTGACGGCAGGGAAGACGTACCCATACGCCCCCGTGGGCGCGACGCTCCCCGGAGGGCTGACGCTCGAGCGCCGGAAGATCCGCGGCGTCACCTCCAACGGGATGCTCTGCTCCGCCAAGGAGCTGGGGTTGGGCCAGGATCACGACGGCATCCTCGAGCTCGCGACGGCGGCGAAGCCCGGATCCCGGTTCCTGGACGCGCTCCCCATCGCGGATGAACAGATCATCATCGACGTCGGCGCGAATCGCCCCGATCTGCTCTGTCACAAGGGCGTCGCTCGCGAGCTCGCCGTGGCGTTCGGTGGCCGCATCAAGTTGCCCGCAATCGCCGGAAGTACCGGTGCGGGAGCGGCGATGCCCACGCCCCGCCGCGCCACGAATGAGGGGAAGGTGGGCGGTGTCACCATCACGCTGCAGGATACCGACGGATGCCGCCGCTATCTCGCCGCGGTGATTCGCGGTGTGAAGGTGGCGAAGAGCCCCGCCTGGCTCTCCGATCGCCTGGAGGCCGTGGGCCAGAGGTCCGTGAACAACGTCGTGGACGCCACCAATTACGTGCTCTTCGAGCTGAACCAGCCGATGCACGCGTTCGACCTCGCCAAGCTCCGGGGCCCCGCGGTCGTCGTTCGGCGGGCGAAAGCGGGCGAGAAGATCGTGACCCTCGATGGAGTCGAGCGGACCATGACCGCGGAGATGACCGCGATCTGTGACGCCGAGCGGCCGACCATCGTCGCGGGCGTCATGGGGAGCGCGGAGTCGGAAGTCACGGACCAGACCACCGACCTGGTGCTCGAGTGCGCGTACTTCGATCCCACTCGCACCCGTCGCACCCGCCGGGCCCTCGGCCTGTCGAGCGAGTCGAGCTACCGGTACGAGCGGGGCATTGACCTGTGGGGCATGCCGGATGCGCTCCGGCGCGCGATCGACGTGATCACCGCGGTCGCCGGGGGCTCCCTCGCGGACGCTCCCCTCGACCTGTGGCCTGAACCCGAGCAGCCGCGCGCGGTCTTCCTGCGTCCCGAGCGGGTGAATCACCTGCTGGGCATCGACGTCCCGCGGACCGAAATCGAGAAGCTCCTCACGTCGGTCGGGTTCGTTGCGTTGCCGAAGGATGACCGGTTGGCGGTGCAGGTCCCGGGCTGGCGTCCTGACGTGACCCGCGAGGTGGATCTGATCGAGGAGGTCGCCCGGCTCCGAGGCTACGACTCCTTCCCCGACGAGCTCCGGCCCTTCCGGCCGGGAACCGTTCCCGACGCCCCGGTCGAGCAGGCCAAGGACCGGGTCCGCGAGGTCCTCGTGGGGGCCGGGTTCTACGAAGCCCGCACCCTCTCCCTGGGTCCCGCCAATGGTCCTGGGGCGGTGGCGGTCTCCAACCCCCTGTCCGCCGAGGACGCCCATCTGCGTATGGCCCTCCTGCCAGCCTTGAGGCGCCGGGTGGAGGGGAACTGGGCCGAGAAGAACCGGGATGTTCGGCTATTCGAGGTGGGGACGGTCTTTAGGGCCGGGAAGGGGGAAGAGGGAAGCGGGAGGGGTGGTCTCCCGGCAGAGTGGATTTCCGTCGCCGGGGTGCTCACCGGGGCCCGCGTTCCGCCTCATTGGACAGGTGCGAAAGTACCTGATATGGACATATGGGACCTCAAGTATCACTTTGAGTTAGCGGTTTTGGCATCCCACCCCGGGGCAGTCGTCAGGCCTTCGCCCGATCAGGGCGGGTGGGAGGCCATTGGCGGAGACGGGTCGGTCGTCGGGACGGCGTCCACGCTGGAAGCGGACGCGCCTGACTGGGCGGCACCCCTCCTCGGCTTTGAGGTTCGGCTGTCGGTTGGGACCGCTGAGCCGGTGCAGTACCGGCCACTCCCGACGACGCCGGCTGTCGAGCAGGACGTCGCCCTGGTGTTGCCGGACGGCGTCACCGCCGAGGCCGTCGAAGGTGTGATCAGAAAGAGCGCGGGACCGCTCCTCGTGGGTCTCTCGCTCTTCGATGAATACCGCGGGAAGGAAATGCCGGCGGGGTTCCGGAGCGTCGCCTGGCACTGTGTCTATCGGGACCCGGCGCGCACCCTGCGGGCGGAAGAAGTCGAGAAGAGCGTAAAGGCCGTACTGTCGGCGTTGGAGGGGGAACTTGGGGTCAAGCGGAGAACGACTTGACGCGGTAGCGCTCGATCAGCTCGAGAGCACCATCCGCCATGTGGCGGAGGAGCTCGCGGGCTGGCGCGCACGCGCCCTCAAGTCGGAGGCGGAGGCCCGTCATGGGCCTGGGGCCGGCTCGGTCCCGGGCGCGGGGGCGCAGGCCTCCGCGGGACCGGCGCTGACCATCGCGCGCCCCGATCCCGAGCTCCGGACCCGGATGGCGGAGATGGAAGCGGAGAATCGCGCGCTGCGCCAGCGGGTGGAAGCCACGCGGGCACGCCTGCAGGACTTGATGGCGCGGCTCGCGTTCCTCGAAGAGCAGGGGCGTGAGCCGGGTGGGGCGACCGGCACCGGTGGTGCCCGGTGAGCGCCAAGAAGAACTCGGTCAAGGTGATGATCGGGGGCGAGGAGTACACCGTGCGCTCCGACCTCACCCCCGAGTACACCCGGGAGGTCGCGGGCTATCTCGACCAGGCGTTGAAGAAGGTCCTGGCGCAGGGCGGGTTGGTGGAAACGCATAAGGCGGCGATTCTCGCCGCGCTGGACATCACGAACGAGTTGTTCCAAGCTCGCAAGAGCGAACGCGAAGTGGCCGCACGGTTGGCCGCGCTTTCCGATGATCTCGAAAAGCTGCTGCCACCCCAAAAACGAGTCGTCAGCCGTTAGTGCAGTCCTGATGTCTGACGTCTGACGTCTTACTCAACTATCACGGCGCTCCCCCGGAGCGCCGTTGCTGGAGATAGATCAAATGACCGGCTGGATGAGCCTTCTTGTAGCCGTGCTCGGCGGTGCGGTGGCCGCGGGCGCGGCTTTTTACATCATCGGGCGCCGTTTCGAACGCCGGATCGCCGCCCTCACGTCCTTCAACGCCGAGCGTGAGCATGCGAGACAGCTCGACGAGGCCAAACAGGCGCGGGCGCTCGAAGTAAAAGAGGAGCTGCTCCGGTCGCGCGAAGGGCTCGAGCGGGAGCTGATGGGCCGCCGGCAGGAAGTGGAACGGCGCCAGCAGACGCTCGACGGCAAAGTCACGGAAATCGAGAACCGCCAGCGCAACATCGGGCGGATGGAAGAGGCGTTGAAGGAGCGGGAGAAAGGCCTCGCGGGGCTGGAAGCCGAGGGCCGCGCCCGGCTCGAGCGGGTGGCGGGACTCTCCGCGGCTGACGCCAAGCAGGAGCTGGTCCGCGCCCTCGAGGACGAAGCGCGCAGTGACGCGGCCGCCCTGGTCCGGGACATCAAGGAACAGGCGAAGAAGAACGCCGACCGCGAAGCGCGGAAGATCGTCGCGATCGCGATCCAGCGGATCGCCGCCGAGCAGACGGCGGAGTCGACCGTCGCGGCGGTTCCCTTGCCCTCAGATGAGATGAAGGGCCGCATCATCGGTCGCGAGGGCCGGAACATCCGCGCCTTCGAAACCGCCACCGGCGTCGACGTCATCATCGACGACACGCCCGACACCGTCGTGGTTTCCTGCTTCGACCCCGTCCGCCGCGAAGTGGGACGCCTGGCCCTGGAGCGCCTCATCGCCGACGGCCGGATCCACCCGGGGCGCATCGAGGAGATCGTCAACAAAGCCCGGGAAGAGATCGACGCCGGCATCATCGAGGCGGGGGAGCAGGCGGCATACGACACCGGCATCCACGGGCTCCACCCCGAGCTGATCAAGCTCGTGGGCCGGATGAAGTACCGGACCTCCTACGGGCAGAACATCCTCGAGCACTCCAAGGAAGTCGCGTGGCTCGCCGGGATGATGGCGGCCGAGCTGAAGCTCGACGTGCCGCTCTCCAAGCGGGGCGCGCTCTTGCATGACGTCGGCAAGGTCATGACGCACGACCACGAAGGCACGCACGTGCAGCTCGGCGTCGAGGTGGCGACCAAGTACG
This sequence comes from Gemmatimonadales bacterium, assembly GCA_035553475.1. Classification (GTDB taxonomy): domain Bacteria; phylum Gemmatimonadota; class Gemmatimonadetes; order Gemmatimonadales; family GWC2-71-9; genus 40CM-2-70-7. The sequence continues at coordinate 7,809 of DATNDQ010000191.1, forward strand.
GCGAGCATCCGGTGGTCATCAACTGCATCGCGGCGCACCATGACGACGTGCCGCACGAATCGGCCATCAGCGTGATCGTCCAGGCCGCCGATGCGATCTCCGGTTCCCGTCCCGGCGCGCGCCGCGAAGCCTTCGAGACCTACGTCAAGCGGCTCGGTCAGCTCGAGGACATCGCGAGCTCCTACCAAGGCGTGGAGAAGGTCTTCGCGATCCAGGCGGGCCGCGAGGTGCGGGTGGTGGTGACTCCCAACACTGTGGATGACCAGGGCGCCGTGCGGCTTTCGCAGGACATCGCGCGGAAGATCGAGAGCGAAGTGCAGTATCCGGGACAGATTCGCGTGGTGGTGGTTCGGGAGACGAGGGCGGTCGACGTAGCCAAGTAGACATCAGACATCAGAAGGAGTCGGTGTGGAAGCGCAGCTCATTGACGGGACTGCCATTGGCAAGGCCATGCGTGCGGAACTCGCGGGCGATATTGCGGCCCTCGCGAAGAAGGGCGTGAAGCCGGGGCTCGCGGTCGTGCTGGTGGGGGAGAACCCCGCATCCCAGGTCTACGTGAGGATGAAGGGCAAGGCCTGCGAGGAAGCGGGCATGCACTCCGAGACCATCAGGCTCCCCGTCGAGACGTCCGAGGCCGACCTGCTGGCCGTAGTCGATCGCCTCAACGCCGACCCCCGGATCCACGGCATGCTCGTGCAGCTCCCGCTGCCCAAGCACATCAACTCGGAGCGCGTGCTCCTCCGGATCGATCCCGCCAAGGATGTCGACGGCTTTCACCCCGTGAACGTCGGGAAGGTCTCGATCGGCGACCCGACCGGATTCCGCCCCGCGACACCGTACGGGGTCCAGAAGCTCTTGCTCCGCAGCAACGTCGAGACCAAGGGCGCGCACGCCGTGATCGTCGGGCGGTCCAACATCGTCGGCCGGCCGATGGCGGCGCTGCTGCTCCAAAATGGTCCCGGTGGCAACGCGACGGTCACGGTCTGCCACTCCAACACCCGCGACATCGCCTCGGTGACGCGGCAGGCCGACATCCTCATCGTCGCGATCGGCAAGCCGGAGTTCGTCACCGGAAACATGGTGAAGCCGGGCGCGGTCGTGATCGACGTCGGTGTCAACCGCGTTGATGATCCGTCGAACAAGAACGGTTACCGGCTGGTCGGGGACGTCCAGTTTGCCGAGGCGAAAAAGGTCGCCTCGGCAATCACGCCCGTTCCGGGCGGCGTGGGCCCCATGACCATCACCATGCTCCTCTACAACACCGTGCAGGCTGCCCAGCAGTGGACCGTTCCGGCCACCCGGTAGACATGTTTGCGGCCGTCGCTCCAGATGGTGCCTGGAGCGTGTCGGCGGTGAATCGGCGGGCCAAGGCGGCCATCGAACAAACCCTCGAGCCGATGTGGGTCGAGGGGGAGATGACCAACCTCAAGGACTTTGGCGGGAACTGGTACTTCTCCCTGCGGGACAGCCTGTCGCAGCTCCGGTGCGTGATGTTTCGCGACGACGCCCGCCGTCTCCCCGCCGCGCCCACCGAAGGCATGAAGGTCTACGCCTTCGGCCGCGCCACCATCTACGAAAAACGCGGCGAGTATCAGCTCAACGTGACCCGGATGATGTCCACCGAGGCGGGTGGGCTTTTCCGGATCGCGTTCGAAAAGGCGAAGGCCGCGCTGGCCAAGGACGGCATCCTCGACCGGCCCCGCAAGCCGATCCCCGCGTATCCCCGGTGGATCGCCGTCGTCACGAGCGTCGAGGGCGCGGCTCTGCGGGACATCATGACGGTCGCGGGGGCGCGGTGGCCGGTCGCCCAGATCGCCGTGATTCACACCCGGGTGCAGGGCGACGGCGCCGTGGACGAAGTCGTGCGCGCGCTCCAGCTGATCCAGCGGCTTACCAAGGTCGACGTCGCGATCGTGGGTCGTGGCGGCGGGTCCAAGGAGGACCTGCAGGTCTTCAACGAGGAGCGGGTGGCGCGCGCCCTTGCCGCCGTGCCGGTGCCGGTGATTTCGGCGGTGGGACACGAGACCGACGTCACCTTGTGCGACCTCGTCGCCGACGCCAGAGCCCCCACGCCCTCGGCCGCCGCGGAGATGGCGACTCCCGATCGGGACGAAGTGATGAGCGACCTCGAGCACCTGGGCGCACGATTGGCCCGCGGACTGGCGCATCGAGTGGATCGGATGGACGAACGCGTCAGCTGGATGGGCCAACGACTGGTAGCGTCGGTGCAGCGCCGCATGGAAGCCGTCAGCTATCAGCTGTCAGCCATCAGTGGTCGCCTCGACGCGCTGTCACCCCTCGGGACGCTGTCTCGGGGGTTTGCGGTGCCGCGAGATGGGACCGGGCGCGTCCTGCGCCGCACCACCGACTTCCATGTCGGCGATCCATTCGACCTTCGGGTCGTGGACGGCACCGTCAAAGCACGAGTGGAAGGCAACTGATGGCCACCCAACCCGACTTCGGAAAAGAGTTGGAGCGTCTCGAGGCCATCGTGCGGCAGCTCGAAACGCCCGATCTCGATCTCGATCAGGCGCTCAAGCTCTTCGAGGAGGGCGTCGAGCGCCTGCGCTCCGCGCGTGACCGGTTGAATGGCGCTCAGGCGAAAGTGAAGCAGGTGATCTCCGACCACGCCGGAACACTCAAGGTTGACGACCTCGACGGCTGAAACGGCCCCGCGGGGCCTCGATGCGTACCTGATCGATTGCCGCCAACGGGTCGATGCGGTGCTGGCCGAGTGGAGCGAGGAGGGGGCGAAGTTCTGGACTCCCCCGGTGGCGGCCGCCGTCCGCTATAGCCTGCTCTCTCCCGGCAAGCGGCTTCGTCCCACCCTGGTCTTCAGTGCCTACGAGTCACTCGGTGGCGTGGAAGCGCCGATCGCGGAGCTCGCGGCGGCCGTCGAAGTGGTCCACGCGTATTCCCTGGTACACGACGACCTGCCGAGCATGGACAACGATGATTTGCGCCGCGGCCGTCCGACGACGCACCGCGCCTTCGACGTGCCCACGGCGACGCGTGCCGGTTATCACATGGTGGCCCTCGCCGCCCGCGTGCTCGCGCGGGGCATGGCCCGCCTCGGCCTCTCGCCCGAACGTCAGCGGGACATCGCGCTCGAGCTGTTCCGCGCCGCCGGGGCGGGGGGGATGATCGGCGGACAGGCGCTCGATCTCGAAGGAGAAGGGGGCGGGTTGGACGTCGCCGGACTCCGCGAGGTGCATGCGCGAAAAACGGGTGCGCTGATCGCCGCCTCCTGCGTGATCGGAGCGCTCGCGGCCGGTGAGGACGTACCCCCCCAGCGGATCGAAGCCCTCCGGGGATATGGCGAGTCCATCGGGCTCGCCTTCCAGATCGCCGACGACGTCCTGGATGCCACGGCGACCTCGGACCAATTGGGGAAGACGGCCGGAAAGGACGAGGCGCAGGACAAGACCACCTTCGTGACCCTTTTGGGGGTGGGGGCGGCCCGGGCGGAGGCGGAGCGGCTCTCCGCCGCGGCGGTGGCCCGCCTGCTCTCGGCGGGGTTAGTTTCCCCTACACTGGTGGAGTTGGCGCACTACATCGTGACCCGGCCCAACTAGAGAGCTGACGGCTACATGAACCTGCTCGATCAGATCCACGGACCCGACGACATCAAACGGCTGCCGCCTGAGTCGCTCCAGCAGCTCGCGGACGACGTGCGTCAGCGCCTCATCGAAGTCGTCTCCCAGACCGGCGGCCATATCGGCGCCGGACTCGGCGTCGTCGAGCTCACCGTGGCCCTCTGCCGGGCGTTTGATTCTCCCAAGGACAAGATCGTCTGGGACGTGGGGCACCAGGGGTATCCCTGGAAGATCCTCACCGGCCGGAACGACCGCTTCCACACCCTCCGGCAACCCGGGGGACTGAACGGATTTCTCCGCCGGAGCGAGAGCCCGCACGACCAGTTCGGTGCGGGGCACGCGGGGACCGCGCTGTCGGCGGCGTTCGGCATGGCGGCCGCGCGCGACCTGGCGGGTGATGAATATCGGGTGGTCGCCGTCGTCGGAGACGGGGCGATGACGTGCGGTCTGCCGTACGAGGCCCTGAACAACGCCGGCCATTCCAATCGCGACATCATCTTCGTCCTGAATGACAACGGCATGTCCATCGCACCGAACGTCGGCGCGATGAGCAAGTACCTCGGGTCGATGATCGCGAATCCGCTCACCGTGCGGGTGCGTGAAATCGCGAAGGGCATGATCGAACGGGCCTCCCACCTCGTGGGCGGGCCCAAGCTCGTGGAATTCGCCAAGACCGTCGAAGAGAGCGTGAAGAACCTCTGGTCTCCGGGGATGCTCTTCGAAGAGCTCGGCTTCCGGTACTTCGGTCCCATTGACGGCCACAACATCGATCAGATGCTCTCCACGTTCGAGATCGTGAAGTCCTTGAAGGGCCCCCGTGTGGTGCACGTCCTGACGCACAAGGGGAAGGGATTCCCGCACCCGGAACCCGACCTCGAGAAATTCCACGCCCGCGCACCCTACGATCCGGTCACCGGCAAGCTCAAGCCCGTCGCTCCCGGTGCGCCCCAGTGGACCAAGGTGTTCGGCGACGCGCTGGTTCAGCTCGGCGCTGAGTATCCCCATCTGGTGGCGATTACGGCGGCGATGCCGTCAGGCACCGGGACCAACCTGTTCCAGAAGGCGTATCCGGAACGGTTCTTCGATGTCGGTATCGCCGAGGGTCACGCGACGACGTTCGCGGCGGGTATGGCGACGCAGGGGATCAGGCCCATCGTCGCGATCTACTCGACGTTCCTGCAGCGCGCGTACGACAACATCATTCACGATGTCGCGATCCAGAAGCTGCCGGTGATCTTCGCGATGGACCGCGCCGGGATGGTGGGAGATGACGGGCAGACCCACATGGGTCTCTACGACATCGCGTATCTCCTGGCGGTGCCCGGGATGACGGTCACCGCGCCGCGTGACGGCAAGGAGCTGGTGGGTCTATTGCGCTGCGCGCTCCAGCATGACGGGCCCTTCTCCGTCCGGTATCCGCGCGACAAGGCTCCCGGCGACATGGTGCCGGCTGCCGAAGTCCAGCCCGTACCGTACGGCACGTGGGAAGTCCTGCGGAAAGGGAAGGACGGCGCGATCCTCGCGGTCGGCGTGATGTGCCAACCCGCGCTGGCCGCCGCCGAGCAGCTCGCCGCCGACGGCTGGGACCTCACCGTGGTGAACTGCCGCTTCCTCAAGCCGCTCGACCGGGTGACGCTCGACGCGCTGGTGCACGAGCACCAGCTGCTCTTGACCGTGGAAGACGGGACCGTCGTGAATGGCTTTGGGGCGTATCTCGCGGGCGTGGTGGAGACCACCGCTCCCGGCGTGCGGGTGGTTCCGCTCGGCGTCCCCGACCGGATCTACGAGCACGCGCCGCGGGCGCAGCAGCTGGCGGAGGTGGGCCTCACCGCTGAGGGAATCGTGACGCGCTTCCGCGCGCTCGCGGCCGAGGAGTCGCTCACTCCCAAATGAACGTCGGGGTCGTCGGCAACGCCAACTACCGCGACCTTGGCGTGGTGCTCGCCCAGCTGGTGGCGGCGGCCCCCAAGCTCGGCGTCACCTTCCACGCTGAACCAGATCTGCTGAAGCTGTGGCCTGCGCCTCAGCCGGCGACTCTCTCCGAATCCTCACGCCTCGACTGCCTGCTCACCCTGGGTGGAGACGGGACGCTGCTGCGAGGCGCCCGGCTCCTCAAAGGGGCGCAAACGCCCATCCTCGGCGTCAATCTCGGCCGCGTCGGCTTTCTCACGACGGCGTCCGTGCAGAGCCTGGACTGGGCGCTCGACGCGCTGGTGCGCGGCGCCTTCGCGACCGAACCACGGCTTGCGCTCGTATCGACCATTGAGCACAAGCAGGGGCTTCCCCGGACCGAGCCGCTGGTCCTGAACGACGTCGCCGTGCACAAGGGTGGCGTCGCCCGCGTCGTACGGCTGCGCGTCTTTGTCGATGGCGATGAAGTCGGGCAATACTCGGCAGACGGAATCATCGTCTCCACACCCACGGGCTCCACGGCCTACTCGATGTCGGCCGGCGGTCCCATCGTGGTGCCCGGCGTGGATGCCATCGTGGTCACCGCCATCTGCCCGCACACCCTGGCCGTGCGCCCGCTGGTCCTGCCTTCCAGCTCGGTCGTGGCGGTCGAGCCGATCCCCCCCTGGACGGACGACGTGATGGTCTCGTTCGATGGCCAGGTCGGGACCACCATCCCGCCCGGGGACCGGCTGCTGGTTCGGCGAGCCGAAAAGCCCGTGCTGCTGGTTCGCCTCGGGCCTGAGGGATTCTTCGCCCGCATGCGGAAGAAGCTGCACTGGGGAGACCTTTCCGACCGTGAGCGCCGGTAGTGCTGGCTGAGCTGCGCGTTCGTGATCTCGCCGTCATTGCCGACGTCACTCTCAAGCTCACCTCCGGTCTCAACGTGCTCACGGGCGAGACCGGAGCAGGGAAGTCGATGCTCGTGGACGCGCTGGCCCTCCTCCTGGGGGAGCGCGCGTCCGGGGACGTCGTCCGCCCCGGTGCCGAGAAGACGGTGGTCGAAGGGGCGTTCGATCTGGCCGGGACTCCCGGCATCACGGCCGTCCGCGCGGTCGCCGACGAGCTCGGCGTCGAGCTTTCCGAAGAGACCCTGGTCATCCGCCGTGAGGTCTATCCCGAGGGGCGCTCCCGAGCCTGGGTGAACGGATCTCCGACCACCGTTGGCGTGCTGGCGCAGCTGGGATCAGCCCTCGTGGATCTCCATGGACAGCACGAGACCCAGTCGCTCGTGAAGGGGGAGGCCCAGGCCGGGATTCTCGACGCGTATGCCGACGCGCAGGTCGAGCGGACGGCGGTACGCGATGCCTACACGCGGTGGCAGGGCGCGGTGGCCAGGGAGAACGATCTCAGGGGCAAGCAGGAGGAGGTTCGCCGGAAGGCCGACTACCTGCGCCACGTCGTCGAGGAGATCACCCAGGCCGCGCCGAAGGTTGGCGAGGACGAGGGCCTCGAGACCGAAGCGAAGAGACTGGCGAATGCCGAGGAGCTCGGCCGGCTGGCCCGTGAGCTGGAGGACGCGGCGGATCAATCGGGGCTCTCAAAAGGCGCAAGGGTTCTGGCGGCACTCGAGCGGATTGACCCGACGGTCGGCAACTGGCGCGAGATGCTGGACACGGCCTTCACGAATCTTCAGGAACTGTCCGCCGCCGCGCGGGACTACGCCGCCTCGATTGACGCGGATCCAGCGCGCCTTGCGGCCATCGACCGCCGCCGCGACATCCTCGACAAACTCACCCGGAAATACGGCCCCGAAATCCCCGACGTCCTGGCGACGCGCGACGCGTCCGCACGCGAGCTGGACCTGCTCGACACCGCCGAGCTGGACCTGCGGTCCCTTGTCGAGGCGCGAGAGCAGGCGTCACAGGATTTTGTGCGGGCCTGCGAAGCGCTCTCGAAGAAGCGGAATGCGGGAGCCAGGAAACTGGGCAAGGCGGTGAACGAACACCTGCCTTCCCTGGGTCTTGGCGGAGGCCGGTTCGAGCCACGATTGGTCCTACTCCCCACACCCCACGCCTTTGGTAGTGAGGCTGTCTCGTTCGAAGTCGAGCTCTCCCCTGGCATGGGCTCGAAGCCGCTCTCCCGCGTCGCGTCCGGCGGTGAGACCTCGCGGTTGATGCTGGCGCTCAAGGTGGTCCTCGCGGGGCACGACGCGATTCCTACCCTCGTATTCGACGAGGTGGACCAGGGGATCGGCGGCGAGGTGGGCGGGAAGGTGGGGGAGGCGCTGGCAGAGGTCGCGGATGGTCGTCAGGTCCTGGTGATCACGCACCTCCCGCAGATCGCGGTGCGCGCGGACCACCACGTCGTCATCACCAAGGGCGCGCGGGGGGGAGTGGCGACCAGCGATATCAAGGAGACCTCAGGCGAGGATCGCACGCGGGAGGTGGCGCGGATGCTCGGTGATCCCGACCTCGAAGCCGCCCTCAAGCATGCCCGCGAGCTGCTTAGAACAGCCCGTGAAACGTCCGGAAAACGATCCGGAATGTCGTCGCCGCCGGCACCGAAGTCCCCGCGCCAAACCCGCTGACCGTCTGCTGAATCGAGAAGCCGGTCTCCCAGACCGGTCCCTGGTAGGTGACGGCCAATCCCAGTTGCGTGAAGTGCTGATTCGTCCCGGCATCCAGCACCGAAGCACTCACCGGTGCGCCGAGATTGCCCGCGACGCGGAGTGAGTCGGTGGCTGACTGGTAGGTGTAGGTGTCGAGCCCCTGCCGGTAGTACGACGCTGTGACGCCGGCCGAAAACGTTTTCGAGAAGCGATACATCGGCGCGAGATCGATGCCCACATAGTCGCCCGGCTTCCAGTTGAGCCGGGCACTGGCCCCGATGGGGACCCAGAACGCGCCCTGTGGTGCGACCCGTGCATCGCGGAACCCCTGCATCTGCACGCCGCCCCGGACATTCAGATTCAGCCAGAGCCGATTCCAGAGCGTGAGCTCCTGGATGTATCCCAGCTCGACGTC
>DATNDQ010000192.1:0-13190 GCA_035553475.1 Gemmatimonadales bacterium
CTTGTCACCCACCCCCCCGATCGTGTAAAATCCGCAGGTCTCCGCTGTCATTTTGACCTGCTTTGATCGTCAATCACTAGGGACCCGATGCCCAAGCGCGATTTCCTGGCTATCACGGACTTCTCGAAGGACGAGATCTCCAAGCTCTTCGACCTCGCGGCCCGGATGAAGTCGGGCCAGTACCGTGAGACCCCGCTGGCCGGCCAGACCCTGGCCATGATCTTCGCCAAGTCCTCCACCCGCACACGGGTCTCCTTCGAAGTCGGCGCCTACCAGCTCGGCGGGCAGGCACTGTTCCTCTCGTCCCGGGACATCCAGATCGGCCGCGGTGAGCCGATCCCCGACACCGCGCGCGTCCTCTCCCGTTATGTGAATGGGATCATGATCCGGACCTTCGACCACGGTGAGGTCGAGGAGCTGGCGAAGTTCTCGACCATCCCCGTGATCAACGGCCTGACTGACCTCTCGCATCCGTGCCAGGTGCTGGCCGACCTGTTCACGGTGAAGGAGGCCTTGGGGAGCTGGGAAGGGAAGCGGATCGCGTGGATCGGGGACGGCAACAACATGGCCAACAGCTGGCTCGAGGCGGCCCAGGTACTCGGCTTCGAGCTCCGGCTCGCCTGTCCTGAAGGCTTCGAGCCCAACCAGGCCAAGCTGGAAGCCGCCAAGGCCAAGACCAAGGTGCTGGTCACCGAATCTCCGGAAGAAGCCGTGGCCGGCGCGCACGTCGTGAACACCGACGTCTGGGCATCGATGGGACAGGAAGGGGAGGCCGAGAGCCGCAAGAACGCCTTCCGCGGCTACACGGTGGACAAGGCCCTGATGAAGCAGGCCGACGCCAAGGCGATTTTCCTGCACTGCCTCCCCGCGCACCGCGGCGAAGAAGTCACCGCCGATGTGATCGAAGGGCCGCAGTCGAAAGTCTGGGACGAAGCCGAGAACCGGCTGCATGTACAGAAGGCGCTGCTCGCGACGCTGATGGGTTCACGCTGAATTTCCGAGGAATACGATGACTGATACGCCCCCCGCCGCCCCCGCCCCCCTGAAGCGCACGCCGCTCCACGACGTCCATGTCGCCCTGGGCGCCAAGATGGTGCCCTTCGGCGGCTACGAGATGCCGGTGACCTATCCCGCCGGTATCGGCGCCGAGCACAAGGCGGTGCGGACGGACGTCGGCATCTTCGACGTGTCCCACATGGGCGAATTCGAAGTCACGGGGCCCGACCGGAACGCCTTCGTGCAGAAGGTCACCTGCAATGACGTCGGCGCGCTCGAGGCGGGCCAGGCGCAATACTCCGCGATCCTGACCGACAAGGGCACGTTCGTGGACGACTGCCTGGTCTACCGGTTCGACGACAAGCTGATGGTGGTCGTGAACGCGTCGAACATCGAGAAGGACTGGAACCACATCCTGGATCAGAAGGGCGGGGCCAACGTCCGGCTCCGGAATATCTCGGATGACGTCGGCCTGCTCGCCATCCAGGGCCCGCGCGCGGAGGCCCTCCTCACCCCGCTCGCTACGCCCAAGGTGAAGGACATTCCGTACTACCACTTCCTCCCCGACGCCAAGGTCGCGGGCGTGCAGTGCTTCATCTCCCGCACCGGGTACACGGGTGAGGACGGCTTCGAGCTGTATTGTCGCGCGCAAGACACCGAGAAGCTCTGGCACGCCCTGGCGGGCCAGGGGCGCGCGGCGCCCGCCGGATTGGGTGCGCGGGACACCCTGCGCCTCGAGGCGGGCCTGCCGCTCTACGGCAATGACATCGACGACACGACCACGCCCATCGAAGCGGGGCTCAATTTCATCGTGAAGCTGGAGAAGGGCGCGGCCTTCACCGGCCAGGCGGCCCTCAAGAAGCAGAAGCTCGAAGGGGTGACCCGCCGGCTGGTCGGCTTCAGGATGGCCGACCCCAAGGCCATCGGCCGGCACGGGTATCCGGTGTTCTTGAACGACCGGCAGGTGGACGTCGTCCGGTCGGGCACCGTGACGCCGACGGTCAACGCGCCGATCGGTACCACCTATCTCCCCAAGGAGTCGGCCAAGGCCGGGACCAAGTTTGAGGTGGAAGTGCGGGGGAAACGGTCCGAGGCCGAAGTCGTGAAGCTCCCCTTCGTGCCGCACAACACGAAGAAATAGACGGTTAGACGGTTAGGCGGTTAGGGAACCATGCGTATTGGGATACTCACTGTGTCTGACCTCGGCGCGCAGGGACGCCGTGACGACACGTCGGGAGATGCGATCGCGACGTGGGCGGCGAAGCGCGGGTTCGAGGTGGCCGTCCGGAGCATCGTGCCCGACGAGACCAACTTGATCGTGTCGAAGCTCACGCGCTGGTCGGACTCCGGTGAGGTGGACGTCGTGCTGACCACCGGCGGAACGGGCCTGGCGCAGCGGGACGTGACCCCCGACGCCACGCGAGCCGCCATCGAGCGGGAAGCGCATGGCATATCTGAAGCCATCAGGGCGCGTGGGGCCAAGGGGACGTCCCGCGCCTGGCTCTCGCGTGCCATCGCGGGCACTCGTGGCAAGACGCTGATCGTGAACCTCGCGGGCTCCCCGGGGGCGGTTCGGGACGCTCTGCCGGTGCTGGACGAACTCCTCGAGCACGCCGTGACGATCCTGCGCGGCGAGCCTACTGACCACTGACGTCTGATGTCTAGTGTCTGACCGCGTCCTCATCACCACCGGTGATCTCGAGTTCGCCGTGCGCGTCAACGCGCAGCTCGAGAGCGCCGGCTTCGAGACCGAGCTGGCGACCTCCGCCGACGAAGTCCGGCAAGCGCTCCGCCGCCGCGAGCCCGACTGTCTGGTGTTCACCGGCGGGCTCCACGAATCCTCGACCGCTCAGCTCCTGTCGCAGGCGCGCGACCTGCCCGTTTCCACGCTCGGCATCCTGGAAGCCACAGAGCCCGAGCCGAAGGACTTTGCACTCGAGCTGGGCCTGACGGGCTATCTGGTGAAGGGCGCCGATCTGGGCGAAGTGGCGCAGACCGTGCGCCGGCTCATCGAGCGGCGCCGCCTGCAGGAGCGCACCGGCATCATCGGTGAGTCTGCCCCCATCCAGGAAGTGCTGGTCAAGATCGAGCAGATGGCACCGGTGACCTCCACGGTGCTGATCGAGGGTGAATCGGGAACGGGCAAGGAGCTGGTCGCCCGCGCCATCCACGACCTCAGCCCTCGCCGTGGCAAGCCGTTCATCGCCGTCAATTGCGCGGCGCTTCCCGAAACCCTCCTCGAGAGCGAGCTGTTCGGGCACGAAAAGGGCGCCTTCACGGGGGCCGCCGAACGGCGCCTGGGCCGTTTCGAGCTGGCCGATAGCGGGACCATTTTTCTCGACGAGGTGGGCGAGATGCCCGCCGCCACGCAGGTGAAGCTGCTGCGGGTGCTCGAGGACCGGACCTTCTTCCGGGTGGGGGGCACGCAGCCCATCCGGGTGGATGTCCGCGTAGTGGCCGCGACCAACAAGGCACTCCGCGACCTCGTGTCGCTGGGGACGTTCCGGGATGACCTCTACTACCGCCTGAACGTCCTTGCCATCTATCTGCCTCCTCTGCGCCAGCGCCGGACCGACATCCCGATCCTGGTCCGCCGCTTCATCGGCGAACTCGCCAAGCTCCACGACCGGGCCTTCCAGGGGATCACGCCGGAGGCGCTTCAGCACCTCGTGGATGCCGACTGGCCCGGGAACGTCCGCCAACTCCGGAACTTGATCGAGTCGATGGTGGTGCTGGCGCCCGCCGGAGAGATCCGCGCCTCCGACATTCCGGCCGACATCCGGGATGGCGCCGTCCGCGGTCTCCCGATGCGGGTAGTCGGGCCGGGGCGGGAAGTGGCGGGTCAGGAGCTGCAGTTCATCCTGCGGAGCCTCGTGGAGCTGAAGCTGCAGGTGGAGGAGCTGCGGCGGCGGGTAGATGAGCAGCCGGCCCGTCGTGTGGAGGTTATCGAGGTCGGCCCGCACGGTTCGATTCCCGCCGCGGAAATCGAAGGGCCCGCGGATTCCCAGGTCGTCTACCGGGCGGGCATGTCGATGGCGGACGTGGAGCGCGCGGCCATCGAGGCGGCTCTGAAGGAAAGCCGCGGCAACCGGCGCAAGGCGGCGGAGGCGTTGGGCATCGGTGAGCGGACGCTGTACCGCAAGCTGAAGGAATACGCGCTGGTCTAGCGCGTCCAGCGCTCCGTCTTGACCCTGGCAAGCACCGAGGCCAGCGGATTGAAGTAGACCGCCGTGGGCGCTTCAGGGAGGGAGATGGTGCCTTCGGTGAGCGGGCCCCGGACGTTCAGGTGGAGGTAGGCGTGCCGCCCGCCGGCGAACTGGAGCTCCACCGGCACCGGCATGAAGAAGCCATCCGGCACGTCGGTCTGCCGGACTCGCATGTGGAAGGGGATTTTCCCGTTCACCGCGGTGTCGGCGTGCCACGAGAACGTGTACGTGGGGATCGCTGATCCGTACACCCACTCGTCAAAGAACCAGCCCATCGATTCCTGGGTGTGACCTTCCACCACTCGCTGGAAGTCCCTGATCGACGCCTTCCGCCCCCGGTATTGCGTGTAGAAGTCCCGCATCACGACGGTGAAGCCGTCTTCTTTGAACGTGTCGAAGTCGAGCATCAGGTTCCGGAGCATCTGAAGGACCCAGGCGCCCTTCTCATACAGGATCAGATCGTAGTCCCCCGGGTGGTCCTGGTTCCCCACGCGGAATCCGATGCCGAGGGGCGCGACGTCCGATCCCCGCGACACCAGCTCATCGCGCCACTTGCCGATCTGGTCGTAGAACTTGGACGTGTCGCCCATGATGTGCTGCATGTACCAGAGTCCGGAGAAATTCGCGAAGCCCTCCTGGAGCCAGCCGTCCCGCTCGCTGGCCGGCATGACCCCGATGCCCCACCACTGATGCGCCATTTCGTGCGACCGGAAGATCTCTTCCGCGCCTGAGTTGTGCGTACCGATGTACGTGTAGTTCGAGAGGTAGATCAGGCCCGGAAACGCCTGGCCATAATCGACCGGCACCTCGGTGGCGTAGTACCGCGAGTACAGGGGCGTCCCGAACCGCTGGGTGAAGAACGACAGACTGTTGGCCACGTCCCCCGTCACGTCCTCCAGCGCGTCGGTCCGCGTGAGGAGGGACAGGTTGGAGACGGACCCCCCGGAGTCTGTCAGCGCCATGAGGAACTGATCGAGGGATTGGTGCGCCTCGGTGTTCATCTGCACGACCACCGGCGGAATCCGCGGATCGGCGATGTGGCGCTCGCCCATGCGGCCGACGTTGAAACAGGCCCACACCGTGGGACGCTCGGTGCGCCAATGGGTGATGACGGTGTCGCCCGAGTGGGTGGAGTCGGCGAGGTGGCCGACGCTCGAGAACTGGTACGCACTCGGCACCCGGTAGGTCAGATCCATGTCGGCGGGCTGCCAGAAGTCGTACCGGGGATACCATTCCGAGCAGTCCCGGACCTTGAACCAGTGGTCCCGCGACACCTCCGGCGCAATGCGGGGCATGTCGCGGCGCCAGTCGTCCAGGATCGAATACGTGGCGATCAGGTCGCCGTGGTCCACGAGGCGCAGCGCGATGGTGTCTCCGGACCGGCGTCCGTCGGAGAGCCGGACCCAGAGGTTGCCGTTGTGCGGGGCCTGGAAGAAGGCGATCGGGCGCCCGTCCTCCGTCAGTGAGTCCGCATGCAGCACCTCGGCGAGGTCGAATTCCACCCACCGGGTGCGGGGCCGCGGAGTCGTAAACCGGACCACGGTGACCGACGAGAAGCCGTGCAGCGGGTCCACGGTCGCATCGATGGTGTACCGCCCGAGCCGGACATCCGGGTCCGACACCAGATCGGGGTCCGAGTCGGCCAGCGCACTCGTGACCGGCAGCTCGGCCACCGGCCATTCACTGGCGCCTTGGCGGCCGTCGTGGAGCACTGAGAGTCCGTCCGCATCCCGCACGTCGTAGCGCAGCGTGAGATCGTCGCCGTCCTTCCGCGCCACTCGAGCCAGAAGAAATCCGGTGGTGTCCGCGTTCAGGATGCCGGAAAGAAAACCGCCGTCCAGCGCGAGCTTCGACCGCCCGTCCACCAGATGGCTCAAGAGGTGGTCCAGGATGCGGCCCGCGGCGCCGTCCTGGCCCGCGTGCCAGGCTGCGGCCCGGGCTTTCAGCTCTCGGACGGTCGAGTCCAGGGCCAGGAACGCGGCGGCGGTGATGGGCCACGTCGTGGAGGAGTCGTGGAGTACGCGGTGCAGCTCTCGGCGCTCGACGTCGTAGGCCGGCGCAACGGCGACCGACACCGAGCCGCGCCCGACGAAGACCGCGCCCGGCGCGCGTCCGACCACCGAGCCCGTGAAATAAATGATCCCGGAGTCGAGGTGAAACGTGAGTGAGTCGCGCACGAGCGACACGTTTCGCACGCTCGCGGCCGAGTCGGTGCGCAACGAGAGGTTGCGGAGGCTGTCGAAGACTGGCAGGTATTCGACCGCCTGGCTCGACAGCGGTGGTGTGAAGAGTGCGAGCAGCAGGGGAATGGCGACGGCGCGTTTCACGCCGCTCAGTTTACGCACCATTTCGGAGTGTGGCGAGTACTTCGCTAAGTGCTTTTGCATGAATGCTTTGAAAAACAGGCGGCATTGACAGTCCCCGAACCCGAGTCCATTTTGGGGGGCCCTTGAAACCCGAAGGCCGATAGGCCGCTTTCGCCCGAGAGGCCCGGACCTCCGAGTGGATTTTCGCGTCGTTCCAGAGCATTGCGTCACGTGTTTGGCTTGCGTGCGAGTCTGCCCCGCGGATGCCGTGGCGGTGGATGCGGAGCGCGTCCGGATCGTCGACGAAGCCTGTACCCGATGCGGTCTCTGTCTTCCCGCCTGCCCCCACGGTGCCATCGTCGCCCTCGGCGACTACGAGAAGGCGGTCGAGCTCGCCGCCGGTGGCAAAGCCACGCTCATCCTGAGCGTCGAATCAGCGGCCCACTTCCACCCCGCCACCCCTGAACAGGTCGTCAACGCGTGCTACCAGGCGGGTTTCCGCACCGTCCACCGGGGCGTGCTGGGAGACGAGCTGGTGGCCCGGGAGTATTTGAGGCTCTTTGCCGAGCCCGGTTGGGGGACGCTGATCCGCAGCACCTGTCCGGTGGTGGTGGAGCAGATCAGGACCGAGCACCCGGAGCTGGTGCCCTATCTGGCCCCTGTGGACACGCCGATCGCCGCCGAGGCGAAGTATCTTAAAGCTATGTATGGCAAGGACTTGAAGGTTGTCTACGCCGGTGTGTGCCTCACGGAGGGGGGGTCGGCGGTCGATGCAGCCATTACCTTCGCCGACCTGGCCAGGCTCCTGGAGGTACGGGGCATTAAGGTAGAAGACCAATTGCCCCATTTTGAACGTTTACCGGAGGAACGGCGGCGGCATTGGAGTACGGCGGGGGGATTGCCCCTCGAGTTGTTGGCGGAGCAGACCCACGCATCGCGGCGGTTCAAGAAGGTGCGCGGGCTCGCTCAGCTCGAAGCGATGGCGCGGGCGGTGGCGGTGGACCGGATCGACCTGGGCTTCGTGGACATACTGCCCTGCGACGGCTGTCTCGACCATCCGTTGCTCGGTTCGAAGGACCAGCTCTTCTGGCGCCGGGCGGTGGTGGAGGCGACGGAGCCGCCGCGGAGCAAGCTGCCGGTGCTGGATGACGAGGTGGCGCAGCGGGTGAACGTGGGCGCGACTTTCGCGGTGAGTAGCCGGATTGCGGCGGTGGCTCCCGACGAGGTCGACGACATTCTGGCGGAGATCGGCTCGGCGCCGAATGGCCGGCCGTGGGATTGCGGGGCGTGCGGGTACCGGAGCTGCCGGGAGTTCGCCGGCGCGATGGTGAAGGGGCGGACGACGTACAAGTCCTGCCCGCCCTATCTGGAGAAGCAGGCGAAGACGGCGCAGCAGCAGGCGGCGGTGGACGGCTTGACGGGCCTGGCAACGTTCCGGGTCTTGCGGGACCGGCTGGCGAACGAAGTGGCGCGGACCAAGCGGTCGGGTGAATCGTTTGCGGTGCTGTTCGTGGATCTGGACCACTTCAAGCAGGTGAACGACCAGTTCGGGCACGAGGCCGGAAACGAGGTCTTGCGCGGGGCGTCGCGGGAGGTGCTCGCGGCGATTCGTACCGCGGACTTCGCGGCCCGGTACGGCGGTGACGAGTTCGTCGTGATTCTGATGCGCACGGGACTCTCGGGAGCGGTGGGGGTCGCGGAGAAATTGCGGGAGCGGGTGGTGGCGCTGGGGGGAGAGCTGGGCTATCCGAAGGGCTTTATCGGCGCCAGCATTGGGGTGGCGGAGTACCGGTTGGAGGGAGCAGAGCACGAGGATGTGCTGGTCGCAGCCGATCGCGCGCTGTACCGGGCGAAGGCGGGTGGCCGGAACCAGGTAGCAACAGGAGCGTAATGACGTGACACCGCAGAAGCCGGTCCGCGCCAGTGGCGCGGGGGATGCGCCCGAACAGCAGAGCTCGACGGTTTCCGCGACGCCGGCCCACGATCCGTGGGGGGTGAAGCGGGCCGAGAATCTCATCACCAGTCTCACGGGGGTGTTGTCCGCGCGGGTGGTGGTGACGCCGCAGGGGGAAGTGAGCGAGGTCCACGTGCTCACGCAGAACGACATGCACCCCAAGCAGGTGGTGCGGAACATCGAGTCGGCGTTGATGGCCCAGCTCGGTCTCAAGATCGATCACCGGGTGATCAGCGTGGCGCAGACGGCGGACGTGCGTCCTATCGAGCAGATGCAGGACGACGCGGTGAAGAACCGGGCCAAGAAGCGGGTGGTGATTTTCCGCGCGCTGGACGTGCGGCCGGCGTCGCGGGCTCAGCGGGTGTTGATCCGCGTGAAGCTCGCGTTCGAGGACCGGGAGGCGGACGCCGAGGAGCAGGGGACGGACACGATCCGGAACCGGGTGGAGGCGGCGGCGCGTGCCGCGTCGCACTGTCTGGACGAGCTGATGCCCGACAATTCGATCGCGCTCGAGGGGGCGACCCTCGTGGAGGCGTTTGACCGGAAGTTCGTGCTGGTGGCGGTGCACGGGCTGGGTGGCCGCGAGGCGATGCTGATGACCGGGACGGCGGAGGTCCGGGAGAGTCCCGAGCGCAGCGCGGTGTTGGCGGTATTGGATGCGACGAATCGGTGGGCGGACGCGCGGAGGTAAGGCGTGGGGATGTGGGGGCGTGGGGAAGTGGGACGCTCCTAGGCAAATGGTGCGATGCGCCGGCGATACGCGTTGGATGAGCTCTTAGCGGCATGTAACTTGTTGTAGATATTGCATTTATATCACGTCTGTTCCCCCAACGCAGCGCCCTCCTGGGGGGACTAGCGGACTATCGATTCTGGTGGTATTTCGGGTTCCGTGAGTTCTATCAAATCGAAGAAGTACTGGGGCACGCAGCGCGTCGCGCGCATCTGTCAGGTGTCGCCTACGACGGTGGCCAACTGGATCGACCAGGGGCACCTGAAGGGGCATAAGACACCGACGGGGCGGCGGCGTGTGGTGGTGGACGATCTCGCGGCCTTTTTGCGGGCGCACGGGATGCCGGTGCCGCCGGAGCTGTCGAACGGCCCCGTGAGCAGGCCGATGGTGGTCTTGGTAGAGGATGACGAGCGGTACCGGCTGGCGTTGCGGACGCTGATCAACCGGACGGGGCTGCAGGTGGAGTTGATCGAGGCCGCGAACGGCGTGGATGGGCTGCTCGAGATCGGCCGGTCCGATCCGGATCTCATCGTGTTGGACTACGGGCTGCCCGACTTGAACGCCGAGCAGGTGGTGGAGCGGCTCCTGGACCCGGAGCGGAAGTTGACGGCGGAGGTGATCATCGTGACCGGGGGCATCGAGCAGGAGGCGCAGGACCGGCTGCGGTTGTCGGGCGTGCGGGAGATCGTGGGCAAGGCATCGGGCATGGGCGCGGTCATCGAGGCGATCCGGCAGGCGCTGGCGCGTCAGATGGCGGCGTAACTCATAGATAGTCTGCAGGCACACCGAATAAGGGGGCCCCTGGTCATCGCGACCTGAGCGAAGCTGAGCGGACAGTACAACGAGCGGAGCGTCGGGTACGTCGTAGCGAAGGCGTACCACTCCAAGTTTTCTCACGCGATCGAAGCGATCGCTGAAGGGGGTGACGCTCAATGTTGCAAGTGCTCGCCGCACTGTTCACGGTCGTCACGAAGCTGTTTTTCGTCGAAGGCACGAACGCGTGGTAACCCGATGACCCGGGGCTTCCCCCAACTTGCAAGGCGGCAATGGCTGCTCTTAGTGCCAGAAACAACTGGAGAATCAACGCTCTCATCGCGGTTTTTGCGGCCGCCGCGATGGCGCTCCTGTTCTTGCCCGAACGCCTAACTCCACCAATCTCTGCAGATTGGTATTGGAATGGCGCGGTAGCGTTCTTGATCACAGCCTTCCTGTGCGATGCGTGGGGCCTCAGGACCCGCGCAAACACGAATACGTCGGTATCCTTCCTTCCTTTTTTCGCAGCAACGATGCTCTTTCCGCATCCCGTGCCTATGGCGATCGCTGGCCTGACCGCCGTGATCACTGAGACCTTTGTTCGACGGAAGGCGCCGCAGCGTGTCCTGTTTAACACATGTCAGTACATGGTCGCCGTCGGGGCAGGCGGTGTTGTGTATGGCGTTCTTGGGGGACAGCCGTTACTGAGCAGCATCTCTACCGCGAATCCCGAGTTTGTGTTCAAGGTGGTGCCTTTTATCGGGCTCGTGGTGACTTACTTCGCGATCAACAACACTGCTGTGGCGCTCGCGGTGACTTTCACCAGCGAGTTGACTCTTGGCGAGGCTTACGAGCGCCTCAGTGGGGGAGCCCGAGTTTACGACTTCCTCGCAAGCTCGCTGGCGATCCTACTTGCTTTCCTGTACGTCAAGCTTCAGTTGGTTGGCTTAGTCGTCGTGGTCTTTCCCATTTTTCTGGTTCGTCAATTGTATCACATGAACCTCGAGCTTCAGAATGAGATGGAAGAGAAGCTTGAGCTAATGGTGAAGGCGATAGAAGCTCGTGATCCCTACACGTCCGGGCATTCCCGCCGCGTCGCAGAGTATGCTGTCGCGATCGCTCGAGAGCTCGGCCTTTCCACTCGGCTTGTTGATTCGGTCAAGCGAGCGGCGCTTTTGCATGACGTTGGGAAAATCTATGAAGAGTTTGCGCCGCTCCTTCGGAAGGAGGACAAACTTTCCCCGGAGGAGCGTATTGTGATGGAGACCCACGTCACACGCAGTGCAGAACTAGTCGCTACCGTCTCGAAATTAAAGGGCCACGTGCTTGATGCTGTGAAGCATCACCACGAGAACTACGATGGCACTGGATATCCGGATGGACTGTCCGGCGAGGACATTCCTGTAGGCGCACGGATCATCATGATCGCGGACACCCTGGATGCGATGACGACTGACCGTCCCTACCGAAAGGCGCTTGGATTTGAGCAAGTCGTTGATGAGCTAAGGAAGTATGCGGGGCGCCAGTTTGACCCACGGATTTCAGAGGTCCTAGTTCGGTCGACCACCATCAGACGACTCATCGGCGTCGTCGATGGTCAGCCCAGTCGCCAGCCGGCCGCAGTCGCCACGTTTGGCGGTCGGTTCTCTGCGGAGCGTGCCCCTCGTGCACAAGCTCGGGGGTGGCGTGACTCCGAGGAACGTCCTTCAAGGGTCTAGCCAGCCGCCGGAATAAAGCCCTCCATCGTCAAGAGCGTTTTCATTCCAGTCAAGCCGAGGGTATCCAGTAGCCTCAAGCCGTCGTTCGTTTCTTGGCAAATCGATCCGTGCACTTGTTGCTCCAGCCATGCTACCGCAGCGTTGACGCTGACATAATAAAGCATGCTGCGCCCCTTGAATCGGGCCCTCGCCGCTCTCGCCTGCTCTAGCGCTCTTGGCGTATCCCCCATGCGAGCAGTCCTGAAGGCCCTAAGTCGTTCGAGGGCCCCCCAATGAGGTCCAAAGAGTAACTCACCAACCATGCCGTCCAAGACAGCAATGGACTGCAGTGCGTGTTCCGCCTTGCCAAGAGCCAGCCAGATGCATGCGCTTTCAATGTGGAGGACTATTCGGGGCTCCCAGTTGCTGTTGCTCTCGATGACCGCGTTCGCCTGCTCCAGACAGTCTAAGGCTCTGGAGAAATCACGAGAGAGGAGGTAGGCATTGGCCAGATTCGTGTAGGTCATGACACTTCGGGGTTGCTTGAGGGCCCGCCGAGCCAATTGGGCGGCCTGTTTCCCGTATGCCAGCGCGGCATCGGGGCGCCCTTCGTGAACCAGCAGTCCACAGAGGTTGGTTGAAAGCGTGCAAGACCACGAGTCGTCGCCAATGCGTCGGGCCAAACCGAGGGCTTCTTCCGAGGCCTGCATTGCCCCTGCGAGGTCACCGGCATGATGATGAGCGACCGCTAGACCGTTTAGCAACGGAACAACGTCTGTTGGTCGTGCGCCTCCCTTCGCCAATTCCAGCGCCCGTCTCACGTGTTCCCCGGCGCGCACCGCACTTCCACCAGCGTATTCGCAGTAGCCAGCGGCATAGTGAATAAGTGGTAGGGTCGCATAGCAAGGATCTTGCATTAGAGACCCAATCGTCTTTTGAACCATGCCTAGGCCATCCGCATTACCCGTTTCGCCGTAGGCTCTCGAGAGCACATTTAGCGCCTTGGCCACCAATACCGAGTCACTTGCGAGCTCGGCTGTACTCAGGGCCTCCTCGGCCGCACTGGTGTGCTTTGCTCCCGTCTCTCTCGCCAAGACGTATTCCGCCGAAGCGCGCATTGCTGCGACGTGTGCTCGGTCGTGGACTGTGAGTTCATCGTTACGCCACAGTCGTTCAAGAAGGGGTGCCGCGGCCTCTCCCTTGGATTGATCGAGTAGGGCTTGCGCCAACGTGATCGTGATTACCACTTGCTCAGAGGCTGAGTCATTCACGATCGCTGCCAGCACCTGCTCAGCCTCGTGTGGTGCACCCCGCTCCAAACACCGCTCAGCCCCCCTCAAGGCATACTCGACGCCTCTTTCTACAGCCCGCCCGCGGATGAAATGCCAAGCGATCTCAAGACCCGCGCCGGTCAGACTTTCGGAGCTGCTGCATAACGCCTCGGCAGCGGCGCGATGCAGGTGTTCCCGACCTGATGTGGGAATCGCATAGTACGCCTGCGCCCGAATCAGTTCGTTCCGGAATTCCAATCCGCCCTGTACCTCGCGG
>DATNDQ010000193.1:0-12819 GCA_035553475.1 Gemmatimonadales bacterium
CGCCGCGTGGTGCGCCACGACCGGCAACACCCTGGGTGCCATCACCACGGGTACCGGCACGCAGGCTGGTTGGACCGCGAGCATCACGAACATCAACACCCCGACGTCCTGCGCGATCTACATCGGCGCCGTGACGCCGACCGCCCCGGCGACGAGCGCGTCTGCCGAAGGCGCCCCGGTCTGCCAGTAAGAACCGGACGGCTAGACGTGTAGACGGCTAGTCGAGTGTGGTACGGAGCGGCGGGGACTTCCCCGCCGCTCTTTTTTTCTGCCTATTCCCCGGGTGGGCAAGCCCTCGCTCAAGACTGAGCTCCTTTTCAATCTTGCGTTTCTGGCGGCCGCGGCACTCCTCCTCGGAGTGGCGAGCATCCTCGCGCTCCAGACGCTCACCGCCGGCCTGACCTCCAAAGAGCTCATCCCCTTCGTCCTGGTGACGGTCGCCGTCGACGTCGGGATCTTCATCATCTTCGGCCGCTACATCGTGACCCGTCACGTCCTGCGGCCCGTCGAGCGCCTCATGAATGCCGCCGACGCCGTGGCCTCCGGGGATCTGGCGGCCCGCGCGCCCGAGGCGGAAACCCGGGACTTCACGACCCTCGGCGAGCGGCTGAACCGGATGACCGACCGCCTCCTCGACGCCCAGGGCCAGCTGGTCCGGACCGAGAAGCTCGCGAGCGTCGGGCTCCTCGCCGCCGGGGTCGCCCACGAGATCGGCAATCCCCTCGGCGCGATCGGCACGTACCTGGAAGTGGAGCGGCGCCGCGGTGGCGACCCGGAACTCGTCGCCGGCATGACGCGGGAGCTCGAGCGCATCGACAAGATCGTCCGTGGGCTCCTCGAGTATGCCCGCCCCAAGGAAGAGGTGGTGCAGCCGCTCGACGTCGGCGCTGTGGCGCGGGCGGCGTACGAGTTGATGGAGGCGCAGGGTGCGTTCAAGAGGTGCAGTCCCCGCCTCGACATCGGCGCCGACTTGCCGTCCGTACGTGGGCGGGCTCACGCGCTCGAGCAGGCGCTGGTCAACCTCCTCCTCAACGCGGCCGACGCGACGCCCCCGCAGGGCACGGTGTTGCTCGGCGTCAGGCGCTGGAAGTTCGATCCCGAAGAAATCGGCCTGTCGCGCCACCGGTCCACCGACTCCGGCACGCGCACGTTCACGCGGGCGCATCAACGCCGGCCTTCGCTTCCGCCGATTCGTGACCTGGACGCCGGGGCAGTGGGCACGCTCGTGTACGTCGTGGATGGCGGCCCCGGCGTGGCGAAGGAGGACCGGGCCCGTGTATTCGAGCCGTTCTACACGACGAAAGAGCCGGGACGCGGGACCGGCCTGGGCCTCGCCATCGTCCAGCGTGCCGTGTTCGACATGGGCGGGCTGGTCTGGGTAGAGCAGGCGAGAGAGGGGGGAGCGGCGTTCAAGCTCTTCCTGCCCCAGTCCGTCGAGGCCGCCCGGTGACCCGCGTCCTCATCGTCGACGACGAGCCTGGCCTGCGCCAGTCCCTCGGTCTCCTGCTGTCCGGTGCCGGTTACGAGGTCGTGTCGGAGCGGAATGGCCGCGAGGGTCTCGACCGCGCACTCGCCGAACCCTTCGACCTGCTGCTCTGCGATGTCCGCATGCCCGAGCTCGACGGCATCGGATTCCTGCGTGCCTACCAGGAGAAAGGCGGCACCGGCCTGGTGGTGATGATGAGCGCCTATGGCCGGGAAGACGCGGCCATCGCCGCGATGCAGGAGGGCGCGTACGACTACCTGCCCAAGCCGTTCCGTCCGGACGAAGTGATCCTCACCCTGAAAAAGGCGGAGGAGCGGGAGCGCCTGCGGTACGATGTGGCGCGGCTGAAGGCCCGGCTGGACGGCCCCGACGGCCCTGACGGCCCGATGGGCGGTGTCGTTCCGGCGGGGGGGATGGTGGCGGAGAGCCCCGCGTTGCGGGAGGTGCTGGACGTGGTGGCCCGCGTCGCCGCTCACAAGACGACGGTGCTGATCACCGGCGAAAGCGGGACCGGCAAGGAAGTGGTGGCACGGGCCATCCACCGCGCGTCGCCGCGGGCCAGCGGACCGTTCATCGGGATCAATTGCGCGGCCATTCCCGAATCGCTTCTCGAGTCCGAGCTGTTCGGTCACGTGCGCGGCGCGTTCACCGGCGCGGTGGGCGACAAGCCGGGATTGTTCGAGCAGGCGGAGCGTGGGACCATCCTGCTCGACGAAATCGGTGAGATGCCGTACCCCCTTCAGACCAAGCTCCTCCGGGTCCTGCAGGAGAGCGAGATCAGACGGGTCGGGGACCAGCGGTCGCGGAAAGTGGACGTACGCGTCCTGGCGGCCACCGCACGGGATCTCGAGGCGGATGCCAAGGGGGGGTCCTTCCGCGAGGACCTCCTGTATCGGCTGAACGTCGTCGCCATTCACATCCCTCCGCTCAGGCAACGGCGGGAGGACATTCCGGCGCTCGCCCATCACTTCGCCCGCCTGGCCGGTCAGCGGCTGGGGCGGCGCCTGGGCTTGTCCCGGGCGGCGGTCCAATGGCTCCAGGAACAATCGTGGCCAGGGAATGCCCGGGAGCTGGAGCACACCATCGAACGGGCGGGCGTCCTTACCGACCACGAGATTCTCGAGCCTCAGGACTTCCGCCCCGCGGAGTCTCGCGGGGGAGCCGGAGCCCTTTCAGCGAATGGAACCTCCCCGACCCTGCGCGATACCCTCGACGCCGCTGAGCGCACGGCGATCGCGGAGGCGTTGGCGGCAGCGGGTGGGAATCGTCGGGAGGCGGCGACGCGTTTGGGAGTGAGTCTGCGCACGCTCTTCTACAAGATTGCGAGGCACGGACTCGAGTAGATCTGCAGGGACCTGCACCACCCTCGCGCATTGCCAGAGCAACTCACTGCACCACCATTTTTCAACTTGGCCCCGTTTCCCGACTTCATTGGTGGCACGCGATGTGACTCTCCCGCGTGCGTGAGCTTTGTCGAGCTGATGGTGGCGATCGTCATCCTGGCCTTCGGCGTTCTGGGTCTCGCGTCGACCTCAGATGGTGCGCAGCGGGCGATGATCCGTGGGCGCCTGAGGGCCGAAGCGGTGGCACGTGCCGCGGTCACTATCGACTCGTTGCGGAGCCAGGCGTGCCGCGTTGGAGCATCTGCCAGCGGGAGTGATCGCGGGCAGTCCTGGACCGTCAGCGCGCGCGGAGTCACGCGGGTCATCACCGACAGTGTTCAGGCGAATGGCCGGCGGTTCGTCGTCGAAGGTGCGGTCATATGTCCGTGAAGGCGCGAGGATTCACCGTCCTCGAGCTCGTCTTGGCGCTGGGACTGTTCGCGGTGGTAATGACGGCGGTGAGTCGAGTGCTCCTGAGCCAGAAGCGTCTGTACCGGGAGCTGGGCCAACGGGCCGACTTGAGTGACAACCTCAGGACCGCGGGGGACATTCTCGGCGCGGAGCTCTGGGGGCTCGACGCCACGGACGGTGACATCCTCGCGTTCGGACCGGATTCGATCACGATCAGGGCCCAGCGCGCGTTCGCGCTTGCGTGTTCCGTCTCGGGCGGGGTTTTGGTACTGAACCGGGCGATGACCTTCGGAGTTCGAGACATCGCGGTCGGGGACTCGATGCTGGTCTATGCGGACTCCGTATGGCAGTCCGGCGTGGCGACCGCGGTGAGCTCCGCGGCGTGCCCCGACTCCGCGCAGATCCCGGTGCGGGCCTACGAAATCGTGACGTACCGGTCCTATCGGGCGTCAGATGGAGCGTATTACATCGGCGTGCGAGACGCCGGCGGGCTCCAACCGATCGTGGGACCGCTCGTTCCTGGTGGCCTCCTGTTCTCGTACGCCGACACGGCGGGCGCGCCGGCAGCAGTCGCCCGGGCAATCGCCTTCGTCCGGATCCGGATCCGGATGCAGAGCGCGGAGCCCGTGAACCGGCGTGGCGTGACCGCGCTTCTCGGTGACAGTCTCAGCCGTTGGGTCACGCTGAGGAACAACCCCTGAAATGTCATTGCTGACGTCGGTCTTGATGCTGGTTGTGTCGCTCGCGTTGATGGCGGCGGGATCGGTTTTTCTCGTCAACGAGACGAGGCTGTCGGAGCGGTCCGTCTCCCAGCTCCAGTCAGTCGGGGCCGCGGAGTTGGTGATCGCGCATGCCCTCGAGTCGTGGGACCCTCGAAACGCGAGGCACATCGGCACGGGTCTGTACTTGGTCGATCGCTCCGGACTGGGACTGCTCGTACGGCTCAAACCGGTCGCTTTTCCTCAGGCCGCCTTGATTGCCGGCGGTATCGTCTCGCTCGGCCCCGGAGCCAGGGTCGAGGGTCCCATCGATTCGTCGGCCACCGGCACAGGACTGACCGGCGACCTGGACTTGTCACGAGTCGCGTCCATGGCCGACCTGACGATCCCAGGGGGACGATATGGGACTCTGCCGGCAGCTCCTGCGGACGGCGTCATTCACATCGCGGGGGACGCCGAGCTGGGGGGAGGGAGCGGGAGCGGGTTTCTCCTGGTGGACGGAAATCTCACCGTAACTGGCCCCCTGACGTTCAACGGGGTGGTTCTGGTGCGTGGGGAGCTCGTGGTGTCAGGATCTGCCGCGTTGAGCACGCACTTATCTGGCAGTGTCGTGACACTCATGCAGGCGACTGGTGACAGCAGTCTATGGGTAACTTACGATAAAGCCTTGGTGATCAACGTATTATCGCGATTTGGAACGCCGGAAAGGCTCCCGTCGAGGTCATGGACTAGTCTAAGTCAGGTGGGTTAAGTGTCGGCGATACCAAAACTTGTTTGATTTGCCTAAAGTTGCTTCGAGGCTTGACAGGATAAGGGGTGAACCATACTGTAGTTTGCCCTTGACCCCTCTGTCACTAACTCAAGGCGACTATGGCGCTCCTCAGCTTCTTGGGCGGCAAAAAAACCTCGGTTGGCCTGGACGTCGGCTCCGGCATCATCAAGCTGGTGGTCGTCGACCATTCCGGGTCTGAACCTGAACTGGTCAAAGTTGCCACCACCGAGGTGGCGACCGACGCCATCGTCGAAGGCGAGGTCATGGACCCCGGCATCGTGGCGGAGGCCATTCGGGGCCTCTTTTCCACCGCCGGCGTCAAGCAGAAGTCGGTCGTAACCGCCGTCGGCGGCCGCGACGTCATCGTCAAGAAGATCCAGATGGACCGGATGAAGGAAGCGGACGCCCGCGAGGTGATCCGTTGGGAAGCCGAGCAGCACGTGCCGTTCGACATGGCCAACGTGGAGCTCGATTTCCAGATCCTGGACCCCAGCGCCGAGGGGCTCCAGATGAACGTCCTGCTCGTGGCGGCCAAACGGGAGCTCGTCGAAAGCCGGGTCTCCCTGCTGACCGAGGCGGGACTCCAGCCTTCCGTCATCGACGTCGATGCCTTCGCGATTCATAACGCCTTCGAGCTGAACCATCCCGACGCGATGAATGGGGTGGTCGGTTTGGTCAATATCGGCCATGAAGTGACCAACGTGAACATCCTGGAGGACGGCGTCCCCGTCCTGACCCGGGACCTCTCCGTTGGCACCCGCCGGTTTCGCGAAGACCTGCAGCGTGAAAAGGGCCTCTCCGCGGAAGATTCCGAAAAAGCGGTGACGGGCGCGGTCCAGAGTGCGGACCTCGCTTCCTACGTCGAACAGCGCGGCGAAGAGATCTCGGTGGGTGTCGAGCGGGCGGCGGCCTTCCTGGCCAGCGCGTCCCGGTCCGCCGGCGGTCTGGCCCGGGTCTACACCTCGGGTGGCGGCGCGCGGATCCCCGGCATCAACGAAGCGCTCGCGACCCGGCTGAAAGTGCCGGTGGAACTGGCGAGCCCGATTCAGCGGCTTTCGTACCGTCAGGAAGCGTTTGAAACCGTGTCGATCGACGAGATCGCACCGCTGCTCATGCTCTCCGTGGGCCTGGCGCTGAGGCGTGCTGCATGATTGAAGTCAATCTCTTACCCGGACAGAAAAAGAAGCAGGCCGGAGGCGGGGCAAAGTTCAAACTCCCCGACTTCAAGAGCCTGCTGGCCAGCATCAAGGACCCGTGGCTCATCGCCGCGGTGGTCGCCTGGATCGTGATCGGCGGCGGGGCGCTCGGGCTGTTCATGCTCGACTCCGGAAGGCAGGCGGCGCTCAACACCAAGGTCGGGAAGGCGCAGCACGATGCCGAGCGCGTCAGCCAGTACGTCGCGGAAAAGCGCAAGCAGGAGGCGCGACGCGATGAGCTGGTCGCCCAGATCAACGTGATCCGGCAGATCGACGGGCAGCGCTATGTGTGGCCGCACCTGATGGATCAGATCACCAAGGCGCTGCCGCCGTATACCTGGCTCCAGGACATGCAGCAGACGGCGAGTGCGCCGGTCCTGCCGTCGTCCAACCCGGCCAATGGCGGCGGCGCAAAGCCGAGCGCCGTCGACTCGGCGGCCGCGCAGAACGCCGTCAACGTCACGCTGAATGGCCGCACCGTCGACATCCAGGCCTACACGACGTTCCTGCGTCAGCTCGCGGCGTCGCCCTGGATTACCGACGTCACGCCGGCGGCGGCGCAGACCGTGATCGAGTCAGACCGCCCGGTGACACAGTTCTCGGTGTCGTTCAAGTACAAGCAGGCCGACTCAGTCTTCATCCGCACGGTTCCGCTCGTGCAGTCGGTGAGGTAGCCCATGGCTCTCGGGATGCCGAAAGACCAACGGTCCCAGATCATGCTGATCCTGGTGATTCTGGCCCTGGGTGGCGGGTACGCCTTCTGGACCTACGTCCACACGCCGACCGCCAACGCGATGGACGTGCAGCAGAAGACGCTCGACAGCCTGAATGGCGTCATTGAAAAGGCGAGGGCGGATCTCGCGGCCGGCACGGTGGAAGACCTCCGCCGCAAGGCCGACGAGTACGAGGCGGACCTCGGCCTGATGCGTCAGCTGGTGCCGGAGAAGAACGACGTCCCGAACCTGCTCGACGACATCTCCACCAAGATGAAGATCCGGGGTGTGACCCAGCAGCAGTTCGCGCCCGCGAGCGTGGACCACGGGTCTCCCTTCGACACCTATCAGTACAAGCTCTCGGTGTTCGGCCACTACGATCAGCTCGGCGAATTCTTCGCGGACATCGCCAGCATGCCGCGGATCGTCGTGCCCCAGAACGTGAGCCTGAAGCCCGCGACGCCGAACGTGATGAAGCTGCTCGGGGACACGCTGGGCGGCCTCCTCGAGGCGGATCTGACCCTGCGGACCTACGTGAAGGCGCCACCGCCGCCGCCCGCGGCCAAGAAGCCCGCTGCCGCGGCCGCGCCAGCGAAATCGGGGGGCGCGCAATGACCATGACTCGGCTGTTCGGCGTGCTCCTGTTGGCGGCGCTGCCCCTGTCGGCGCAGACACCGGCTCCGGGCGCGGCCAAGAAGGACACGACCGCCGCCAAGGCCCCGGCCCAGTCCGCGGCCGCCAAGGATTCGGCGTCAACCACGCTGCTGCGCGAAGTCTTTGCCTATGAAGGCTCGGGCCGCGATCCGTTCGCGTCCCTCCTGCGGAACGGCGACGTACGTCCGCTCTTCGCCGACTTGAAGCTCCTGGCCATTTACTTCGACGGCCAGTTTCCGGGCCGCTCGGTCGCGGTGCTTCGCGACATCACCACGCAGAAACGCTACCAGGTCAAGCCGGGGGAGGTCCTCGGCCGCCTGAAAGTCGCGCAAATCCGACCGCGCGACGTCACGTTTACCGTGCAGGAATTCGGATTCGAGCGGCAGGAAACCCTGTCGCTCGCCAAGCCGGAGGAGAGCCAATGAAGCGCATCGCTGCCCTTGCCGCAGGCCTGCTGGCCGCCGCGGCTCCTACGTTGCCGGCCTCCGGACTCGGGGACGGTGAAGTCCGGGCGGTGAGCGTGCTCCCCGCGGCCGGGAAGGTGTCCGTGGTGATCGATCTCCGCGGCGCGGTCCAGGTGACGGACTTCACGCTGACCAATCCGTCGCGACTCGTTCTCGACCTGCAGGGCACCCGGCTCACCGGCCCCTCGGTCCTCTATGACGGGCAGAACCGCGGGGGCGTGAAGAACGTCCGTTACGCCCAGTTCAAGCCCGACGTCGTGCGCGTGGTCATCGAGCTCGACGCCGCGAAGGACTACAAAATCGATCAGGCCACAGGCTCCGTGACGGTTTCCTTCGGTGCTGATCGCACCGCGTTCGCCGCCTGGAGCAGCCAGTACAACGCGACGCCGGCCCCCGCGCCGCAGCCTCCGGTCGCGAGCAGCGCGCCCGCGTCGTATCAGCCGTCATCCGAACCCGCGGCCGAGGTCACGACGCCGGTGAGCAGCAATCCCGCGGCCGTCGATCAGTACCTGGCCCTCCATGCCCGCGAGGCCGCGCAGTCGCAGGCCCCGCGCATCACGGTCCAGTGGGACAAGGCCGACATCGCGGACGTCGCCGCCGGCTTCGCGGCGTTCTCGGGCCGCACCATCGTCGTCGGCAAGGACGTGAAGGGGACCATCTCCGCGCAGATCAAGAATCAGCCGTGGGACCTCGCGTTCCAGGCGATTCTCGAGTCACAGGCACTCGCCTGGCAGCCGTTGCCCGGCGGCATCATCAACGTCGTGAACAAGGCCGACCTCGCGCGGGCCGATTCCACGGTGCCCACCGAGACCCGGCTGGTCCGGATCAACTACGCCAAGTCGACCGCCCTGCAGGGCGCGGTGGCGTCGATCGTCTCCAAGCGCGGCGCCGTCGTGGCCGATACGACCACGAACGCGCTGGTGATCACGGACATTCAGTCGCGCATCGAGCAGGACGTCGCGTTCGTGCAGGCGCTGGACGTCCGCACGCCGCAGGTCTCGATTCAGGCCAAGCTGATCTTCGTCGACCGCACCGACGTCGAGGACATGGGCGTGAAGTACGACCTCGGCACCGGCTCGGGCTGCTTGATCACCGGCGCCCATCCGTGCCAGTTCTTCAATACGCTGGTACAGCGCGCCGATCCTTCGACCCTCAAGCCGATCGACACCAACGGTGACGGCATTCCGGACGCGGTGGTCGCGACCGGGACCCTGCCCGCCAGCCAGACGGTGGTGGACCTCGGCGGCAACGCTCTGTCAGCGCTCGGCAACGCGGGCCAGGAAGTCATCAACCCGGCCCTCTCGCTCATCTTCTCGACGGCGGTCGGCAACTTCAACCTGACCAGCTTCGTGCAGGCGCTGCAGACGGTGGAGCTCGCCGATCTGCAGGCCGAGCCTTCGGTGACGACGTCGGACAATCACACGGCGGAAGTGCTGGTGGGTGACAAGGTCCCCCTCCGCGTCATCGACGTCGGGTCGATCGGCCAGAGTGGAACGCAGGCGCCCCGTGCCACGGTGAACTTCCAGCAGACCGGCATCGACCTGAAGGTGACGCCGCATGTGACGGCGAACCGGCAGATCCTCATGGAAGTCCACGCCGAAAACTCGAGCGTGAAGACCGCCCCGGTCGACATCGGCTACACGATTCAGACCCAGCAGGCGGACAATCAGATTCTCGTCAACGACGGTGAAACGGCCGTAATTGGCGGGCTGACGGTGACCAACGTCACGGTAAGCAAATCGGGAATCCCGTTCCTTGTGGACCTGCCCATTCTGGGCAAGCTGTTCGGGTTCACGAATCAGCAAGAGGAACGGCGCGATCTGCTGATCCTGATCACGCCCCACATCATCGACGACCTGGCGACTACCAGCGCCGGGAACTGAGGCGGGGGTTCGTATGCTCGCAGGACGAAACGTGCGTCTGTACGCCGCGGTGGCCTTTGGCGCGATCATGCTCGGAGGCTGCGAAACGGCGGCCAACACCGGCGGCGTCTCGCGGGACAACATCGCACCCCGGCTCACGCTGACGACGCCGAACAAGGTGACGCCCAAGGTCGACAGCCAGACCATCACCGGCGGTCTCTCGTTCAACGTCTCGGCCTCGGACAACATCGCGGTCGACTCGGTCGACCTGACGTTCAGCATCGGGCTCATCGCCCAGCACGACACCGGATTCGCGGGCGGGGCCAAGACCGTCAGCTACGTCTTCAGCCTCAGCTCGGCCCAGCTGGCCGGCGCCGGTGGCCAGATTCTGATCGTCGGCACCGCCCGGGACGGCGCGGGCAACCGTTCCAAGCCCGACACCATCACGATCTTCCTGTCGAACAAGCAGGCCCTCGCGGCCTTCCTCCTGGCCCCGACCCCGGGCGCCGTGGCGGGCAGCGGGAAATACATCCCGATACAAGTGAAGGCCGTCCAGCAGGCCGGTGGTATCCGCCGGCTCGGCTGGACCATCGGTGGCACGGCGGGTCAGACCGCCACGACGGCCGACTCCATCTCCACCGGCTCGGCGCCGTTCCCCGACTCGACCACCTTCGTGGACTCGGTGCTCGTCACCGGTACGACCGGCACCTTCCAGGTGGTCGGCTTCGCCGTCGACTCGGCGGGACGCCGTGCGGCCAGTGCCGCGGTGACCGTCACCATTCAGTCGGTGGCTACCGACAACATCCCGCCGGAGATCTCGCAGGTGGTGGCACTCCGGGCGGAAGCCACGGACAGCATCACCATTCATGCGACCGACCCGTCGGGTATCACCCGGGTCGGCTTCAAGGTCACCGACTTGCTCGGCGCGCCGTTGGGCGGGGACTCGCTCAACTTCGCGGGCACGACCACCGATCAGAAAGTCACGATGTCGTTGAAGCTGACGAACCTCGTGGTGTTCCCCACCCAAGTGATCGTCCAGGCGTTCGCCATCGACGGCGCGACGGCCTTGAACCGCGGTGTGACGGGGGCCGTGTTCACCGTGCCCAGTCCTCCGGGCGCGTCGCGGGCCGATACCGTGACCATCGTGGCGGGCCGTACCTTCGCCCTGCCGGCGGGCGGCACGATCGGCGACGCCATCTACAACAAGAACACCAACGAGGTGTATCTCACGAACACCGCGTTGTCGCGCCTCGAAATCTTCCAGGTCGCGAACAGCACGTTCGTCGCCGCGGGCATTCCGACGTCGGGTCCGCAGCCGGTGGGTATCGCGCTCTGGCCCACGGACACCCTCGGCAATTATCAGGACAGCGTGATCGTCGCGAATTCCGGCGGCACCGAGTTGTCGGTCCTGGACGTGCGGCCAGCCGTGCGTTCGCTGTCCTGGCGGCAGGCGCTCCCGAATTTCATCATCGAGAAGTATCAGGTGGTGAACGTCGGCGGAGTCTACGAAGTGCAGATCACCTACTACGATGTCTCGGACCGCCCACAATACGTCGCGGCAATTTGCCGCCCCGCAGGGGGCACCCTGTGTGGCCCGGACGGGGTCATGGCCCTGTACTCGACTACACCCACGGTCTCGAGCACCTCACCGTTCTCGGGTCGCGGTACCCTGCGCATGGAGCGCATGACCCAGACTCCGGCGTCGGCGTACGGGCATCTCTTCTGGGAAATCGGCGCGCAGAATGCGGGCTCCACCTCCGACACCTTGCGCATCGAGGAAAGCCGGGGGAACACGAGCACGGTGGTCCTCTCCGCGTGCCCGGGCGTCACGATCGACTTCGGCACCTTCGGACTCGGGGACTCCACGTTCGTCCGGAATTCCGGCAACTTCGCGCATGGGTTCATGGGCGAGGGCGGGAACATCAGCTCCTCGTTCGCGCGGGTGATGAGCTACGACTCCCGGCAGCCGCTCAATCAGGGCGCGGGCACCTTCACCTCTTGCAATGTCTCACCGGCAGGAGCGTCCGGCCCTTCCGACGCCGGGGATAATGACACCGATCTGGGCATGAGCCCGGCCTTCCAGGTGTCGGACTTCATCAGCAACACCGGCATCCGGATCACGTCCATCGCGACGAACTTCAACGGCCTCACCAACGCCGTGCGCGCCGACTCGATCTACTTCCTGGATGCGAACCTCCGGCTGGCGGTAACCGCGCCGGCGGCGACGGGCGCTTCGGGGATGGACATGAACTACAACCACACCTTCGCGCCGTTCGGGTCCTGCCCGCCCTGCGGCGGTGCGGGTAACCAGAACGACCGCGTGATCTTCGCCGCGCAGCCCGACGGCTCGATCTCGGTGTTCGACACGTTCCACGGCGGCCAGATCGGCTCCATCCCGCTCCGCGACCCGATCATCGGGCCGCTGCGCGTGGCCAAAGGCCCGACCGGCAGCCAGCTGCTCTTCGGCATCACCGCGCGGGGTCTGGTGATGGTGGCCATCCCCGTGATCAACAACCCGCTGCCGGTGCGGCAGGCCGTGAAGACGGCCCTACGCAGGTGAGGTCGCCGCGGCAGTGATTCGACGCTCCTGGGTAGCGAGCCCGACTAGACGTCGGGCTCGCGCGTTATGAGCCTCCGCTTCACGACGGCGGGCGAGAGCCACGGCCGGGGGCTGGTCGCGGTCCTGGAGGGGATCCCCGCGGGGCTTCCGGTGAGCGCCGAGCAGGTCGACATCGAATTGAAGCGGCGCATGGGCGGCTACGGCCGCGGTGCCCGCATGAAGATCGAGTCCGACCACATCGAGTGGCTCGCGGGCGTCCGCGCCGGCGAAACGCTCGGCTCCCCCATCGCGATGCTGATCTGGAACCGCGACTGGGAGCACTGGAAAGACGTCATGGCTCCCGAGGCCGACGCCCCGGGCGAAGAACGGCGGCGGCAGGTGACCCGGCCGCGGCCCGGCCATGCGGATCTGGTCGGTGTCATGAAGTTCGACCGGAAGGACGCGCGGGACATCCTCGAGCGCGCGAGTGCCCGGGAGACGGTGGCGCGGGTCGCGTGCGGTGCGGTATGCAAGGCGCTCCTCGGACAGTTCGGCGTGGAGATCGGCAGTCATGTGGCGGAGCTGGGGGGAGTGGTCGCGAAGGTCGGAGGCGCGCTGCCT
>DATNDQ010000194.1:0-43229 GCA_035553475.1 Gemmatimonadales bacterium
TGGATCTCGGCGTCGCCCACTCGCCACCCTCCTGAAACGTGGAGCAGCCCGTAGGCGGGACGTTCCACGCCCGGCTCGTCGAAGGGGCTGTAGGGCCCGAGGACGTTGGTGGAGACTTGGAGCCGCCAGGGGGCCGTCTCGGGAGCGAGCTCGAGTGCCGCCACTCCCGTGTACTTCGCCGTATTGAACACCCGGGCCCCACTCAGCGTGTCCCCGGCCTCGGTGATCAGCTGTTGGTACTTGGCGTCCGTGAAGGTCCAATCGCCGGTCAGCCGGAGGGCGGGGGCGAGCTGGACGAGGAAATCCGCCTCGACGCCTTTGCGACGACTCGTTCCCCCTGACACGTCGGTGAGCGTGATCGGATTGAACGTCTGCTCGTTGCTGACGTCCATCTGGAAGAACGCGATGCTGCCGCTCACCGTGCGCGTGTCGACTTTGACGCCCGCCTCGTAGTCCCACACCGTGATGAAGGGGAGCGTGGGATCTTCGATCACGCCGTCCGTCTGCCGGAATCCCCGTGACACGTTCGCGTAGAGATCCGCGGCCACAGGAAGGTGGTACAGCAGCCCCACCTTGGGCGAAAAGATGGACTTGCCGCGGCTCACCGATGTGCCGCCGAAGGGCGTGCTCTCGTTGTTCTGGAAATCGACGCGCCCGCCGAGGTTCAACCGGAAGTGGTAGCCGATGTCTTCGGTGGATTGGAGAAACAAGGCGGCTGAGGACTGATGGGCCGTCGCCAGCACCTGCGCCGAATCCTCCACCCGGTTGGTCGTGAACCAGTTCGAAAACCTCGAGTGCGCGTACCCCTCCTCGGTGCCCACGGTGATTTCCGCGCGGGGCAGGTACCAGGTCAACGCGCTGATCAATCCGAATCCATATCGAAGGTCCGCCTCTTCCGTCTGGCTCCCGCTGCCCTCGCCGACGCTGCCCTCGGGCGGCGTGGTGAGGAACCAGTGGAAGTGGCCCTGCGTGGAGTAGAGCGTCGTGCGCCACAGGAGCGACGAGCTGCCGAGGACGCGGAGGCTGACGCGCTCCTGGGCGCGATCCTTGTTGCCGTCATCGGTCGGGTTCGCGACGCTGCCGAAGAGTCCGGCGTCGAAGGCACTGTCGGAGAGGAACCCCGGGGAGCGCCAGTGCGTGGTGTAGTACTCGAAGCCCGCGTCGAGTGTCGTGCTCGTCGACAAGCCCTGCACGATGCGCGCGTGAACCTGACCAACGTCGTAGCCGCTGTTCGGGCGCCAGCCGTCTTCGCGCACGCCGCGTATGCCGAACACGGCGCCGTTCGTGCCGTGGTCGTACCCGGTCAGGAAGCCGCCGTCGAAGCGGCCATAGGATCCCGGGGAAAGCCACAGCGACGTCGCGTTGGTGCGTTCAAGAGTTTGAACGTTCACGACACCCGAAAACGCGAAGTTGCCGTACGTCGCGTTTGTCGGACCCTTGAGGATGTCGATCCCGGAAATCGCCTCCGGGAAGAGCAGGTTCCAGTCGTTGTAGCCCTCGGCGTGCCCGTTGATGGGCTCGTTGTTGGGAACCCCGTCCACCCAGAGCGCGATGTCCGTGGAGTGGTCGGACGAGAAGCCGCGGACCGAGGCGTCGGAGGCGAAGCCCGGGCCCTGGCCCTGCTCGTGCACGTCGATGCCCCCGAGCTGGCGGAGCAGATCGTACGCGTCGGTGGCCGGCGTCTGCAGAATGGCGGCGGGCCTGATCTTCACGGTGCTGGCCGGCTCGTCCCGTTTTTCCGGTGCGGCCGTCACCGTGATGGCTTCGAGGGTGATGGGGTGATGATTGAGGCTGTCACCATGCACGTGCAGCGTGTCGGTCTGCTGCGCCGGCAAAGAAAACGTGGCGCACGCGCAGAGCGTGGCCAGGCTCAAGAACATCTTCGTCATGTGTGTCCTCACGCGAGTTCCCGGAACGGACCAGCGTCCGTGCCGGAGGTCAGACGGCCCAGTTGTGAATCAGCTAGGCGAGACTGGCGGGAGGACCGATGGAGTAGGGGAGTCGGCGGGCGGCGGACTGTTCAGGCGATGCCGGCAGGTCATTCTGGAACAGAACGACCCGGTTCGATGCGCGGATCCGCGGCGAGACGCCGGCGGAAACCGAAATGACGGGGCACGATCCACACACGCCGGCGCAGCACGTGCTGATCGCATGGTGGTGGTGCGCCGGCTGATGGGTATGGGTGCACGCGCCCTTGCCGTCCATGCGCATCGACATCGGCATGGATACCGGCGTCTCGCCCGCCATGGCGATCGGCATCGTGGCGGGGTACGCCACGAGCGCCAGGGACAGGACGAAGGAGAGGAGGGGCGCGCGTCGGTGCGTCATCAGTGGAAGAATGATTCCTGGTACCGGGCCGCTGGCGCAACCCCTCTAACCGTATATAGACTGCAAGCTTCCTGTGGGTGTCCCTCCCCCTTCGAGAAGAGGTCGCAGTGGCTGTCGCCGGTGGCAAGATCGACTACCAGGGTGGCCGGTGGAGCGTTCCGGACCACCCCATCATCCCGTTCATCGAAGGCGACGGTACCGGGCCCGATATCTGGCGGGCCTCTCAGCGCGTCTTCGACGCCGCCGTGGCCAAGGCATTCGCAGGCTCGCGGGCGATCGTCTGGAAGGAAGTCCTCGCCGGCGAGAAGGCATTCAAGGCGACCGGCAACTGGCTGCCCGACGAAACGCTCGCGGTGATCCGGGAGCACCGGGTGGCCATCAAGGGGCCCCTGACCACTCCGGTGGGTGGCGGGATGCGGTCACTGAACGTCGCCCTCCGTCAGATCCTCGATCTGTACGCTTGCATCCGCCCCGTGCGCTGGTTTGCCGGTGTTCCGGCGCCCGTCCGGGAGCCGCAGAAGCTCGACGTGGTGATCTTCCGGGAGAACATCGAAGACGTTTACGCGGGGATCGAGTTCGAGGCCGGGAGTGACAAGGCTGACAAGCTCCGTGACTTCCTGATCGACCAACTCGGCGTCAAGACGCTCCGGCAGGGAAGCGCCATCGGCGTCAAGCCGATGTCCAAGTTCGGTTCCCAGCGGCTGGTCGCGAAGGCTATTCAGTACGCCATCGATCACCATCGGCCATCGGTCACGCTGGTACACAAGGGCAACATCCAGAAGTTCACCGAGGGGGCCTTCCGGGACTGGGGCTATCAGCTCGCGAAGGAGAGCTTCGCCGGAGACACCGTCACCGAAGCCGAGGGAGTGAAGGGGAAGGTCGTCATCAAGGACCGCATCGCGGACGCGATGTTCCAGCAGGTCCTGCTCCGGCCTGACGAGTACTCGGTCATCGCGACCTCGAACCTGAACGGCGATTACCTCTCCGACGCCTGCGCTGCGCAGGTCGGCGGCCTCGGCATGGCGCCGGGAGCGAACGTCGGCGATGGGTACGCCGTCTTCGAAGCGACCCACGGTACGGCGCCCAAGTACGCGGGCCAGGACAAGGTGAACCCGGGCAGCGTCATTCTGTCCGGCGTGATGATGTTCGAGGAGATCGGCTGGGGCGCCGCCGGGAAAGCAATCGTTGCCGGCATCGAGGGTGCGCTCGCCGCGAAGAAAGTCACCTATGACCTCGCCCGGCAAATGCCCGGGGCCACCGAAGTTCCGACGTCCACCTTCGCCGACGCGATCATCGCGCACCTGAAATGAACAGCACCGTCGTCACTACTCCGCTCGCGTCCCTCGAGACACCGCTGCTGGCCGTAATCGTCCCGTCGGGGAACGCGCTCTCGCCGGCCCTGACCGACCTGGATCGCGCGACCGGCGGCACGCTGGGGCGGGCGATCTCGACGGGAGACTACAAGGGGAAGAAGGACGAGACCGCGCTGTTCTACGGCACCGGTCCGGCTCAGCGAGTGCTGCTGGTCGGTGCTGGGAAGGCGGGCGAGGTCACCCGCTCATCGTTGCGCCGTGCGGCCGCCGTCGCCGGCAAACGCGCTCGGGGAGTTGGGGTGCCCAGGTTCGCGATCGCCGTGACACCCGAAGCCCGGAGCAACGTGCCGGCGCGCGACCTCGGACAGGTGCTGGCCGAGGGCGCCGCTCACGGATCGTGGGCCTTCACTGAGATGAAGAAGCCACCCGAGGAGCCGCGGGTGGAAGTCGACTCGGTCGCCATCGTGGCCAATGCCGCGGAACAGAAGGATGTGGAAGCGGGACGGGTCGTGGGCGCCGCGATTGCTGAAGGGGCCCGGTTCACGCGGTGGCTCCAGATGCTCCCGGGCAACAAGTGCACCCCGTCGTTCCTGGCCGAACAGGCGCGCGAGGTAGCGAAGAAGCACGGACACATCGTGACGACCCTCGATCTCGCGGCGATCAAGCGAGAAGGCATGGGCGCATTGCTGGCGGTGGCGCAGGGCTCGGCCGAAGAGCCGCGATTCATCGTCCTCGAGTATCAGGGCGGGGCCAAGGGCGCGGCGCCGGTCGTGCTGGTGGGGAAGGGCGTGACGTTCGATTCCGGCGGCATTTCGATCAAGCCGGCGGCGAACATGGAAGAAATGAAGTACGACATGTCGGGGGCCGCCGCCGTGCTCGGCACGTTCGTGGCCCTCGGACGCCTGAAGCCCGCCATCAACGTGGTCGGCGTGATCCCCGCGACCGAGAACCTGCCCTCCGGTACGGCCGTGAAGCCCGGCGATGTCGTCACCAGCTACTCCGGCAAGACGATCGAGATCATCAATACGGACGCCGAAGGGCGCCTCATCCTGTGCGACGCCTTGTGGTTCGTGAAGCGGCTCAAGCCGGCCGCCGTGATCGATGCGGCGACGCTGACCGGCGCCGTGACGGTGGCGCTCGGGAATCAAGCGACGGGGCTGATGGGGAACGACGACGCCCTGATGACGGAGGTGCAGGCGGCGGGGGAGCGGGCGGGAGAGCGGTGCTGGCCCTTCCCGCTGTGGGAGGAGTATCACGATCTCCTCAAGTCGGAGATCGCGGATGTGAAGAACTCGGGTGGACGCGGGGCCGGGACCATCGCGGGCGGGTGGTTTCTCAAGGAGTTCGTGGACGGGTATCCCTGGGTCCATCTGGACATCGCGGGGACGGCCTACTCCGACGGTGAGGGACCCCATCAGACCAAGGGACCCACCGGCATGGGGGTCCGCCTCTTCTCCGAGTTCGTCCTACGTCGAGCCGGCGCGTAAAGCTCGCGCTGGTTCTCGCCGCGGGCGTCGCGCTCGCGGCGCCCCTTCGCGCACAGAGCGACACCACCGGGAAACCGGTCCGTCCACCGGCCGACACGTCGCATGCTCCGGGGGACACGACTCCGCCCGATACCCTCGGTGCCAAAAAGGACACGACGCCGAAGGACACGATCGCGCATTACCTGCCGGTGATGCCCACCACGGTGCCGAGTGGAGCGTTGCCGCGCGGTGACCGGTACGTCTTCCCGCACGACTCGATCGTGTTCTCCAACATCGTCACGCTGTCGGACCTGCTGAATCACATCCCCGGCGTGTTCATCGCTCGACCGGGGTTCTACGGCGCCGTCGAGCCCGTCCTGTATGCGGGCCGGGGGCCCGCCGCACTCGAGGTGTACCTCGACGGCGTTCCATACGTGCCGTTGGGGCGCGACTCCGTGTGGCTCGATCCCGCGCGGATTCCACTCGGTCCCATGGAGCGGGTGGAAGTTCA
Source organism: Gemmatimonadales bacterium (assembly GCA_035553475.1). Taxonomy (GTDB): domain Bacteria; phylum Gemmatimonadota; class Gemmatimonadetes; order Gemmatimonadales; family GWC2-71-9; genus 40CM-2-70-7. The sequence continues at coordinate 5,619 of DATNDQ010000194.1, forward strand.
GGTGCTCCCCGGGTCACTCCGTGTATACCTCGTCACGTCACGCCAGCGGTCCACGTTCGCAACCAGCGAAGTGGACGTGAAGACGGGCCAGTTCTCCACCAGCGGGTATCGCGGCGGCTTCGCCAAACGCTGGCTCTCCGGGCTCGGCCTGTCCCTCGGCGCCGATTACAACAACATCAACGGCGATCCGGGGACTACGACGACGCCGTTCAATTCCGTGGACGTGTGGCTCAAGGGCGAGTACATCCCGAGTCCGCATTATGGGGCCACCTACCAACTCATCGCGTCGAGCTGGGAGCGGAGCCCGCAGACGCAGGGCGTCACGGACAGCACGCTCGCGATCCAGCGCTGGAAGTCGAAGCGCTCGGACGCAATGTTCCGCGCCTTCTACGCCCAGCGCGAAGACGGACTCGGCTGGCGGGTGCAGACCGCGCTCGCCGCCGCGACGACCAGCGGCGACACGGCACTCGCGGATCGATCGATGTGGCAGGACCAATTCGACGTCAGCGAAACCATGAGCCGGGCCGCCTTCGGGCTGACCACCACGCTCTCGGACCGGACGTGGCCCCTGCGGTTCGATGGACGGGCTTCCTGGATGCCCCTCCCGTGGATCACCCTCGCGGCTGACGCGCGTCACTCGGCGTATCGCGGCGGACGGCATGGGTCGCGCGCGCATGGCTCGGCCGGGGTCACGCTGCCCCTGGGATTCTCGGTACGAGGGGACTACGCTTGGGCGCAGGATCTCCAGGCACCCGCTCTGGCGCAGGATTCGATCCAGAAGACGATCGACGTTTCAGGCGCGGTGCGATGGGACAGCCGCTTCGCATCCGTCGACGTCGGGGCCGCCCAGCTCGATCCGTTCCAGCCGATCGGGTTCACATTGGGAGTCCCGGCGGCTCGGTCCCTTGCGCCGACGCCGCGAACCACCGTCGCCACCTTCCAGGCCAGCGTCAGGCCGTATCCCGGGTTCACGCTGTCCGGCTGGTACTACCAGCCCCGCGTCGGGGGTGCCGCCTTCATGCCCCCGACCCACGGCCGGTACTCTCTCACGTTCGATTCCAAGTTCTGGCGGGTGTTCCGGAGCGGCATTTTCCGCCTGCGCGCGGAGTATGCCGCGGAGTCGTGGAGCCGGTCGCCGCTGGGGGCCATCAACGTCAATGGGCAGCAACCCCTGCACGGGGCCACGTTCACGGAGACCAACCTGGAGATGCAAATCGCCGGGGTGGTGGTTTTCTGGCAGATCCGCAACAACAACTACATGCGGTCCCAATACGTGGTGGGCACCGACTATCCCAAGAATGTGCAGGTCTACGGAGTACGCTGGACCTTCAATAATTGACCAGTAATCGGCTCCCCGGGTAGCTTTCTGGACTGTGCCAAGAAGCATGACGGGGTTCGGTTCCGCTGATGGGGCGGTGGCGGGAGGACGGCTGCGGATCGACATCCGCACCGTCAATCACCGCTACTACAATCCCCAACTCAAGCTGCCGGGCGAGCTGTCCGGCGCCGAGGGCGAGCTGCGCGAGCGGCTCCGCCAGCTGCTCGATCGCGGCCATGTGTCGGTGTCCGCGCGGTGGGTGGAAATGCCGGCGGGGGCGGATGGCGTCACCGTCGACCTGGACCGGGCGCGCGCCGTGGTCAACGCGATGCGGGATCTGAAAAAGAAGCTCCGGCTGAAGGGCGAGCCGGACGTCGGGTTGGTGGCGCGGCATCCGGAGGTCCTGCGGTCGGGTGGCAACGGCGGCACCCCGGACATCGGATGGCCGGACATTCAGGCCATTGTCGAAGCCGCGGCGAAGGACGTCCTCGCGATGCGGGAGCGGGAAGGGAAGGCCCTCGCCCGCGACCTCCTGAGCCGGCTCGACGCCCTGGAGTCCGGGGCCGCGAAGATCGACTCCCGTGCGCCGCAGCGGCTCACGGCCGAGATGGCCCGCCTGAAAGCGTCGGTGGCGGAGCTCGCGGCGGGTGTTCGCGTCGACGAACAGCGCCTCGCTCTAGAAATCGCCTTGATGGCCGATCGCGTCGACATCACGGAAGAGCTGGTCCGGTTCCGGACTCACGTCGCCGCGTGTCGCGACGCGTTGAAGGGCTCGGCCGCGGTCGGGAAGCAGCTCGGATTTCTCGCGCAGGAATTGCTCCGCGAGGTGAACACAATGGGCTCCAAGGCGAACGATGCCGAGATCACCCACACGGTGATCGCCATGAAAGGCGAGCTGGAGCGTTTCCGGGAGCAGCTCGAGAACCTCGAGTGACCCCCAAGGTCGTGGTGCTTTCGTCCCCGTCAGGGGGCGGCAAGACGACCATCGCAAAGCGGCTCCTCGCCGATTGGCCCAAGGAGTTCGGCTACTCGGTGTCGGCGACGACCCGGGCACCGCGCGCCGGCGAAGTGGATGGCGAGGCCTACCACTTCCTGAGCCGGACCGCGTTCGATGCCCGGGTGGCGGCGGGTGCGTTCCTGGAGTGGGCGGAGTATGCCGGGGAGCGCTACGGGACCCTGAAGGCCGAAGTCGACCGGGTATTGGGTACCGGGCGGCACGTGGTGCTGGACATCGAAATCCAGGGTGCCCGGGCTGTTCGGGAGGCATACCCCCAGCCCGCCTCTGTCGCCATCTTCATCCTCCCGCCGAGTGCGGCGGCCCTGGTGAGCCGGCTGACCTTCCGGCGCACCGACCGGATCGGGAAGATCCGGGAGCGGTTGGAGATCGCGCGGGGCGAAGTGCTCGAGTCGAAGACGTACGACTACGTAGTCCTGAACGATCAGCTGGATCTGGCGGTGCGCGCGGTGGCGAGCATCGCCCGTGACGGAAAAGACGTGCCGGCGCGGCCGTCGCAATACCAAGCGCTGGTGAACGAGTTCTTGACCGGACTCTCAGAAGCCCTGGAGCAGAGCGGGGCCGAATAAGGAGCAGCAATGCGGATCATCACCCCGATTGAAGTCGCGAACCAGACCCAGAACAAGTATTTGGGCGTACTGGTGGCGGCGAAGTTCGCGCGATTCGTGAATGAATTCCCCCGGGACCGCTCCGTGGAGTTCGAGGAGAAGCTCACGACCCGGGCCTTGCAGGAGCTGGTGCAGGGGCACCTGAAGTTCAAGATGGTGCGGCGGCGGCGGTCGGAAAGCTGATGCGCCTCGCCGGCCGCCACGTCGTACTCGGCGTGTCGGGCGGTATCGCCTGTTACAAGAGCTGCATCCTCGCCCGGCGTCTGACCGAAGACGGCGCGACGGTGGACGTGGTGATGACGCAGGCGGCCACGGAATTCGTGCGGCCGCTCACGTTCGAGGCCCTCACCGGCCGCAAGGTGATCACCAGCCTGTGGGAACCGGGGCGCGCCCTCGCCCACATCGATCTCGCCAAGCATCCCGATCTCGTCATCGTGGCTCCCGCGACGGCGCAGCTGCTCGCTCGCGCGGCGCAGGGACTCGCGGATGACTTCCTCACTTCGCTGCTGGTCGCCCGCAGTGCGCCCATCCTCGTGGCGCCGGCGATGAATGACGGGATGTACGCGCACCCCGCGACCCAGGCCAATCTCCAGACGCTCCGTGACCGCGGCTGGCACTTCGTCGGCCCCGACGTCGGCGCGCTGGCCGAAGGTCCGAGTGAGCGCCCCGGCCGGATGAGCGAACCGGAAGCGATTCTCAGTGAAGTCCGCCGGATTCTTGCCCCCGCGGGGCCTTGGCGGGGCCGGCACGTGGTCGTGACGGCGGGCCCGACCCGGGAGCACCTGGATCCCGTTCGCGTCATTACCAATCCGTCTTCCGGACGGATGGGGTATGCCCTGGCCGAGGCCGCGTTGGCGCGTGGCGCGGTGGTCACGCTCGTCGCGGGACCGACCGACCTCGCTCCACCCAGCGGCGCGACTCTGGTGCGCATCGAGTCCACCGAAGACCTCCGCACGGAGATCCAGCGCGTTCTCGGCGGCGCTTCGGCGCTGTTCATGGCCGCCGCGCCTGCCGACTTCAAGCCCGCGAAAGCGGACAAGACCAAGCGGCCGCGCTCCAAGGGCAAGCTGATGCTCGCCCTCGCGCCTACGCCCGACGTGCTCCAGTCTCTGAAACGTCCCAAGGACTGCCTGATGGTGGGATTCGCCCTCGAGACCGGTAACGGCATGAAGCACGCGGAGCGGAAGCTCAAGGAAAAGAAGCTCGATGCGATCGTCCTGAACGATGCCACGGAGCCCGGCGCGGGCTTCGAGGTGAGCACGAACAAGGTGACGATCATTACGCGGGATGGAGACGTGCGGGCCCTTCCGCTGCTCTCCAAGCGGGAAGTGGCTGAAAAGATCCTCGACGCGGTGGAGTCCAAGCTCTCGTGACCGATGGTCAGGACGGCCGGGACGGCCGAGCGCTCGCGCGTGCCTATCTCGAACAACAGCGGAAACTCGGGACTGATGGGGTTGTGCTGCCGAGGGCCGCGACTGCAGCGGAAGCACCCCGCAGCATTGATCCATCCCCGGACTCATCGTCATTTATGGTGCGTCCGGGGTTAGGAACACCAGCAACCGGCGCACGACTGTCTTTCCCAACCCCGGGCGAAAGCCCGGGGTTGAAGAGTGAGGGAGCACCTGACGCGCTCCCCGGCATCTCCTACGACCCGCCCACCGGCGACCTCTTCACGAAGGACCCGATTCGTGAGGCGGCGAACCTGGCCGCGGTGGCTGCCCTCATCAAAGACTGCAAGAAGTGTCGCCTGTGCGAGACCCGGACGAATACGGTACCGGGTGAAGGCGCGGACGACGCGCGCTTGATGGTGGTCGGAGAAGGTCCCGGACGCACCGAAGATGAAACCGGGCGCCCGTTTGTGGGACAAGCCGGGGAATTGCTGACGAAAATTCTCGCGGCGATTCAACTGCCTCGAGAGCAGGTCTACATTTGCAATATCGTGAAGTGCCGTCCCCCGGAAAATCGTGTGCCGCAATTTGACGAGATCTCTTCCTGCCTCCCGTACCTCTGGAGACAGATCGAGTTGGTTCGACCCAAGGTCATTCTGGCAATGGGCGGGACCGCGGCGCAGAGTTTGCTCGACGCCAAGCAGGCACTAGGCGCGATGCGAAATCGAGTGCATCGTTTCCGGGGAATTCCCGTGGTGGTCACGTACCACCCCGCCGCCCTGCTGCGAAACCCGAATTGGAAGAAACCGACCTGGGATGACGTCCGCTTCGCCCGCCGTCTCCTCGACGCCTGACCGCACCTTCGGCGGCCGGCAACCGCCCTGGAGCAACGAAGCCGAGCAGGCCGTGCTCTGTGCGATGATGCTGTCGCAGGACGCCGCGCTCTCGGCCGTCGAGGTGCTGGACGACACGATGTTCTACCGGGAGGCGCACCGCGTGCTGTTCCGCGCGATGTCGAGCCTCACCGAGAAGCGCGAGGTCATCGACCCGGTTACGCTGGGTGATGAGCTGACGCGCCGGGGCGATCTCGACCGCATCGGCGGCATGGAATACGTCGGCGCGCTCATCGACGTGGTGCCCACCGCGGCGAACGTCACCTACCACGCGAAGATCGTCCGCGACAAGGCGGTCCTCCGCCGCCTCGTGGAAGCCGCAACCGAGATCATCCAGGACGTCTACGACTCGGGCTCCGAGTCTGGCGAGGTCCTCGACAACGCCGAGCATCGCGTCTTTCAGGTGGCGCAGCTCCGCCGGTCGGAGGAGTTCAGCAGACTGAAGGAGCTGGTCTGGCCCGCCATGGAGCGCATCGAGCAGCTCCAGGGTGGGGCGGGTGCCGTGACCGGCGTGGCATCCGGGTTCCTGGACCTCGACCGCCTGACCGCCGGGTTCCAGAAGTCCGACCTCGTGATCATCGCAGCGCGTCCATCGATGGGTAAGACCGCGTTCGTCCTGAACGTCGTCCAGCACGCGGCCATCGAGCACAACATCGGTGTCGCGGTCTTCTCTCTGGAAATGTCGAAGGATGCTCTGGTGCAGCGGCTGCTGTGCTCGGAAGGGCTGGTCGACGCCCAGCGCCTCCGCCGCGGCGCGCTGCGCGACGACGACTATCCCAAGTTGGCGCGGGCCGCAGGCCTGCTCGGGACCGCACCCATCTGGATCGACGACTCCGCGTCACTGACGCCCCTGGCCATGCGCTCCAAGGCCCGCCGGCTCAAAGCCGAACATGACATCGGACTGGTGGTGGTGGACTACCTCCAGCTGATGGCGGGGCCCACCAATGTCGAGAGCCGCCAGCAGGAGATCTCCTACATCTCGAGAGCCCTCAAGGGCCTGGCCAAGGAGCTCGGCGTTCCGGTGCTGGCGTTGTCGCAGCTCTCGCGTGCTCCCGAGCAGCGGGGCGGGGAGCACCGGCGCCCGCAGCTGTCGGACCTCCGCGAATCGGGCGCGATCGAGCAGGACGCCGACCTGGTCTGCTTCATCTACCGGCAGGAGTTCTACGACGGCCCTGTGGATCCGAAAAGCGACGAGAACATCGAGGGATTGGCCGAGCTGATCGTCGGCAAACAGCGCAACGGGCCGACCGGGACGGTCAAGCTGTACTTCAAGAAGGAGTACACGCGGTTCGACAACTACACCGAGCGGAGTGGCGGGCCTCCGGGGGAACAGTTTGGTGGCTAAGCCCCACTCGGTGTTTCGCTGTACCGAGTGCGGCGCCGAGCAGCCCAAGTGGGCAGGGCGCTGTGATTCGTGCAGTGCGTGGAACACGCTGGTTGAAGAGCCGGTCGCGGAGAAACGACGGCAGACGTCAGATGTCAGACGTCAGCAATCGCTCCTCGCGGGAGCGCCGCCGACACGGCTGGGCGAGGTCGTCGGCACGAGCCGGGAACGCTGGAAGACCGGCATCGCCGAGTTCGACTTCGTACTCGGCGGCGGGATCGTGCCGGGATCACTGGTGCTGGTGGGTGGCGAGCCGGGGATCGGAAAGTCGACGCTCCTCCTTCAGGCAGCCGCGCAGCTCGAGAAGAACGGCATCCGCACCCTGTACGTCTCCGGCGAAGAGTCCCCCGATCAGCTCCGTCTGCGCGCCGACCGGCTGGGCGCCGACGCCCATGCGGTGCACGCCCTGGGGGAGACGCGCCTCGAGAGCTTCGTGGCGCACGCGGCGGCGCTGAACGCCCAGGTCGTCTTCGTCGATTCGATCCAGACCACGTACACCGATGAATTGGAAGGCGCGCCGGGCAACGTCGGCCAGGTCCGCGAGTGCGCCGCGCGAATGATGCGCTTCGCGAAGGATGCGGGCCCCGCGGTCGTGCTGGTCGGGCACGTCACGAAGGGTGGGGGCATCGCCGGTCCCCGTACCCTCGAGCACATCGTCGACACCGTGCTCTACTTCGAAGGCGAAGCGACGCTCGATCACCGGATCCTCCGAGCCGTCAAGAACCGCTTCGGGTCCGTCGACGAAATTGGCGTTTTCCGGATGACCGCGTCGGGCCTCGAGGCCGTCCCGGACCCGGCCGCGCTCTTCCTGGCGGGCCGGCAGACCGGTGTGTCGGGATCCGCGGTGACCGCGCTCATGGAGGGCACCCGTCCGCTGCTGGTCGAAATCCAGGCGCTCGCCTCGAAAGCCGGCTTCGGTACGCCCCAGCGGGTCGCCACGGGATTCGATCAACGGCGCCTGGCCGTGCTGCTGGCGGTACTCGAGCGCCGTGGGGGACTGCCGTTCTCGGATCTGGACGTGTTCGTCAACGTGACCGGAGGCGTGCGGCTGCTCGAGCCGTCTACCGATCTCGCGGTGACCGCGGCTCTGGTGTCGAGCATCCACGATCGCCCCGCACCCGCCGACGCGCTGTTCCTCGGGGAAGTGGGGCTGGGCGGCGAGATCCGCCCCGTCGCCGGCATCGAACGCCGGCTGGCTGAGGCCATCCGGCAGGGATTCCGCCGCGCGTTCCTGTCGGCCCGGTCGCGCGTACGGGTCGAGGGACTGGACGTCGTCGGACTGGAGCACATTGGTGAGCTCGCCCGGCGCCTCGCGGCCTGACGTCGGCGTCGTCATCGTCGCGGCGGGCGCGGGGCTCCGGGCAGGTCCCGGCGAACCGAAGCAGTTCCGTCCCATCCTCGGCATCCCGATGCTCCTGCGGGCCCTGCGCCCCTTCACGTCCCACCCCGACGTTTCGCAGGTGGTCGCGGTGCTCCCACGCGCGTTCGTCGAGCACCCGCCTGACTGGCTCGCGAAGGTCATGGGCGAACGGCTCATCCTGGCACGCGGAGGCGAGAGCCGGACCGATTCCGTGCGCTCCGGCGTCAAGGCACTCCGGGACGACTGCCGCTTCATTCTGGTCCACGACGCGGCCCGGCCATTTCCGGTCCGCGCGACCATTGACGCGGTCATCGCGCGGGCCCGGAGCGGGGTCGGAGCCGTAGCGGCCGTGCCGCTTTCGGACACCGTGAAGGAAGTGAAGGGGGATGCCCGGGTCACCCGGACGGTGCCCCGGACGGGACTTTGGCGCGCCCAGACACCCCAGGGGTTCCCGAGAACCATGCTGGTGGACGCCTTCAATCGCCTGAAACTGGCTGACCCCCCTCCTACAGATGATGGCGAGCTGTGTGAGCGCGCTGGCTTCCCCGTAGACGTGGTGCCTGACAGTCCGCATAACTTCAAGGTGACCACGCCCGACGACTTTCGGATCGCTGACGCCCTCGCTCGTGAGCTGCAATGACTGGTGTAGTCCCCTTCGATTCACCGCAGAGCGCCTCCTCTTCGACGCCCCGAGTAGCGGCGCATCTGCGCGCGGGTGGCTTGGTGGCGTATCCCACCGAGACCGTCTACGGACTCGGCTCGCTCGCGCGAGCGGAGCCGGTGAACGCCCTGTCCCGGTTGAAGGGCCGCGAGCCGGGAAAGCCCTTTCTCCTGCTGGTCTCGAACCGCCAGATGGCCGAGTCGTACGGATTGGCGTTCTCGGACGCGGCGGACGCGATGGCGAACGTGTTCTGGCCGGGACCGCTCACGCTGGTCCTGCCGGGAGGCAGCGGCCGGCTGCCGGATCTCCTGCGGGGACCCGAAGGGGGCATCGCGGTGCGTTGGACCTCGCATCCGCTGGTCGCCGCGCTCGTGGCGCATCTCGGTGAGCCGTTGACCTCCACCTCCGCCAACCTCCCCGGCCAGGCCCCGGAGCCGGGCGCGGCCGCCATCGTCCGTGATTTCGCCCCCGCTGTGGACGACGGCAGGCTCCTCGTGCTGGATGGGGGCGTCCTCGGGAACCGGCCGCCCTCTACGGTGGTTGACTGCACGACCCCGACGGCCCGGCTGGTCCGCGCCGGTGCGTTGTCCCAGGCGCAGCTGCGCGCGGCTGTCGGATCACTCGCCCCATGACCAAGCGCGTCCTCCTCGTCTGCACCGGCAACATCTGCCGCAGCCCGCTCGCGGCGGCCCTGCTCACCAAGGCCCTGCAGGACCGCGACCTGACCGACATGGAGGTTTCGTCGGCGGGCACCGGGGCGTGGGATGGAGCGCCGGCATCGGAAGGCGCGTACCTCGTCGCTCTCGAGCGGGGACTCGATCTCTCGAGTCACCGCGCCCGTCTGCTCACTCGAGAGCTGGTTGAAGAATCCGACCTCATTCTCACCATGGCCCGGCATCACCGGGCTCGCGTGGACGAGCTGGGCGGGGATGGCCGGGTGTTCGTGCTCGGCGAATTCGCCGGCCGCTCCGGCGACGCGGAGGTGAGCGACCCCTTCGGAGGGGACCTCGAGGTGTATCGCGAAACGTGCGCCGAGCTGGACGCCTTGATCACCGCGGTCGTCGAACGACTGGCCCGGGAGGCGGCTGGTGGCTCACCTCGCTGAGCCAAGGCTCCTGGCCATCGTGGGGGATCCGGTCTCCCACTCGCTGTCCCCCGTCATGCACAACGCCGCCATGCAGGCGCTCGGTCTCCCGGGGAGCTACGTGGCGCTGAAGACGCCGGCGCAGGCGCTGACCTCGGTCCTGTCGGCACTCGCGACGGTCGGCGCCGCCGGCAACGTCACGGTTCCCCACAAGGAAGCAGCCGCGGGGTACGTCGCGCGGAAAACGGATGCGTGCATTCGGACGGGTGCGTGCAATACGTTCTGGGTGGAGAACGGGACACTCATGGGAGACAACACCGACGTGGCCGGCGTGTCCCACGCACTCGACCAGCTCGGCGTCGCGCGCGGGGGGCGGTGGCTCGTCCTGGGGACCGGCGGGTCGGCACGCGCGGTCGCGGCGGCGGCAGCCGATCGAGGGGCCATCCTCCACGTGAAATCCCGCATGCACGAGACCGCGCGGCGGTTTGTCGAATGGGCACGGAAAAACCTCTCCCTCGAGGCCAGCCCGGAGCCCGACGGCGCGGTGGACGTCGTCATCAACGCGACGCCCCTCGGGCTCCGCGACAACGATCAATTGCCTCTCGCCGCGGAGCAGGTGAGCCCGGGCGCGGCCGGGCTCGATCTGGTGTACCGGCGTGGCGGAACCGCCTGGGTACGGGCATTGAGCAAAGGTGGGCGCCGCACCTCCGACGGGCGGACGATGCTGGTCGCGCAGGGGGCCGCGGCATTCGAGCGATTCTTTCCGGGAGTCCACGCCCCGGTGGAGGTCATGCGCGCCGCCGTGGAGCGCGCGCTCCGTGCCTAACGCGCTCGCCCAGCTGCTGCTGCCGGCCGAGTGCCTCCTGTGCCACGCCCTTCTGCCGTTTCTCCAATCCGACACGATCATATGCACGGGGTGCCGCCACCGCTGGCGCGCCGTTGTGCCGCCTTGGTGCGAGCGTTGCGGGCAGCCGGAGCCGCATTTCGGCCCGTGCCGCCTCTGTCACGCCTGGGTCCCCGCGTTCGAACGTGTCCGTTCAGCGGTGTGGCTCGACCTGCCGGCCCGAAAAGCGGTGCATGCCCTCAAGTACGAAGGGTTGGCGCGCGTCGCCCGGGACCTTGCGATGGTGATGACCCGCCATCTGCCGGCGCCCCCGAAGGGTGCGGCGCTGGTGCCCATCCCGCTCGCAGCGAAGCGTCTGGCGCGGCGTGGATACAATCAGAGTGAAGTGCTGGCGCGCGCACTGGGAACGGCGTGGCAAGTGCCGGTGTTGAGTGGGTTGTTGACGCGGGTCCGCGAGACCGCGACGCAGACCACGTTGACACCAGCGTCGCGTCTGGCGAACGTGGCGGGGGCTTTCGAATTGCGGATTGACGATTGGGGATTGCGGACTGGCCAGCGTACGCGACAATCCGCAATCCGAAATCCGCAATCGCCAATTGTCCTGGTTGACGACGTTTTTACCACCGGCGCAACGCTCGCGGCGGCCGCCCAAGCCCTGGCCGCGGGGGGCGCCACTCACATCGTGGCCGTCACGTTCGGCCGCGCCGTCATCCCCGACTTCACGTAGGAGCGCGCAATGGCAGTACGGGTTGGCATCAACGGGTTCGGCCGGATCGGCCGCAACGTGTTGCGGGCGGCGGTCGCCGCCGGGAACACGGCGATCGAGTTCGTCGGCGTCAACGACATCACCGACACCAAGACGCTGGCCCACCTCCTCAAGTACGACTCGGTCCACGGGAAATTCCCCGGCACCGTCGAAGCCAAGCCGGACGCGCTGATCGTGAACGGCAAGGAGATCAAGGTCTCCGCGATCAAGGAGCCGGAGAAGCTTCCCTGGAAGGATCTGGGGGTGAGCGTGGTGCTCGAGAGCACCGGACGTTTCACGGATCGCGACAATGCCAACAAGCACCTGACGGCCGGGGCCAAGAAGGTGGTGATTTCCGCCCCCGCCAAGGGCGAAGACATCACGGTCGTAATGGGCGTCAACCACACGAAGTACGATCCCGCCAAGCACACCGTCATCTCGAACGCATCCTGCACCACGAACTGCCTGGTGCCGGTCGTGAAGGTGGTGCTCGACACGTGGGGCTTCGTGCATGGCTTCATGACGACCGTTCACAGCTATACGAACGATCAACAGATCCTCGACTTGCCGCACAAGGACCTCCGGCGGGCGCGCGCCGCGGCGCTCTCGATCATCCCGACTACGACCGGGGCCGCCAAGGCCACCAGCCTCGTGATCCCGGAGGTGAAGGGAAAGATCGACGGCATCTCTCTGCGCGTGCCGACGCCCGACGTCTCGGTCGTCGAGCTCATCGCCGAAGTGTCGAAGTCCACGACCGTCGAGGAAGTCAACCAGGTCTTCAAGGCGGCCGCGGCGAGCGGACCTCTCAAGGGAATCCTCGCGACGTCAGATGAACCGCTGGTCTCGCATGACTACATCGGCTCGCTCTACTCCAGCGTGGTGGACACGCCGTCCACCGCGGTGATCGATGGAAAGCTCCTCCACATCACCAGCTGGTACGACAACGAGATGGGGTACTCGGCGCGCTGCGTCGATCTGCTGTCGTACATCGGATCCAGGCAGTGACCAAGCGGGCGTTGAGCGACCTCCCGAAGGAGGCGCTCGACGGCAAGCGGGCACTGGTCCGGGTGGACTTCAACGTGCCCCTCAAGAACGGCGCGGTGACTGACGACACCCGGATCCGCGCCGCGCTCCCCACGATCAAGTACCTCCGCGATGGCGGCGCCCGCGTGGTGCTGCTCTCGCATCTCGGGCGGCCCAAGGGCGGACCCGACCCGCAGTACTCCCTCAAGCAGGTCGTCCCAACCCTCGAGAAGCTGCTCGGCGCGCCCGTCGAGTTCATCGCGGACCCGGCGACCGGTGTCGCGACCACCAAACGCATGCCGCGAGGCGGCGTGGCGCTGGTGGAAAACACGCGATTCTGGCCCGGAGAAGAGAAGAACGATCCGGAGCTGGCCAGGACATTCGCGGCACTCGGGGATTTCTACGTGGACGACGCGTTCGGCTCGGCGCATCGCGCGCACAGCTCTACGGAAGCGGTCGCGCACATCCTCAAGCCTGCCGTGGCGGGGTTCCTGATGCAAAAGGAGCTCAAGTACCTCGGGGAGGCGCTCGCCGCTCCCAAGCGGCCTTTTGTGGCGGTGCTGGGTGGCGCGAAAATCTCGGGCAAGATCGACGTGATCGAGTCGCTCCTCCCGCGCGTGGATGAAGTGCTGATCGGCGGCGCGATGGCATGTACGTTTTTCGCCGCGATGGGGTTCGAGGTCGGGACCTCCCTGGTCGAGCGTGACCGGATCGATCTCGCGAAGGCCCTGCTGACCAAAGCGGGGAAGAAGCTGATTCTGCCGCGTGGCGCCGTGATCGCACCGTCCCTCGACCGGTCCGGCGAGCGCAAGAGTGTCGCGTCGGACGCGATTCCCGCCGGATGGGCAGTCTTCGACATCGATCAGGCGACCGCGGCGGACTTCCGGGCCCGGATCCTCAAGGCCAAGACGATCCTGTGGAATGGCCCGATGGGCGTCTTCGAGACACCGCCGTTCGACGTCGGCACGCGCGCGGTGGCGAACGCACTGGTCGAAGCGGGCGGCAAGGGGGCCGTCACGATCGTCGGCGGTGGTGATTCCGCGGCCGCGGTCGCGGGACTCGAGGACAAGCTCTCGCACGTCTCGACGGGCGGAGGCGCGTCGCTGGAGTTCCTGGAAGGGAAGCCCCTCCCCGGCGTCGTGGCGCTCGAAGACGCGTGAGGAAACTGCTCTTCGCGGCCAACTGGAAAATGCACCTCGGGCCAACGGATGCCCGGGCCTACTGCACCGCTTTTCTTGCCAAGTCGCCGCCAATTCCCGGACGGGAAATCTGGTTTTTTCCCCCTGCTGCTTCGCTCGAGGCGGTCTCGGGTGCACTCCAGGGCCGGGCCGACGTCCGGGTCGGCGCCCAGGACATCCACTGGGAGCCCAAAGGTGCGTTCACCGGCGCGCAGTCAGCGGGAATCGTCGCCCAGGCTGGCGCGCGGGCGACCCTGGTTGGGCATTCGGAGCGCCGGAAGATCTTTGGAGAGACGGACGCAGAGACGGCCAAGAAGGTCCGCGCCGCACTCGCCGTCGGGTTGGTCCCCCTGCTGTGCGTGGGAGAGGAATTGAAGGATCGGGAGGCCGGGAACACCCTGGCCGTGGTGACCCGACAGCTGGCAGGGGCGCTCGATGGTCTGAACGCCGCCGAGATTCCGAAGGTGGTACTGGCGTACGAGCCGGTTTGGGCCATCGGAACGGGACGGAATGCCACCCCACAGGATGCCGGCGCGGTGCACCGGGAGATCCGGGGGTGGCTGGCCGCGCATGGTGCCCCTCACCCCCAAATCCTTTATGGGGGGAGCGTGAACCTCGGCAACATCGCGGCGCTCCTGGGTGAGGCCGAAATCGACGGGGTTTTGGTGGGCGGTGCCTCGCTGGAACCCGATGGCTGGGCACAACTTGTGCGAACTGGCGCCCCCTAGGTATCATACGCCCCGACATGTACACCTTCTTCCTCGTTCTCTTGCTGCTCGACGCCCTCATCCTCGGCACCGCAGTGCTCCTGCAGGCCGGTCAGGGCGGGGGACTCGCGTCCCTCGGCGGTGGTGCGGGCACCGACATGTTCATGGGTGGCCGCCAGACGGTCACGCTCTTGACCAAGGCAACCTGGTGGTGCGCCGGGATTTTCCTCTTCTTGGCGCTCGTGCTGGCGTTCATGTCCTCCCACAACGCGTCGCCGCGCTCGGTTCTCCAGGGCCAGATTCAGGCACCGGCGTCCCAGCCGGCTCCGTTGCCGCTGCAGAGCACGCCGGCTCCGACCACCACGTCGCAACCCGCGGCACCCAACACCCCCACACCGCGCCCCTGATCTGAAACCGGCTTACGTGCTGCTCGAGGATGGCGCCTGGTTCCCCGGAACCGCGCCACTCCCGTTCGAGACCACGTGCGCCGAAGTCGTTTTCACCACGAATCTGAGCGGATATCAGGAGGTCTTTACCGACCCCTCGTATCTGGGACAGCTCGTCGTGATGACGGCGCCGATGATCGGCAACTACGGGATCAATCCCGAGGACGTCGAGTCGGATCGGCCGCGCGTCGCGGGTGTCGTGGTGCGCGAGCTGTCGATCCAGCCCTCGAATTGGCGCTCTACTGGCCCGTTGCTCGAGTGGCTCTCCGACGCCCGCGTTCCTCTCATCACCGACGTCGACACCCGTCAGCTCACGCGTCACATCCGCTCGAAGGGCGCGATGCGCGGGGCACTCGCACTGGGTGATGCACCCGGTGACGACGTGCGCCGGATGCTGGCGGCCTCACCCGACATGAACGGTCTCGATCTCGCCAGCAGGGCGACGATCGACGAGCGCTATTCCGAAGGCCCGAAGGACGCGAAGCATCATGTGGTCGCCTACGACTTCGGGATGAAGCGCAACATTCTCCGGTTGTTCGTTCAGAACGGATGCCGCGTCACCGTGGTCCCCGCATCGACAACGGCGGCTCAAGTGCGCGAGCTTCAACCGGACGGGGTGTTCCTTTCGAATGGGCCCGGGGACCCCGCGGCGGTGGGGTACGCGATCGATACCATTCGCACGTTGGCCGACGGCAAACTCCCGATCTTCGGGATTTGTCTCGGGCATCAACTGCTCGGGCTGGCGTTGGGTGGGGAGACGGTGAAGCTCCCGTACGGACACCGGGGCGGGAACCACCCGGTTCGGGATGTAAAGACGGGACAAGTACTTATCACATCCCAGAACCACGGTTTTGCGGTGAAGGGTGACACCGGGGGAGTCCCCGGCGCGAAGTCACTGGAGGTCACGCACCTTAACCTCAATGATGGGACCGTCGAAGGGGTGCGTCACCGGGAAGCCCCGATTTTCGCCGTCCAATACCATCCTGAGGCCTCACCAGGCCCTCATGACGCCCAAGGACACTTCCGAGAGTTCCTCCAAGCTCTTGACAGTCAATAGGCTAGCTCGTAATATGCCCCCCGGTCTTGGTACCCTTGTGCCCTCAGGGGGAACGGATGACGAAGGCAGATCTCGTCGAGAAGGTGACCGCCCAAATCGCGCGTACTGCGGGTCCTCTGATTTCCAAGAAGGACTGCGCCCGCGTGGTCGACTCCTTCCTGGACGCGGTGAAGGCAGCGCTATCTGAGCAGCACAACATAGAGATACGCGGTTTTGGCACCTTCAAGATCCGCCAGCGGAAAACCCGTATGGCCCGGAATCCCCGTACGGGCGACCCGGTAGAGGTCGCAGCTCGGCCGGTGCCTGTCTTCAAGCCCAGCAAAGAGTTGCGTGCGATGGTCGCAGACGCGAGTGGACAGGAAGTCGTCTCCTAAGCGCCGTTCATCGCTCGATTGAAACTCACGGCCCCGACTAAACGTTGGGGCCGCATTGCTTTAAGCCCCCTTCTGTCCCGTTCGCCAACAAACCGGAGCTTCGTCGTGCGCCACTTCTTCTTTGCCCTCATCGCTTTACCGCTCTCCGCGCAGACCGTCCGGTACCAGGTCTCGGTTCCCGATCCCGGCAATAAGCTGTTCCATGTCGAAGCCACGTTCCCAACCCCAGGCCTGGACACGCTCTACGTGGCGCTGCCGGCGTGGAGCCCGGGGAACTACGCGATTCAGAACTACGCCCGCTTCGTCCGGCACTTCGGCGCGCGTGACGGCTCCGGGCGGACGCTGTTCTGGGATCGGGCGGACAAGACGACGTGGCGGGTACCGACGGGCGGTGCGACGGCCGTAACCGTTTCGTTCGACGAGTTGGCCGACACCATCGACCTGTCGATGGCCCGCATTCACGGCGACCTCGCACAGTTCCTCGGCACCAATCTGTTCCTGTACCAGCCCGGACATCTGGATCGTCCCGCGGAGGTGCGGTTCTCGATGCCGGACGGCTGGCGGGTGACGACGGCGTTGAAATCCGCCGGCAATGGCACGTACACGGCGCCGAACTACGACCAACTCGCGGATGCCGAAACGTTCCTCGGACACTTCAGCGTCGATTCGTTGCAGGCGGGCGGGAAATGGATCCGCATCGCGGTGTGGCCGGCGTCCGATTACACGCCGGCGGTGCAGGCCACGATGCGCGCTTCCGTGTCGAAGATCGCGGACGTGCAGGACCGGTTGATGGGGGGCGCACCGTACGACGTCTACACCGTCTTCTTCGACGTCGTGCGGGACACGATCAACTGGGCGGGGGGACTCGAGCACCTCTACGGCCAATTCGACATCATGCCGGCGGGTCCCGGGTTCGCCGACCCCAAAGGCACCCTCGGCGGGTTCATGAATCCGCTCATGTCCCATGAGTTCTTCCATCTCTGGAACGTCAAACGGATCAGACCGGTCGAAATGTGGCCGTACGAATACCGGGACGAGCAATACACGCCGCTGCTCTGGTGGTCCGAGGGCGTGACCGATTACTACGCCGACCTCACGAACTGGCGCGCCCACCTCTGGAGCGACTCCGATTTTCTGGATCACGTTCACCAGAATATCGATCAAGTGAATTCGGCGGCCGAGCCCTGGAGCGAAGAGGATGGCTCCGAAGCCACCTGGATCGACGAAGTCTACGTCAACAGCTCGCAGCTCTACTATCCCAAGGGCTCGCTGACCGGGCTCCTGCTCGACATTTCCATCCGTGATGCGTCCGACAACGCGCACTCGCTGGACGATGTGATGCGCGCGCTGTGGACGCGCTACTATCAGGCGGGGAAGGGATTCTCGACGGCGAATTTGCTGGATCTCCTCCGCGAGAACGGGATGCCCGACGTGGCGACTTTCTACCAGCGCTACATCAATGGACGCGATTCACTGCCCTACGCCGGGGTGTTCGCGAAGGCCGGGGTCGACTATCACGTCGAGCACACGACGGTGCCGACCCTCGGGGTTTCCACGTCGGGGGCGAACTTCGCCGTGCTGACGAGTGTCACGCCCGGCAGTGTGGCCGCCGAGGCGGGATTGGAAGTGGGGGACACCCTGGTCCGGATCGGGGACGTCGTCGCGTCCACAACCGCAGACTTCGGCCCCGAGTTCCGGTCCCGGTATCACGGGAAGGCAGGCTCAGCGCTCGACATCGTAGTGCACCGGGCCGGCCAGCCGCTCACGCTGCACGCGACGGTCCGGGAGCGGGATGTCGAGAGCATCAGTCTGGATCTGGTGAAATCACCCACCGCCAAACAGGCCCGGATCTGGCACGGTCTCGCTACGGGTACCACCGGCCGGTAGAAGCCTGTAGGTTCTCCCCGATGAATCGCGTCGCGGGAGCAGTGGGGACGGTGCGAATCCGGTTCTTCGCGCGCTACGCCGAGCTGGCCGGGCGCAGCGAAGGGACGCTCGCCGTGCCACTCCCCGCCACCGTCTCGGACGTGATCCGGCGGATTCGGGATGAATGGCCGGGGACGTCCGCCCTTCCGGCCCAACCCCTCGCCGCGCTCAACCTGCGTCACGTCCGGCTCGACGCGGCGGTTGCCGATGGCGACGAGCTGGCCTTTCTGCCGCCACTCGCGGGCGGGTAATGACCTACCTCTCGACGGCCCCCCTCGCGATCGAGGCGCTCCTGGCGGAGGTCGCCGCCCCTCACTGCGGGGGTACGTGCGCGTTTCTGGGAACCGTACGCGACGGCCCTGACGATGGGGGCGTGACCGCCATCGAGTATTCCGCCTACGACGCGATGGCCGAAGCGGAGCTCGACCGGATCGTATCCGAGACCCGCCGTCAGTGGCCCGACGCGCGGGTAGCCGTCCGGCACCGGCTGGGATTGGTAGCCGCCGAGGAGGCGAGCATCGCCATCGCTGTGGCGACACCTCATCGTGCCGACGCCTTCGCGGCCTGCCGGTACGTCATCGAAGAGGTCAAGAAGCGGCTCCCCGTATGGAAGAAGGAGCTGCGGGTGGACGGGACCGCGACCTGGGTGGACCCGTCAGGCCATCCTTCCATGGTGGGCCCGCAATGAGCCTGCCGGTCCTGGACCGGCTCGAGCGCCCGTTGAAGAGCCTGCGGATCTCGGTCACCGACCGCTGCAACCTCCGCTGCCGGTACTGCATGCCGGAGGACGAGTACCACTGGCTGCCCCGGGAATCGATTCTCACCTTCGAGGAGATCGCCCGGCTCGCGGGAGTCTTCGCGGGGCTCGGGGTGACGAAGATCCGCCTCACCGGTGGTGAACCACTCCTGCGGCATGGTCTCGCCCAGCTCATTCAGCTCTTGAAGCGCGACGCCCGCCTCACGGATATCGCGCTGACGACGAATGGCCTCCTGCTCGCCAAGAACGCCGAGGACCTCAAAACCGCGGGGCTCGACCGGGTCACGGTCTCGCTCGACACGCTGCACCCCCAACGCATGGAAGCGTTCGCCAAGTCGGACCGGCACCTCTCGGTCCTGCAGGGGATCGACGCGGCGGGGCGGGCCGGCTTTGAGCGGATCAAGCTCAATGCGGTGGTGATTCGCGGCTTCAACGACGACGAGATCGGCGATCTGATCGACTTCGGGCAGCGTCGTGGCCTGGAGGTCCGGTTCATCGAGTACATGGATGTCGGTGGGGCGACCCGCTGGTCCGCCGAGCAGGTCGTGCCCCGAACGGAGATCCTCGCGCACATCGGCGCGCGCTTCGGCGCCGTGACCCCCGATCCCGATCCCGCGAACCCGTCGGCACCCGCCGAGCGCTACCGGCTGGCGGATGGCACGCGGTTCGGGATCATCTCGTCCACCACGGCACCCTTCTGCGGATCCTGCGACCGGAGCCGTCTGACCGCGGACGGGACCTGGTTTCTCTGCCTGTATGCGGAGCAGGGGTACGACCTCCGCGAGGCACTGCGTGGCGGCGCCGACGACGCGACACTCACCGCGCTGATACGGGACGCCTGGTTGGGACGATCGGACCGCGGGGCCGAGGACCGGCTCCGCGTGGTCGACCGGGCGCCGCTGGTCTCGACCGCCGGCTTGCGCGCGGATCCCCACCGGGAGATGCACACCCGGGGCGGTTAGTCGCCCCGCGCTTCGCCTCGAAACGCCTTCCATCCGGTGCCGGGAGTAGTTACGATGCTCGGCGACTCCACCAGAACACTCCACACACCCATGTCCTTGCTCACATTGCAGAACGTCGCGAAGCGGTTCGACGGTGTGACCGCGGTCGACGACGTCTCCTTCTCGGTCGACCGGGGCGAAGTCGTGGGCTTCCTGGGCCCCAACGGTGCCGGCAAGTCGACCACCATGCGCATGATCACCCAGTTCCTCGAGCCCGATGGCGGCACCATCGCGCTCGATGGTGCACCCCTCGGCAGCGATGCGCGTGCCTCGAAGCGCCGCATCGGCTACCTCCCCGAAAGCAATCCGCTCTACGGCGACATGCTCGTCGCCGATTATCTGGCATTCATTGCCGACCTGCGAGAGATCACCGGCGCGGAGCGGACGCGGGCGCTGGATGAAGCGGTGACATCCACCGGACTCGAGCCGGTGTTCTATCGCCCGATCAGTGAACTCTCGAAGGGGTACCGCCAGCGCACCGGACTCGCGCAAGCGATTCTCCACAAGCCGGACCTCCTGGTGCTCGACGAGCCCACCGAGGGGCTGGACCCCAATCAGCGAGTCGAGATCCGGCACCTCATCTCCGATCTGGGGCGAGATCGAACCGTCCTGCTCTCCACGCACGTGCTCTCCGAAGTGCGCCAGAGCTGTTCGCGGCTCCTGATCATCAATCACGGGAAAATCGTGGCGGATGGCGGTGTCGACACCCTGTTGCAACGGGCCGAGGGAGGCGTGCAGATAACCGTCGAGGCCTCCGGCGCGAATGTCGCTCAGAAGCTCGGCGCGCTCGCCGGCGTGACCGCCGCGGATCCCGCCAGCACGCCGTCCGGCCGGACCCGCGTGACGCTCTCGGTCAGGTCGGAACAGGACCTGCGGCCGGAGATTTTTGCCCTGGCCACGCGCGAGGGATGGACCCTGTACGAGCTGCACCAGGAGCAGGGGAGTCTGGAAGCGCTGTTCCGCCAGCTCACGGGGGGCGCGGCATGAACGCCATCAAGGCGATTGCGCGGCGCGAGCTTCGCGCCCTCTTCGATCAGCCGACCGCCTACATCCTGCTGGTGGTGTTCCTGGGTGTGAACGACTTCCTCTGTTTCCGGCAGGTCGAGCTGTATGGCGTCGCGTCGCTTCGACCCATGCTCGACCTCCTGCCATGGCTCCTGCTGTTCCTGGTGCCCGCCGTCACCATGCGCGCTCTGGCTGAGGACGCGCGGTCGGGAATCATCGAGGTCGTCCTGGCGCAACCAATCACCGAGCTCGAGCTCCTGATCGGGAAATACGTGGGTCAGGTCCTGTTCCTCTGGATCGCCCTCGCCGCCACGATCACCATTCCGCTGGGTCTCGCATTCGGGGCGCACATCGATATCGGGATTCTGATCGCGCAGTACCTCGGGGCGGCGTTGCTGGCCGCGGGCCTGGCCGGCATCGGTGTCTGGTCCTCCAGCGTGACCAAAAACCAGGTGACCGCGTTCATCGTGGGTGTCCTGGTGATGTTCGCGCTGGTACTCGTCGGACTGGACCCACTGCTCGTGGGATTGCCTGCCGGTTTAGGAGACGTCGCCGCGTCACTCGGCGTCCTCCCGCACTTCGAGCAGATCGCCCGCGGGGTCATCGATCTGCGGGACGGGGTCTACTTCGTGACGCTGGCCGCCATCTTCCTCGCGCTGGCCTACCTGGGACTCGCAGGGCGAAAGCTCGCCCCCGCGGGCGAGGAGCTGCGCCGGCTGCGGCTCGGCACCAGCCTGGCCGTCGTCGGGTTGGTGGTGCTGAACCTCTTTGGCCGGCACATCGGTGGCCGGTTGGATCTCACGCCGGGGGGCGAGTACAGCCTGTCGCGCGCGACGAAGAGCATGCTGCAGCAACTCCCGGACCTCGTGACGATCAAGCTCTTCGCGTCGAGCTCCTTGCCGCCCGAGATTGCATTCCTGCGGCGAGACGTGGATGACCTCCTGGGCGACTACCGGTCAGCGGGGAAGGGGAAGGTGCGTGTGGTGGTGCTCGATCCCACGCACGACAGCTCCGCGGCCCGCCAAGCGGAGGCACTGCAGATTCCACCGGTGCAGTTCAACGTCGTGGGTCAGGGGTCCCTCCAGATGAAGGAGGGATACCTCGGCCTCGCCGTCCAGTTCGCCAACGGCACGCGGCAGATTCCGTTCATTCGGAAGTCCGACGACCTCGAATACCGGCTCACGTCGTTCATCCGGGAGCTCACCCAGACCTCAAAACCGGTCCTGGGCTGGATTCGCGTCAGTGACGGGGGATCGCCGAACGGAGACGTCTCCTTCGGGAGCGTGCAGGAGGCACTCGGGCGCAGCTACGACCTGCGCACCATCGCGCTCGCGGCCGACACGAGCATTCCGGCTCAGACCAAAGTGCTGGTGCTCTCCGGTTCGGTGGACAGCTTGCCGCCGGCCCAGCTTGCCCCCCTGCAGGCATTCCTGGCGCGCGGAGGCAACATCCTGCTCATGGCAGGGGGGATGACTCGCGCCCCGCAGGGGCAATTCGCCATGTCGCGCCCCGTGGGCTGGAACGCGCTCACGCGAACGCTGGGCGTCAGCATCAGATCCGACATGGTCTACGACATTGCGGCCAACGCCCAGGTCGGGTTGCCGAGCCAGTTCGGACAAGTCGTGCTGCCCTATCCGCTCTGGCCTCGCGGGATCTCCACCAAGGCGTCCGTCATCGATGCCGACCTGCCGAGCGTCCTGTTGCCGTGGACCAGCTCGATCGACACGACCGGTGCCTCCAAGGGGACGGTGACGCCGCTGCTGGTGACCTCGAAGCTCGCGGGTCTCATGCAGCAGAACGTGATCCTCTCGCCTCAGCAGAGCTTCTCGCGAGCCACCACCGCGCAGAGAATCCTGGCGGTGCAGGTGCAGCCGAAGTCGCCCGGAGCCGGCCGTCTGGTAGTCGTGGGCAACGGCGATTTCGCGAGTGATCACTTCGCCCAGAATTCGCCGGAAAACGCCGTCTTCGTGCTGAACGCGGTCGATTGGCTGGCGCAGGATGAAGCGTTGATCAGCATCCGGTCCAAGGACCGGACGCCGCCGCCCCTGGCGTTCACCAATGCCACGCTCCGCGGCGCCGTGCGGTACGGCAACATCATCGGCGTACCGCTGGTCGTCGCGCTCTTTGGGGCGCTCCGCCTCGCCCGGCGGCGCGCGCGCACCCGCCAGCCGTACCGTCCCCTCGCCCAGGCGGCCGCATGAGCACCCTCCAGCTCCGGCGTCTCGCCATCGCGGTGGTCGTCCTCCTCGCGCTCTGGGGGCTCTCGGCGCTCTTCGCGCATCGCTCGGACAAGGTGCGGGGCGCCCTGGTGTTGCCTGCATTGCCGCCGACGCTGACGGACACCATCGCCATTCTGCACGGACGGGACTCGGTCCGGCTGGCACAGGTGGCCCCCGGCGTCTGGACCGCGAACGGCTTCCCCGCAACGCCGGGGAAGGGGAGCGAGCTCCTCAAGGCAATCGGTGACACGTCCCCGCGGGACGTCGCGTCGATCAGCCCGTCTTCCTTCGGGCGTCTGGGGCTCGACAGCACCGCCTGGACGCTTCGTGTAGGGTCCGCCGCACAGCCGCGCCTCACCCTCCTGGTCGGCAAGTCGGGTTCCGAATACGGCACGGCGTTCGTCCGCACGCCGAAGTCCGACACTGCGTACCTCTGGCGGGGAACCATGCCGTACCTGATCCAGCGGCAGGCCGATACGTGGCGAGATCACCGCATCGTGTCCATCACCCCGGACTCTGTCGAAGCAATCGATATCGGTCTGCATGGCAAACGCTTTACCGTGCAGAAGCAGGGGGCGGGCTGGACCGTCGCGGGCCAGAAGGCGGATTCCATGAAGGTGGGCATCTTGCTCGCGCAGTTCCGCACGTTCGACGCGCAAGGATTCGGCGGGCCGCGCACCGCGGACTCGCTGCGTCACGCGACGCCCCGCGGGCAGCGCTCGGTCACCGTGCATGGAAAGGGCAAAGCGCCGTTGCTGTCGCTCACCCTCGACTCGGCCGGAGGCACCTTTTGGGGTATTCGGCCCGGAGATTCGGTCGCGTACCGGATCGACAACTATCAGGTCATGCAGATTACCCCCGCCGCCGACAGCCTTCGCGCGCATCACTAGCCGGGCGATGTTAACTTTTTCGCGCACTCATTCCAGGGATTTCATCAAATGCTGAACAAGATCACGGTGGTCGGCGCGGGGAACGTCGGAGCGACGGCGGCCCAGCGCCTGGCCGAGAAGGAGTTGGCCCGGACCATCGTTCTGGTGGATGTCGTCGAGGGCGTCCCGCAGGGCAAAGGTCTGGACCAGTGGGAGTCGGCCCCCATCGAGGGGTTCGATACCCGCGTCATCGGGGCGAACGACTACTCGGCGGCGGCCGGCAGTGAAGTCTTCGTCGTCACCGCCGGCATCGCCCGGAAGCCGGGGATGAGCCGCGACGACCTGGTCCGCACCAACGCCGACATCGTGAAGGCCGTTTCGGCGGAGATCAAGAAGGCGTCCCCGAACGCGATCGTCGTGGTGATCTCGAATCCCCTCGACGTGATGTGTTGGGTCGCCAAGCAGGTCACCGGCTTCCCGCGTGAGCGGGTGATCGGCATGGCGGGGGTACTCGACACGGCGCGCTACCGCGCGTTCCTGGCTGAGGCGCTCGACGTATCGGTGAAGGACATTCAGGCGATGGTGCTCGGAGGCCACGGGGACACGATGGTGCCCCTGATCTCCTGCACGACGGTGGCCGGGATTCCCGTCACCCAGCTGCTGGCCAAGGACAAGCTCGACGCCATCGTGACCCGCACGCGGAATGGCGGCGCGGAGATCGTCCAGTATCTGAAGACCGGATCGGCCTATTACGCCCCGTCGGCCGCCGCGGCTGAGATGGTGGAAGCCATCGTCAAGGATCAGAAGCGGATTCTGCCGTGCTCCGCGTGGCTCGAAGGGGAATACGGGCTGAAGGGCATGTATTCCGGCGTACCGTGCAAGATCGGGCGCAAGGGCCTCGAGCAGATCGTCAACGTCGAGCTGTCGGCCAACGAAAAGGCCGACCTCGCGAAGTCGGCCCAGTCGGTCCTCGATACCATGAAGGCGGTGTCGCTCTAGGCACCACTCCACGCGGCGCCCTCGGGCGGGGGCGCCAGCGTGGCCTTCAGGTAGTCGCGGTTCAGGCGGGCGATGAAATCGACGCTGATCCCCTTCGGGCAGGCGGCCATGCACTCGCCATGATTGGTGCAGGCGCCGAAGCCCTCCGCATCCATCGTCTCGACCATTTTCACCACCCGCGAGTAGCGCTCGGGCTGTCCCTGCGGCAAGAGGCCCAGGTGGCTCACCTTGGCCGCCACGAAGAGCGTCGCGGACGCATTGGGGCAAGCGGCGACGCAGGCACCGCAGCCGATGCACTGCGCCGCGTCCATCGCCAGATCTGAATCCCGCTTCGGCACGAGCACTGCATTGGCATCGGGCGCGCTGCCAGTGCGGGCGGTGATGAACCCCCCGGACTGAATCACCCGGTCGAAGGCGCTCCGGTCCACCACCAGGTCTTTCAATACTGGGAATGCTTTAGCGCGCCACGGCTCGACCCAGATCTCCTGGCCATCCTGGAAGCTCCGGAGATGGAGCTGGCACGCCGTGGTGTGGCGCTGAGGGCCATGAGGGCGGCCGTTGATGACCACGCCGCAGCTCCCGCAAATCCCCTCGCGGCAGTCATGATCGAACGCGATCGGCTCCTCGCGCTTCGCCACGAGGGATTCATTGAGCATGTCCAGCAGCTCGAGGAACGAAATGTCGGGAGAGGCGTCGGCCACCTCGTACCGGACGAAGCCGCCCTGGGCCTCCCGGCCCGCCTGACGCCACACGTGGAGGACGAGCTTCACTTGTAGCTCCGTTGGGCGAGATGAACGTACTCGAAGTCGAGGGGCTCCTTCGAGAGCTTCGGGGCCGCGCCGACGCCGCCGAACTCCCAGGCCGCCACGTAGGAGAAGCGCGCGTCATCACGCCTCGCCTCGCCGTCTGGCGTCTGGTACTCCTCCCGGAAATGCCCGCCGCACGACTCCTCGCGGTGGAGCGCGTCTTCGCACATGAGCTCGGCGAACTCGAAGAAGTCCGCCACGCGGCCGGCTTTCTCAAGCGACTGGTTCAGATCTTCACCGGCCCCCGCGACGAACACGTCCTTCCAGAACCGCTCCCGCATCGCGCGGACCTTGTCGATCGCCGATTCGAGTCCGGCCCGGTTCCGCGACATGCCGCATGCGTCCCACATCAACCGGCCCAGCTCGCGGTGGAACGCATCGACGCTCTTGGTGCCCTTGATGGCCAGGAGCTTCTTGATCTTCTCGTTCACCTCGGCCTCGACCTTCTTCACTTCCGGGTCCGAGAGGGAAACGGGAGCCAGTTTCGCCTGCGCGAGATAATTGCCGATGGTGTAGGGCAGCACGAAGTACCCGTCGGCCAGCCCCTGCATCAGCGCGCTCGCACCCAGGCGGTTGGCCCCGTGATCCGAGAAGTTCGCTTCGCCGATCACGTGCAGCCCCGGGACGGAGCTCATCAGATTGTAGTCCACCCAGAGCCCGCCCATCGTGTAGTGCGGGGCCGGGTAGATGCGCATGGGAACCTGGTACGGGTCGTCCCCCGTGATGCGCTGGTACATCTCGAAGAGATTTCCGTACCGCTCCGCCACGCCGCTGGCGCCGAGCCGCTGGACTGCGTCCCGGAAATCGAGGTAGACCTGGTGCCCGCCACCGACGCCCAGTCCATCGTCGCACATGTCTTTCGCACGCCGGCTGGCGACGTCGCGGGGCACGAGGTTCCCGAACGACGGATACATCCGCTCCAGGTAGTAGTCGCGATCGGCGTCGGGGATCTGGCCGGGAGCGCGGGAATCGCCCTTGGCCTTCGGCACCCACACCCGGCCGTCGTTCCGGAGGGATTCGCTCATCAGGGTCAACTTCGACTGGTGGTCCCCATGCACGGGGATGCACGTCGGGTGGATCTGCGTGTAACAGGGATTCGCGAACAGGGCACCGCGCTTGTGCGCCCGCCAGGTGGCGGTGACGTTGCAGCCCTTCGCGTTGGTGGAGAGGAAGTACACGTTGCTGTACCCACCGGTCGCCAGGACCACGGCGTCGGCGAGATGTGAGCTGATCTTCCCCGAGACGAGATCGCGGACCACGATCCCGCGCGCCTGTCCGTTCACGACGATGATGTCGAGCATTTCGGTTCGCGGATGCATCTTCACGCCGCCGAGACCGATCTGCCGCGCCAGGGCCTGATACGCGCCGAGCAGCAGTTGCTGTCCCGTCTGGCCGCGGGCGTAGAAGGTCCGGGAGACCTGCGCGCCGCCGAACGAGCGGTTGGCGAGCAACCCGCCGTATTCGCGGGCGAAGGGGACGCCCTGCGCGGCGCACTGATCGATGATCTGCACGGAGATCTGCGCCAGCCGGTACACGTTGGCTTCGCGGGAGCGGAAGTCGCCGCCCTTCACGGTGTCGTAGAAGAGCCGGTAGACCGAATCACCGTCATTGGGATAGTTCTTCGCCGCGTTGATGCCCCCCTGTGCCGCGATCGAGTGGGCGCGGCGGGGAGAATCCTGGAAGCAGAAGCACGAGACCTGGTAGCCGAGCTCCGCCATGGACGCGGCGGCCGAGGCCCCCGCCAGGCCCGATCCGACCACGATGACGGAGTGTTTCCGCTTGTTCGCGGGGTTCACCAGCTTCATCTCGAAGCGGTGGCGCTCCCACTTCTCGGCGATCGGTCCTTCGGGGACGGCGCTCTTGAGCTCCACGATTACCTCATCCAGCCCGCGAGAATCGCAACCGGCACCGAGGCGAAGCCGGCCGCCACGATGACGGCATACGCGCCCGCCAAGCCCCGCCGGAACCGGTTGTAGCGGGGGTGGTTCAGCCCCAGTGTCTGAAAGCCCGAGTAGATCCCGTGGTACATGTGCAGACAGAGCACCGCCATGGCCACGAGGTAGCTCACCGCCACCGGTACCCGGGAGAAGCTTGCGACCATGTTGTGGTAGGGATCGAGGTGCACGTACGAGGGATTCGCGGAACCGAACGTCAGGTCCATCAAATGGTAGACGACGAACAGGAGGATGATGACACCCCCCCAGCGCATGGTGCGCGCCGCATAGGTCGTCTCGACCTTCTCGAGCTGTTGGTATCCGACCGGGCGGGCGGCCCAGGAAGCCCGGGTCACCGACCAGGCGGCCCAGATATGCACCACCACGGAGATGATGAGTACGATCCGGACGATCCAGAGGGCCTGCCCGTACCCGAGCACCGGCGCCCCGACCGTACGCAGGAACCTGGCGTAGTCCGCGATGGCTTGCGGCCCCTCAAAGAAATGGAGGTTGCCGGCCATGTGCGCGAAGACGAACAGGAGGAGCACGACGCCCGTGACGGCCATGAGGACCTTCCGGCCGATGAGCGAACGGGTGAGGGACTGCGTCGACGACATCCAATCTCCCCGGAAAGGGCGTCCAGGTAAGCCCGACGGATGATACTTGGCCCCCCTACTATCTTGCAACCATGTACTTGACCCTGTGCAAAGCCAAGCTGCACCGCGCCACGGTGACGCAAGCTGAGCTGCATTACGAGGGCTCGATCACCATCGACGCCGACCTCCTCGACTCGGCAGGCATCGTGCCCTTCGAGCGGGTGCAGGTGGTGGACGTCAACAACGGAAACCGTTTCGAGACCTACACCATCTTGGGCAAACGCGGCTCGGGCACCATCTGCGTCAACGGCGCGGCGGCCCGGCTGGTGCATCCGGGCGACCACGTCATCATCATCGCCTACGCACAATTCACGCCCGACGAAGCCAAGCAGCACCAGCCCGTCATCGTCCTGCTCGACGCCAAGAACCAGGTTCGCGAGCGCATCACCGCCGATCAGTCCAAAGACATCGCCATCCTGTCCGAGTCCGACTGAATCCTCACCAAGGAGGTTTCGTGGCCCTCTCGTCCTCGATGCTCGTGTCCACCACCTTTACCGTCGAAGGCCGCAAGATTCGTGAGTACAAGGGACTGGTGCGGGGGCTCATCGTCCGCGCGCCCACCATCAGCCAGGGCATTCTGGGCGGCCTGAAATCGATCGTGGGCGGCAACATCGGCGCGTACTCGGAGATGTGCGAGCAGGCCCGCACCACCGCGTACGATCTGATGATCACGCACGCGCGTGAGATGGGGGCCAACGCCATCCTCGGCGTCAGCTACGACACGTCCGAAATCGGCGGCGACCGGTCGGCGGCCACTGAAGTGCTCTGCTACGGAACGGCGGTCGTCCTGGAGTAGGGCATGGCGCGCACCCCGACGGTCGTCATCGTCGGCGCGGGCTTCGGCGGTCTCGAGGCCGCCAAGAACCTGGCGCGGGCTCCCGTCCGCGTCATTCTGATCGACCGCAACAACTACCACCTCTTCCAGCCGTTGCTCTACCAGGTCGCGATGGCGGGGCTCGAGCCCTCGTCCATCGCCCGGCCGGTGCGCCGGATTCTGCGGGGACAGAAGAACTTCGAGTTCCGCATGGCCGAGATGACCGGCCTGGACCGGGCGGCGCATGTGGTCCACACGTCGGCCGGTGACGTGCCCTACGACTTTCTGATCCTCGCCGCCGGCGGCCGGACCAACTATTTCGGCATCGACAGCATCGCCAGGAACGCGCTGGGACTGAAAGGACTCTCGGATGCCGTCAACATCCGGAATCACGTGCTCTCGTGCATCGAGCAGGCCGTGCTCGAGCCGGATCTCGAGCGCCGGCGGATGCTGCTCACGTTTCTGGTCGTGGGCGGGGGTCCCACCGGCGTGGAAATGGCCGGTGCGCTCGCGGAGCTGATCCGGCTCGTGCTCTCCCGGGATACCCGGGCCCTGAATACCCAGGACACCCGCATCCTGCTGCTCGAAGCCGGGCAGCGCCTCCTCCCCGGCATGCGGCCGCGGTTCTCACAACCCACTGCCGAGATGCTCTGGAAGAAGCACGTCGAAGTGCGGTTCGGAACGTCGGTCGAAGCGTTCGACGGCGAACGGGCGCGGATCGCGGGCGGGGAAGTCATCCCGACCAGGACGCTCATCTGGGCCGCCGGCGTGGAGGCGGTCCCCCTGGCCCCCATGCTCGGCGTGAAGGCGCTCCGGCAGGGGCGCGTGGCCGTAGACCCCGTGCTTCATCTGGCCGGAGAGACCAGTGTCTTCGTCATCGGGGACTCGGCCTATCTCGAGTCCGACGGTCAGCCCCTCCCCATGCTCGCGCCCGTCGCGATCCAGATGGCCCGCTCCGTGGTGGAGAACATTCGCCGCCAGATCGCGGGGCAGGAGCCTCGCCCCTTTCAGTACCGGGACCCCGGGGTGCTGGCCACGATCGGGCGCAATGCCGCCGTGGCCGACATCCGGGGCCTGGCGTTCACCGGGTTCCCCGCGTGGGTGGTCTGGCTGGTGGTGCACATCATCCAGCTCATCGGCTTCCGCAACAAACTCTTCGTCCTGCTCGACTGGGCGTGGGACTATTTCTTCTACGACCGCAGCGCGCGCCTGATCACGCGGGACTGAAAACCAACAAACAACGTCAAGAAACAAGGCGTCAAGGAAAAGCGTCGAGGAGAAACGTCGAGGTACGGCGTTAACGTCTCTCCTTGACGCCTTCCCTTGACGCCCCTCCTGGACGACTTTATCGACCCATTTTCATTTCTGAGGACCGTCCATGCGTCTCGTGCCGTCACTCCTGCGCGTCCTGGCGCTCGTCTTGCCCGTCAGTCTCGTCGCCCAGCAACCGGCCCCCAATCGCCCGGCGGGCGGGGCACCTCCCGGAGGGGATCAGCCGCGCGCGGAGCGTCCGCAGCAGGCGGAAGCTCCCAAACCGTACAGCCAGGTGATCACCGACAAGGCGACCACGGATTCCGGCGTTTTCATCATCCACCAGCTCGGCGACAAGCTGTTCTATGAGATTCCGCGCGCCGAGCTCGACAAGCCGTTTCTGCTGGTCATTCGCTATACGGCCGCCCCGGCGGGCACGCGCTATGCCGGAGAGGAATACGGAGACCGGGTGGTGCGCTGGCAGCGCCTCGGCAACCGGATTCTGCTGCGCGGCGTGAGCTATTCGGTGGTGGCGGATTCGACGGAGCCCGTGTCACGCGCCGTGCGGATGTCGAACTACGAGCCGGTCCTCGCGACCTTCGACGTCGCCGCGTACAGTCCCAACGCCGATTCGAACGCGGTGATCGACGTGAGCCGTCTCTTCACGACCGACGTGCCGGAGTTCTCTCCGCGCCGGCAGCTGCGCGCCACCGCCATCGACCCGGCGCGCTCCCTGATCGAGCGGGCCACGACCTTTCCGACCAATGTGGAAGTCGAAGCCTTGCAGACCTATCGGTCGGATTCCGCGAATGTGAATCCCGCGCAGGCCAGCGAGACGGCGGTGATGCACTACTCGATGGTGCTCCTGCCCGCCCGGCCCGCGAAGGCCCGGCTCTGCGACAATCGGGTCGGATACTTCAGCGTGAATCAGGAGGATTACGGCACCGACGAGCAGCGCACGGCCAAGCGCTGCTACATCGCCCGGTGGCGCCTGGAGCCGAAGGACACCACCGCGGCGGTGAGCGATGCCGTTAAACCGATTGTCTTCTACATCGATCCGGCGACGCCGGCGAAGTGGGTGCCCTGGCTCAAGAAGGGCATCGAAAGCTGGGAGCCGCTCTTCCGCGCCGCGGGCATCTCCAACGCAATTCAGGCGCGCGAGGTGCCGAGCAAGTCGGAGGATCCGAAGTTCTCGCTCGAGGACGCCCGCTATTCGTCGGTGCGCTGGCTGCCCTCACCGACCGAGAACGCGTACGGCCCCCACATCTCGGATCCCCGGACCGGAGAGATCCTGCAGACGTCGATCGGGTTCTATCACAACGTGATGAACCTGGTCCGGGACTGGTACTTCGTGCAGGTCGGTCCCGATGACCCGCGCGCCGCGCGGCTGCCCATGCCGGATTCGTTGATGGGCCGCTTCCTCATGTACGTCGTCGCGCACGAAGTCGGCCACACCCTCGGCTTCCCGCACAACATGAAGGCGTCGTCGTCCTATCCGACTGATTCCCTCCGGTCCAAAACCTTCACGGCGAAGTACACCGATGAAGCGTCGATCATGGACTACGGACGCTTCAACTACGTCGCGCAGCCCGGCGACGGGGCGACGCTGATCCCGACGCAGGGACCGTACGACTTCTATGCGGTCAATTGGGGCTACCATTTCATCCCCAACGTGGCGACCCCGCAAGCGGAGCGGCCGTATCTGGACTCGCTGGCGCGCCTGCAGGATCACAACCCCATGCTCCGGTTCGGCAACGCCGACGGCATCGATCCCGAAGCGCAGACGGAGGATTTGGGAAGCGACGGGATTGCCTCGACGCGGTACGGCATCATGAACCTGAAGCGCGTGGTACCGATGCTGATCCCCGCCACCACCGTGGATCGTCTGGACGACTACGCCGACCTGGACGAGATGTACGACCAGGTGGTGGGGCAGTGGCAGCGCGAGCTCGGTCACGTCGTGACCATCGTGGGTGGGGTCTACCGGTCGGAGCACTACCCCGACCAACCCGGAGCCATCTTCACCGCGGCACCGCGGACCCGGCAGCAGGCGGCGGTGAGGTTCCTGCTCGACAACGCCTTCAAGACGCCGACCTGGCTCCTCGACGCCCAGATCCTTCGCCTCACCAAGCAGAACGGCATTGTCGATGAGATGGCGCGGGTGCAGGGCAGTCTGCTCAACGGCCTGCTGAATGACAGCCGTTGGAACCGCCTGGTGGAGCAGGAAGCCACCGCGCCCGCTGACGCGCCGGCCTACCGGCTCTCGGAGCTCTTGTCAGACCTGTCGGGCGGGCTGTTCTCGGAGCTCGGAGCGGGCGCGTCCATCGACGTCTACCGCCGCAACGTCGAGCGCGCCTACGTCGACCAGCTGGGGCTCAAGTTCCAGCCGGTACCGGAGCAGCGGTTCCCGAACTTCCCCGGATTCGTTCCCCCGGCGCCGCGCCCGCCGGAGGCGACCGCCGCCGCCCGCGGCGCGCTCAAGGACCTGGACGGCCGGATCGCGGCGGCGTTGCCCAGAGTGAAGGACCGCGACACCAGGAACCACTTGCTCGACCTGAGGGCCAGAATCGACCATATCCTGAATCCGAAAGGCTGACCGCCAAGAAACGTCGAGGAACAGCGTCGAGGAGGGACGTCGAGGAGAGGCGTAACGCCTTCCCTTGACGCCTCTCCTCGACGACTTTTCTCGACGCCTTTTTTCTTTTTGCGAGGATCCATGCGTCTCGTTCTTGGTCTGCTGCTCGTCGCCTCGTCCGTGTCCGCTCAGCAGGTGGGGTTCTCACCATCAGCCGTCGCTCGAGAGGATTCCATCGAGCGCGCCTTGATCTCGAGTCCCGACACCCAATCGGCGCGGCTGTGGACGAAGGCCCTGAGCAGGGTCCCGCACATGTCGGGTACGCCGCAGCAGGCCGTGACGCGGGACTACGTGCTGAATCTCATGAAGTCGTGGGGTCTGGAGACCTGGTTCACCACCTACGACGTCTTCCTGCCGCAACCCGACACCTCGGCGCTCTGGCTGATCGCTGCCCCCGGCGCCGCGCCCCAACCCCTTTCGTTGGCGGAGCCCGCGGTTCCCGGTGACTCCACGTCGATGGGACCGCAGGTCCTCGCGTTCAATGGAACCGCGGCGAGCGGCAACGTCACCGGCGACGCCGTCTACGTCGGATATGGGTTGATCGAGGACTACAAGACCCTCGACTCGCTCGGCATCAGCGTCAAAGGAAAAATCGTGATCGCCCGGTACGGGCGGTCGTACCGCGGCATCAAGGCACGCGAAGCCGAGCGCCACGGCGCCCTCGGTCTCATTCTGTACTCGGATCCGGGCGAAGACGGATACGTCCGGGGCGACGTGTATCCCAAGGGCGCGATGCGTCCCTGGGGCGGCATTCAACGGGGCAGCGTGCTCAACCCCGACGGCGATCCGACCACGCCGGGGTATGCGTCACTCCCCGGGGCGCGTCGCGTGCCGTTCGACTCCCTCGACGTGCCCCACATCCCCGTCATCCCCATCGGATATGGCAACGCCGAAAAGATTCTCAGCCTGCTGACCGGACCCTCGGTGCCGCAGTCGTGGCAAGGCGGCCTGCCGTTCCGGTATCACGTCGGTCCGGGGCCCGCCCAGGTGCACCTCGTGCTCCGCGTGGAGCAGGGCGCACACGCCATGCATCCGATCTGGGACACTTTCGGGATGATCAAAGGCACGACCTACCCCGATCAATGGATCGTCATGGGCGCGCACCGGGATGCCTGGGGACCGGGAGCCGATGACAACATCACGGGCACGACGACGGTGCTCGCGACGGCTCGCGCGTTCGCAGAACTGGCGAAGAAGGGCATCCGTCCCGCGCGCACGATCATCTTCGCGACCTGGGATGCCGAGGAGTGGGGGGATGTGGGGTCGACGGAGTGGGTGGAGCAGATGGCAGATTCGCTGCAGCAACACGCGGTCGCCTACATCAATGAAGACGCGATGGCGACGGGCACGAACTTCGGCGGTG
This sequence comes from Gemmatimonadales bacterium, assembly GCA_035553475.1. Taxonomy (GTDB): domain Bacteria; phylum Gemmatimonadota; class Gemmatimonadetes; order Gemmatimonadales; family GWC2-71-9; genus 40CM-2-70-7. The sequence goes on from DATNDQ010000194.1 coordinate 39,939, forward strand.
CCGGGTCGCCTTCGCTCAAACCGCTGATCCGCGCCTCCACCCGCGTCGTGCCGGCCCTGACCGGTCCCGGAACGCTCTATGACTCCTGGCTGGCCGCGCACCATGGGGACACGACCGCCCTCGATATCGGGAACATGGGGGGCGGCTCGGATTTCGCCGGGTTCTATCACCACCTCGGGATTCCCGCCGGGGAGATCGGCTTCGGTGGCCCGGGGGGTGTCTATCACTCCATGTACGACGACTACGAGTGGATGACCGCCTTCGGCGATCCCCAGTACCGGGCGCACCGGACCGCGGCGCAGCTCGATGCGGTGATCATCTCCCGTCTCGCCAACGCCGCGATCGCCCCCTTCGATTACGCGGCGTTCGGAACCGAGATGCGCGAGCTCATCTCCGAGCTCGACACCGGGATTTCCCGCAAGGGCTGGCCGGTGAGCACCGAGGCGGTGAAGGCCGCCCTCGACCGGTTCATCGCCAGTGCCCGTGCCTTTGCGGCGGCTCGGGATTCGGGACTTGCCGGAAGCCTCTCCCCGGCCAAGGCCACGGCGGCGACGCGGGCGCTGATGCAGGTGGAGCGTCGCCTCACGCGGCCGCAGGGACTGACCTACGCGGGCTCGTGGTTCAAGAGCCTGCAATTCGCCTCGGACGTGGACAACGGCTACGCGACCCTCGCGTTCCCTACGGTGGCTGAAGCGATCCGGTATGGAGATCAGGCCGTGACGGCGCGGGAGATCGCGGATCTGGCCTCCCGCATCGACGCTGCGCGTTCCGCCCTGGAGGACGCCCGCGGGGCATTGCGCTAGCGCGAAGGCGGGCCGGGTCACAGATTGGGCCGTCCTCCACGGAGTGGAGCATGGCCGACGCGAACGATCAGTCCCGGGTGGTGGTGTGGTTTGCCGTGTGGGCGACCGTCTGCGCCGCGGTAGCGGGGATCGTTGTCCTGCTGTTCGACACCTACATCTTCAGCCACCTGGTCCACCGGGCGGCGATCATCCACAACCTGGTGGATGAGGGTAGCGGGGTCTTGGCGATTTCCGCGGGGCAGGGCGCGGTCGCGCTCGTGACCGCCAGCGCGCTCCTCCAGTTCGGGCGTGCCCTCCAGCCCACCGTCCTCCTCGGCCTGCTCATCGGCGTGTTCGACTTCGGGTTCGACCTCCTGCAGGTGTTCGTCCCGGCCACCGAGGTCGAGTGGAAGTGGAAGCTGGTGATCAGTCTGCTTGCGGTCCTCGTCATCACCGTCACCGGTAGCAGGAAGCCAGCCGCGGCCGGGTGACGGATCTCGAAGGCCGGTTCGAGCAGCTCGAGCGCCGCGTCGAGCAGCTCGAAACACTCCTTCGGCAGGTTCTCGCCCGAACTTCTGGCGTTTCACGCGTCGAGCTCGCCCCCGAGCGCCCGCGTGCCAAGGCGCCAGCCGCCGAGCCGCTCGACGCCCCCGAACCCGTCGCCGCCCCCGCTCCGACCATCGCTGATCTGCAGATCTCCCGGAAGAACATCGTCACGGCATCCCTCCGGCCGGATTTTGACCTCGAGGTCTGGGTGGGGCGCCGCGGGCTTCTCATCGTGGGAGTCGTGGCTCTCCTGGCCACCGGGACGTTCTTCCTCGAGTACGCATTTCAGCATCACTGGATTCCGCCGGTCGTGCGATCGATCATATCGATCACCGCCGGGATTGGCGTCGCGATCTGGGGCCACACGCTGATTCAGCGGGGCATGCGGAGATATGGCGGTCCCGTCGTCGGTGCCGGCGGCGGCCTCATCTATCTCGGCATCTGGGCCGCCGCGGGTCCTTTCGATCTGGTAGACCGCCGGGTCGGCATCCTTGCCCTCGCGGTCGCCTCCACGATGTTCGCGCTCCTGGCCCAGCGCTACGAAATCGAAGGCCTGGCCATCAGCGCCCTGGTCGGCGCATTCGCCGCACCGCTCGTGCTGAAGACTCCCGTCCCCAATGTGCAGCTCTTCCTCGGGTACACCGAGGTGGTGGCGATCGGCGGCGGGATCGTCGCGTACGCGATGGAATGGCGGCTCAGTATGCTCATCGCAATAGCCGGGTGCCTGGTGCTCGGGGCGTTGACCCTCTCATTCGGCCGCCCAGTGGTTCTCGCGCGCCCGGTGGGGTTGTCGTTCCTGGTGCTGTGTGCGCTCCTCAGCTCCGACGTCTCTCGTCGCAGACCCTGGTGGGAGGTCAGGCTCCTCGCTGCGTTCGGCGTGTGGCTGCTCTTCTTTCTTGCCATGCTCGACGACACCGCCCACACGCAGTGGCTGGCACTGGGTGCGATGACGCTGATCTGCGGCACGTTCTTCGTCCACCTCCGCCTCACGAAGGAGTTCGAGAAGAGCGCCGACCGGCGACCTGAGGCGGTGATCTATCTCCTCTCACCCGTGATGCTGACGGCCTACGCGGCGGCGAACCCACCGAAGCTGCTCGAGGACCACCTGGCGGTCGTTCCCGCGCTCTGCTCGTTGCCTTACCTCGTGGATGGATGGGCGCGCCGGGCTGGGCACGCATTACTCCTGGGGTTGGGGCTGCTGGCGCTGGCCATCCCCATCGAGTTCACGACGCTCCGGTCGGTCATGGCCTGGTCCATGTTGGCCGGTCTCGTGGCGGCCGCGCACGCCAAGGAAAAACATCCCGGATTACGATTCGGCACTATGGCGCTCTATGCCCTCGCCGCAGCGACGCTGCTCGCGGACCTCAGCCCGGAGCGCTTTTCCCGTACGCACGCGTTCACCGATGACTGGGCTTTCACGCTGTACGCCGTACTCGCCATCGGCGTGGTGATCGTCAGCGTTTGGCGCCAGTACCAGCCTCCGGAGAGCAACTCGCGACGGATGGTCTGGTGGTTCCTGGGCGCGACGGCTCTTCTCGGCATCTCCATCAACATTGTGTCGTACTTCGATGCCATCCCTGGAGCCGACCTTGCGGGGGACCTGTCACTCTCGGTCTGGTGGCTGCTTTTCGCGGCGGGCGTCGTGGCAGTCGGATTCCGTCGGAACGACAAGGTCGTGCGGTCGGCGGGGCTCGCGGTGGCCGTAATCGCGGCAGGGAAGGTATTGCTCTACGACCTCTCCAACCTCGAGGCGCTCTATCGCATCGGCGTGTTCTTCGTCCTGGCGGTCATCGCGCTGGGAGTGGCGTTTGCGTACCACAAGCAGAAAAACGTCGAGGAAGAACGTCGAGGAGAATCGTCGAGGTAAGTCGTTTACGCCTCTCCTTGACGTATTTCCTCGACGCCTTTCCTTGACGCCTTTAGATTTTCGGCAGTGTAATCCCTCTCTGCGCCTGGTACTTGC
>DATNDQ010000195.1:0-5345 GCA_035553475.1 Gemmatimonadales bacterium
TCCTGGATGATGCTCGTGTACTCGATGAGCCGGGCGTACCGCTCGTCGTGCGACGTCGAGTCATCGAGCGCGGTGAAGTCATTCTTGAAGCCCCCGGTCACCATGTTGAGGTAGGTGCGGCGGCCGTAGAAGAACGCGAGCGAGCTCACGATCTTCGCCACCATGTAGGGGTGCATGTAGACCGGTTGGACGGCCACCAGGGGCATCAATTCCTGCGTCCCGCTGACGATCGCCTGAGCCACCGTCCAAGGGTCGACCAGGCCGTTGTCGGTGTAAATGAGGATGCCGGCGCATCCGGCTGCTTCACTCCAGGCCGCCACCTCCGTCACTTGCCGCAAATAGTCGCGTGGCGACGCTACATATGAGGGCGGGCAGGTGGAGAACACCTGCAGGCCTGATCCAGACAAGCGGTGTCGCATCGGAGCTCCCGAAACGTATGCCGGGAGTTCTTGCAAGAAGTGGACTCTTGGCCGTTGCTCATTCCATCCGCCGCCGGGTGGGACTCGCGTATCCGTCCCACTACGGCCGACGCGCCACCGCGTCACAAGCCACCCTGTCATCCCCGTACGCTTTTTGCCCCTCGTCAACCCTGCCCCGGACACTTCCCCACCGCGGGCCTGGGACAGGAATTCCGTGAACATTCTAGGGCTGAGTGGCGTGGAGGGCGCCGTCCCCTTCGCGCGGGCGCAGGCGCCCGATTTGGACGAACGGGAGTACCGGATGGCGCAGGGCTTCGACGCCGCCGCCGTGCTGGTGATGGACGGGCGGGTCGCGGCGGCCGTGGCGGAAGAACGGATCGACCGCAAGAAACACAGCGCCGCATTTCCCAAGGGCGCCATCGCGTCCTGTCTCACGCAGGCGGGGATCACCCTCGAGGACGTGGACGAACTCGCCCATGCCTTCGACTACGACGCCTACCGGGCGATGTACGCGCTCGATCCCGTTTCGTGCGCCCTCTACCGGGACGTCTACTCCCGCTACGCGTTCTTGGCTCAGGTTCGCAGGTACCTGCCCGGCTTCCCCGAACAGCGCGTGCTGCACGTCGATCACCATCAAGCGCACGCGGCCAGCGCCCTCTACTCATCGGGCTGGTCCGATGGTCTGGTCGTCGTGGTGGATGGATTGGGGGAAGCGCACGGGGCGACGGTCCATCAGGCCAAGGGCGGACAGTTGCATCGCTTGCTGCGGATTTCCGCGCGTGACTCCATCGGCATTCTCTACTCCCTGGTGACGTTTCACCTCGGGTTCGACTTCAATGCCGACGAGTACAAGATCATGGGCCTCGCGCCCTACGGCGATCCCGATCGGTTCCGCCCGTTCTTCGAGCGGGAGGTCCACCTCCTGCCGGACGGCGGCATCGAGATCCCCCTGCTCCATCTGAACCAGACTCCGGAAGACCGGCGCCGCTACCGCGCCAGCCGGCAGGTGCTCAGCTCGCAGCTGGGCTCCGCACGTCTGCCGGACGAGCCAATCACCGAACGGGACCGCGACGTCGCCGCGGCGTTGCAGGAGACCCTCGACCGCGTGATGCTCCACATCTGCGGACATGCCGCGCAGACGACGAAGGCCCGCCGCCTCGCGCTCGCGGGCGGCGTGGCGTTGAACTGCACCGCCAACGGGAAGCTCTTGGCATCGGGGCTCTTCGACGACGTCTACGTGCAGCCCGCATCCGGCGACGACGGATCAGCCCTGGGTGCCGCCCTGCATCAGGCGCAGGTGCATGGGGAAGTAAAGAACGAGCGGATGCCGGTGCCATTTCTTGGGCCAGCCCCTGCGGGCGGCGACATCGACGCGGCGCTTGCCGCCGCAGCCCCGCACGTCAGCGTCCGGCGATTCGACTCGCTCGGGGAGACGTGCCAGGTGGCGGCGCAGCTGATCGCGGCGGGCCGAGTGGTGGCGTGGTACCGGGGGCGGATGGAGTTCGGACCACGGGCGCTGGGCAACCGAAGCATTCTCGCCGATCCGGGACATCCTGAGATGCGTGACCGGATCAACGCGATGGTGAAGATGCGCGAGGCGTTTCGGCCGTTCGCGCCGGCGGTGACAGTCGAGCAGGTGCAGGAGTATTTCGACATTCCCCCGGGCTCGGAGCTGCCCTACATGATCATGGTGGTGCCGGTCCGCCGAGAATACCGGGCCTTGCTGCCGGCGGTCACGCACGTGGATGGCACCGCGCGGGTGCAGACCGTGTCGGCGAAGGACAACCACGACTTTCATGTGCTCTTGCGGGCGGTGGGTCAGGCGACCAAGCGCGAGATGGTCCTGAATACGAGTTTCAACGTGAAGGGCCAGCCGATCGTGAACACGCCGCGGGAGGCGATCGAGACGTTTCTCAATACGGGGATCGATTTCCTGTTCCTGGAGAACTCGTTGGTCAGTCGTCGGGGGGACTGACCTCCCGCCCTTCGGCAATCACGGCGGCGGCGGCGAATGCGCCTTCGTGGGTGAGTGTGACGTGGATCCGCTCGATGCCCAGCTCCTTGGCGCGTGCCTCCGCGCCTCCCGTGAGACGCAGGCGGGGTTGGGACCCGTCGCCGCTGATCACCTCCACCTGCGCGAATGAGATTCCTGGGCCCCAGCCGGTGCCGAGTGCCTTAAGGCACGCTTCCTTGGCCGCGAGCCTGGCGGCGAGCGCTTGGGCGCGATCGGCGCGCTCGGCACATGCCTCCCGTTCTTTCGCCGTGAAGGTGCGTGCCTCAAAGGCGTCGTCGGTCGCCAGGAGAAGCGCGATGCGTGCGACCGATACCAGATCGAAGCCAATTCCGATTATCATGGCCCTGTGAGATTTTGGTAGCTCGTGACCTGAAACCGCGGAGGTGTCGACCCCGATACAGGCCAGGACCGACACCTCACGCTGATTCCGGTCGGTCAGTTGGTACTGAGATGAGTATGGTCGAACCAGTAGTAATCCGTCTCTCGCTTCGTGTCGGGCCAGTTACCGCCCCAGACGGGATTGAGCTGGTACTCGATCAAGGGTCCGGCAGGCGGTGGGTCGTCACTCCAGTCACCCTGCAGCCTGCCATCCATCCACCACTGAATGTGGCCCGAGGTACCGCTGTAGTCGACGAGCCACTCCACTCGATGCCAGACCCCTAGCGCCACCGAGTCGTCGTTGACATTGGGGGTAAGCCACCGATCGAGGGACTTCCCGGTGAATTGGGGGAATACCCTGAGCTCGTATGGACCGCCGGGAGGTCCGTACATGATCAGGGTGATGCTGCCGTTCCCGCTCGTGGATTGGATGTACTCGATCTTGTTCACGTTCGACGAGTCGCCCTGCCACGGGGCGCTTGGCTTCCACCATAGGCCCACGTAGACCCGATGGGTCTGGGCGAAATCGATGTATGTCTCTCCCGGACCGCTGCCGTCAACAAACCCGGTTGGGTATTGGAATTGGGCCACGTTGTTCGGGCTGAGCGGCGCCGTCGCATCCTGTGCGATGGTCACGTTGCCGGCCCCGTTATTCGCGACGGTCCACCCATTTTCGGTGAGTGAATTCCAAGGCTCGTCACTGATCAACGTGTAACCGGCAGGTTCATTGGGCCAAACGGCGGAGGGCGTTCCCGTGTTCTCGCTGATGTGGATGTGATCGAACCACACGAAGTCCTGCTCGGTCTTGGTGAGTGTTCCATCCCAGGAGGGCCGGAGCTGCATTTCCCCAAACCCCGCATCCGCCGGCAGATTTAGAGTCTCGTAGTCCCCCTGCAGGATGCCGTCCACCCACCATTTGATGATCCCGTCAGCGGACGTGGAACTCGTGCTGTACTTCAGATACCACTCCGTGCGGTGCCATTGACCGGTCGGAACGGAGGTCGTGGTGACATTGGGCTGCAGACGAGTGTCCATGCCACCGAGCTGGGTTACTACGTGAATCGCATAGGTCGGGGCAGCGTCGATTTGATGCATCTCCATGACCACGTCGTTTCCGGGGGTCGCTGTGGTAACCGTCAACAACTCGGTAGTCGCGGCGTCGTTCTCCTCGAAAGGACTACTCGCCTTCCACCACAGACCCAGATACACCTCCTTCGAATAGCTCGGCGGATCGAAATACATCAATGCCGGCGGACTCCCGCCTTGAAAACCCACGGGATACGACCACTGTCCAACGTTCGGCGGGGAGAGCGGAGCCTCCGCATCGTTGGTGATCTGGGTAGCCAACCCGCCGGGATTGTTGATTTGCCACCCTCCGCTCAGCGGCTGTCCATTCCCCGATGGTATCGCGTCGTCGAACGCATAGTCCGTGACGGGGGTAAGCGCTGCCGGTTCGTTCGGCCAATTAGTGCTCACCGATCGGCGAGCTTGAATTGTCGAACTGGGTGCGTTTGGCTGATCTGAGCAGGCTGCCATGATCACGGCGCCGGCGAGTGCGGCGCCAAGGATGTGTCCGTGCTTCATTACACGACTCCTGAGGAATAGAGACATGTTCGGGTTGCGCAGTACTCATGCCAGGTGATCCCCGAGAGATCGGTCTTGCCACGCGTGAAATGGACTGAAGCGTGGGAGCAACTGCGAAGTGCGTCACTCGTAGCCTGGATTTGCTTCTCACGAATTGCCGCAAAGGACGGCACGGGCACGCCGGATGCACAGAGGGTGGCTGATCATTCCTCTTGAGAGGCATGAGCCGTGTTTGGAACAACTGCCCGTCTCCAGGATCTGGCAATCGAAGGGGTTCTTCGCGCGTGGCCGAATGCCAACGGGCCGCGGCCTCCTTCTTTTCCTCTGCCTGCGGACGTCGCCACGCGCGTTAGCGTTCAATGGCCACGCGCGTACGAATGGGCACTCGCTGACGTCTGGGGGGATCAGTATCGCCACGCCCTCGAGCAATTCCTGCCGGTACAGATCGCGGACATTCCGCAGCCTTTCGCGGGTGTCATCGTCACGCGTTTCGGCGTCGACGGGCGATCGTACGACGTCGCGTTTGACTACAGCGATGATCCGATGTCGATCCATGACGGATGCGTCCGCCAATGCTTGGTGACGTTCAAGGCGCAGTACCTGGCGCAGGGCTACGGCATCCCCCGGGTCCTTCCCACCGGTTACATCCCGGGTTCCGAACTGCTGTACAAGATGCTCCCGTACCTCCGCTGGCTGCGCCGCACCCGACTCCCCCTGTTCGATGTCTACGGCCGGTTCGGATCCAAGTTCGGCACCGGTATCCGTGCGCCCGCGCTCACACGCCTCAGCGCCACCCAGCGCTTTCGCTTCGAGGGCGGACTTCAGATGGTGGGATACTCACGGTATCTGCGGGAAATGGCGCGGGCCCGTGTCGTAGTCGACCTGCCGGGGAACGGCCCCTTCTGCTTCCGCCTCGTCGAATACCTCGCGGTGGGTGCGTGCGTCGTGGC
>DATNDQ010000196.1:0-2990 GCA_035553475.1 Gemmatimonadales bacterium
GCGATTCCCCAAAGCCGAAGTGAACGAGCTGGGGCGCGTGATCTATCTCGCACCGGACCCTGAGCCGGCGCCGACCGGGCGAGGCACGGTGCTCATCGTCACCGCCGGTACCGGCGACCTGCCGGTGGCCGAGGAAGCCGCGGTCACGGCCCGGGCATTCGGAAACAAGATCGAACGCCTCACCGACGTCGGTGTCGCCGGCATCCACCGCATTCTGACCCAGACGGAAATGCTTCGGAATGCGTCGGTGATCATCGTGGTCGCCGGGATGGAGGGTGCGTTGCCCTCGGTGGTCGGGGGTCTCGTGAAGTGCCCCGTCATCGCGGTCCCCACCAGCATCGGCTACGGCGCGTCCTTCGGCGGGGTCGCCGCGCTCCTCGGCATGTTGAACTCCTGCGCCTCGGGTGTCACCGTGGTCAACATCGACAACGGCTTCGGGGCGGCCGCCGCGGCGAGCCGCATCAATCACACGTGAATCAGAAGGTCCGCTGGCTCGGGCGCGGCTTGGTCGTGCTCGGGCTCGCAGTCGTCGTCTTCTCCATCCTCCACGCGTTCCACTGGGCCCTGATCGGCGGGGTTGGGGGCACCCTCGTCGGCATCGGGATGCTCTTGTCGGCCGCCGAACGGGGCTGGCGGAGCGAATCGGGGGTCACCGGCGCCCCCATTGCCGACTTCGACCACCTCACCGATCTCGTGCGGAGAGCACATCAGGCGCGCGGGTCCTGGATCGTGGGCACGCGGGAAGGGGATCTGACGGCGGGCGTCGACGATCTCGAGGACCATGAGCGGGACCGCGGGTATGCGCTGGCACAGCTCGCGGCGGTCAACGAGCGGCCGCACGTGTCACGCGAGGGTGCCGGCACCTACGTCGCGGTCGGAGCATTCCCGTATGGTGCCGCGGTGTTGCTGGGTTCGGGGAAGGGCGGTGTGGCGGTCACCGACGCGGTCACGGAAGACCTGCGCCGCCTGGTGGCGTCACTCGCGCAGGTAGAGTCTGATTGGGCCCAGGGGGACCGGGTCGCGCGGCAGCTCGCCCTTCTCACCGCGCCCGGCCAGACGATGGAGGTGGTGGCGACGGCCGCCGCCCGGTTGACGGAGCAGGTTTCGGGGCAGGGAGCCGTCGTCGTGATCCAGGAGTCCGCCACGCGGGCCCTTCGGGTGCGAGGCGTGTCCCCTCACGCCGACCCCCGGTTGGCGTTTCTGGTCGTTCCGGAGGACTCTCCTGCTGGCCGGGCCGTGGTGACGGAGCTGTACGTCGTCGGCGGCCCTGGTGAAGACGTCCTGGGGTCCGGGATGCCCGAGCGGCGCCAGCGCGAACGCATGGGGACGGCCTTCCCGCTGGTGGACGGTGGTCACGCCATCGGAGCGCTGGTGGTGATCGGCGCGCCCCTCGACGCCGGCAGCCCCAAGGCCGAGCAGGTGAACCGGCTGGTGGCGGAGCTGGGGTCACGGCTTGGCGCGGTTCGGGCGGTGAACGAGGCCCAGGAGCGGGCGGTCAAGGACGCCCTCACGGGACTCCATAACCGGCGGGAGTTCGACCGGCAGTTCGAGAACTTCAGGGTCGAGGGCCTGACCCGCCCTGCGGCCTTGATCTACCTCGACCTCGACCACTTCAAGCGGCTCAACGATTCACTCGGACATCCCGCCGGGGACGCGGCGCTGGTACACGTGGCGCGGATCCTCGAGCGGGAGACGCGCGGTGTCGACCTCGTCGCCCGGATCGGCGGCGAGGAGTTCGCGGTGTGGCTGCCGGAGACGACGTTGTCGAAGGCCATGGATATCGCCGAGCGGATGCGGAAGGCGATCGAGAATGGCGGGTGGCGGTGGGATGGGCAGGAACAGCGTCTGACCGTTTCGAGTGGCGTCTCGGCCTGTCCGGACAGCTCCTCGAGTCTCGAGAACCTTCGGGCCTTGGCGGATGCGGCCTTATACCGTGCCAAAGAGGCAGGGCGTAACCGGGTTGAAAAGGCGACTCCGTCCAAATAGGTTCGAGTTGTCGGGGGCGACAGGTTTCGACGGGTTCTGTGAGGGTGTCGCTGCGTGCCCAGGTTCTCAGTCACCTGGATAATCAACTGGGAAATTCACAACTGCCAATTCAAACCTGGCACTGGCTGCGTAAGCTTCGGCTTACCGGCTTGCGTGAGTGGCAGCCCGCCTGAGGCGGCGCTCACGTATCGCAAAGTCGGGCTGGCGTGATTTCGGGCCTCAAGAGATCGCGTAAGAGCTGGTAGAGGCTTGTCGCTGCTTGGGCCGGCGAGGCGCCTGGGCAGGGAGACCCAATCAAGCGTCGCCTACGCACGTAGGTAGTGGCATCGGAGCGAAGCTCGGACCGGGGTTCGATTCCCCGCGCCTCCATGACAATCGGGAAGCGGGAAAAGGGAAACGGGAAGCGTGCTGAAATGGCCGCTTCCCGTTTTTCGCGGGTGCCACTACTAAAGACCTAGTTGACAAACAGGCCCCCACCTCACATTATCTACTAACACTCTAGTAGCGAGGGTTGGGCATGCGCGGGGCATTCACCAGGCGAGAGCTCGACGTCATGACGGTCCTGTGGGACCTCGAGTCCGCGACCGTCAGCGAAGTGCGCGGCAAGCTCAAGGACAAGCTGGCCTACACGACGGTGCTCACCGTCCTCAGGATCCTCGAGCAGAAGGGCTACGTGAAGCATGAGGAGGATGGCCGGGCCCACCGGTACGTTCCCCTCATCAAACGCGAAAGCGCCGGTACGTCGGCCCTCAAGCGTCTCGTCGATACCGTCTTCAAGGGCTCTCCCGAGCTCCTCATGACCCAGCTGGTGTCCGAACACGATCTCAGTCAGGCCGAGCTCAAGCGGTTGCGGAAGCTGCTGGAGGAGCGCCTGCGGGGGGCCAAGCCATGATCGCCACGTGGATGTTGTATGGCACCGTCGTCGCCATTCTCGCCGGACTCGGCGCACTGGCACTCGAACGCGGCGCGAGGCTCCTCGGCAGGGCAGGGCGGTGGTGCTGGGT
>DATNDQ010000197.1:0-6844 GCA_035553475.1 Gemmatimonadales bacterium
TGGTTCTGCTGCGCCGAGCCCGCGCCGGAGCAGCTCGTCACGCTCAGGTAACGGAAGAAGCGCCAGTTTTCCACCGTTGTTCACACGCTGAAGCGTGTGCTCGGCGCCACAATGCGCTTAAGCGCAGCGCATTGCCGAGCCCAGGCGTTGAGCCTGGGAAGAACGTGCCAGGTAACATCCGCTACTGTAGTTTTCCCCCCACATGGACGCGTACACGTTCTCCCTCGCCTTGGGGGGCATCGGCCTTCTCGTCATGGGCGTCTCCGGACTGGGGCACCGCTTGCATCCCGGCGGTCACGCCGCGCACGGGCATGGTCACGGTCAGCACCACCACGGGATCGTGAAAGCAGGGGGCAAGGCGCACGCCGCGCAGCATGGCGCCCAGCACGCGCACGGGATTCACATCGGCATCGCACGGGTGTCGCGCGCCTTCCTCACGATTCTTTCACCGCGTGTTGCGTTCAGTCTCATCCTGGGATTCGGCGCCACGGGCTTTCTGCTGAAGGACATTTTCGGCGGCGCGATCCTTATCGCCTTCGCAGCCGTCGGCGGCGTGGCGTTTGAAGCCATTCTGGTCCGTCCGCTCTTCAACTTCCTCTCCAAGTTCGCCTCCGATCCGGCGCTCACGCTCGATGCGACGTTGGGCGACGAAGTGCAGGTCGTCACGGGCTTCGACGTGGAGGGCCAAGGGCTAGTGTCGGTCGAGCTGAACGGTCAGATTGTTCAGTTACTTGGTACTCTCACGCCTGAAGATCGCGCGGGCCCCAAAGTGCACGCGGGGGATACGCTGTTCGTGCGGGACGTCGACAGCGCTCGTCACCGGGTGGTCGTCGGGAGAACTCCAGACTGACGTCTGAGGTCTGACGTCTGATGTCTCTTTCCAGGAGCCGGAAATGCAGAACTGGATGGTGATCGGCGGGGTGGTGGTGGGCGTGCTGGTGGTTATCCCGCTCATCGTGTCCACGTTTCTCCGGGACGTCTCGGCCGGCGAGATCAGGCTCGTGAGCTGGATTGCCGGGGGCACAGTCACGTACCGCGGCCCGGGCAAGTCCAAGGAAATTCCCTTGCTCACGACGGGGACCACGCTGTCGTCGAAAGTCATCAATGTCGACCTCGACATCACCGATCAGACGGCGGACCTGGACACGAGCGGGACGCCGCGCCCCATCAAGGTGCGGGTGCTCGCCAGCGCCATCGTGTCGGTCGGGGACTCGGACGTGCTGATCAAGACGGCCGCCAATCGCTTTTTCTCCAAGTCGGATGGCGACCAGGTGAGCACGCTGACGGACTTGCTGTCGAGCTCTGGCCGCCGCGCCATCAACCTGCTCACGCATGACCAGCTGTTTTCCGCCAAGACCGCCGGCCGGCCCGAAGGCGCCAATCTGCCGGCGCCGATCGCGACGGGGACCGACCTGGTCGCCGGAGCGGTGGAGGACGACGACGATCCGCTGTCCGTCATCATCCGGAAAGCCTGCTCGCGGGAGCTGACGGACCTCGGCCTGATCTTCAACTCCCTGAACATCAAGGTCGTGCAGTCCGAGGTCGCCGATGCGCGGCGCCGTCAGTCGGCGGCCGAGGCGCAGGCGAATGCCGACATCGTGTCGGCTCAGCAGGGTCGCCGGGCCAAGGAAGCTCAGCTCGAGGCCGAGCGGGCGATTTCAGACAAGCAACGGGAGCTCGAGCAAACCAAGGCGTCGAACGCGGCGCTGGTTGCTCAGGCGACCGCGAAGATGCAGGAAGCCCTGGGCGTGCAACGGGAAGCCGAGCTCGATGCGACCCAGATCGCCCAGGCCAAGGCGGACGCGGAGAAGGTACGGCTGGGCGCCGCCGCGGCCGCGGACGCCGAAGCGATTCGGATCACCAAAATCGCCGAGGCGCAGTCCGAGAGCATCAAGAAGGTGAATGAGGCGATCAAGGCCGGGGGTGAGAGCTACTTCCGGTATCGCCAGATCGAGATGCTGCCGCAGATCGCTCCCGTGATCGCCGATGCGCTCGCCCAGGCGAAGCTCGTGACCATTTCGGGGGGTGAAGGGGGTGGGGCGGCGGGCACGGCGACCAACAACGTCGCCTCGGTCATCCAGACAGTACTTGCCGCTCAGCTCGTGACGAGGGGCGTATTGAGTCCGGAAGCGGATGGAGGGAACAATACTCCCGCCGCTCCGGTTACACCTGCAAAGAACAGGTGAAAACGATGAGCAATCTGCACGTTCCGATGTACGATCCGAATCTCGTTCAGCCGATGCGCGAAGAGCTCGTGCGCCTTGGCTTCGAGGAATTGCGGACACCCGATCGGGTGGATGAGGTGATGGCGAAACCGGCCGACACCACGCTCGTGGTGGTGAATTCGGTCTGCGGCTGTGCCTCTGGGCGGGCACGGCCGGCTACTGCCATGGCGTTGCGTGGCCCCAAGAAGCCGAGCCGCCTCCTCACGGTGTTCGCCGGTCAGGATGCCGAGGCGACCGCGCGGGCGAGGGGTTACTTCGCGCCATATCCGCCTTCCTCTCCCCAGATTGCGCTCTTCAAGGACGGCAAACTGGTGTTCATGCTCGAACGGAAGAACATCGAAGGCCGGACCCCCACGGATATCGCGGCGGATCTCAGCGGCGCGTTCGACCGGTTCTGCGCCTGATGGACGACGGCGCGAAGAAGCTCATCGTCGTCGGAGACCGGGTGCTGATCCTCCCGCAGGAAGGCGAGGAACGCACCAACGTCGGGCTCTATCTTCCCGCCACGGCGCTCGAGGGCCGGCAGGTACAGGGTGGGCGCATCGTGGCGACGGGGCCAGGGTCGCCCATGGCGGAGCCCGCGTCGATGGATGACGAACCGTGGAAAATCCGGTCCAGCGACGTGAAATACCTGCCGATGCAGGCGCGTTTGAATGACTACGCACTCTTCTTCCGGAAAGCGGCCGTCGAGATCACGTTCGACGGGAAGACCTATCTCGTCGTGCCGCAGGCGGCCATCCTGGTCCTGGTACGGGACGGCGTCCCCCTGGACGATCGCGCCTAAATCGGACCCGTAGTCCAACAAAAGGACCCCGCTCCAACCGGCGCGGGGTTTTTTCTTGGCCCATGACCTCATTCCCGGGGGGACTGGAGCGGGCCCGTACGCTGCTGGCTACGCACTGGGGATATGGTGCCTTCCGCCCCGATCAGGTCCGGGTGTTGGGCCCCCTCCTCAGTGGCCGCGACGTCCTCGCCATCCTGCCGACCGGGGCGGGGAAGTCCCTCTGTTTCCAGATCCCGGCCTTGATGTCGAGTAGGCTCACCATCGTCGTGTCGCCCCTGGTATCGCTGATGCAGGACCAGGTGGGTGCGCTGCGGCGCCGGGGGGTCGCGGCGGCCTATATCAATTCGACGCAGACCCTCGAACGCCGGCATGCGGTCCTGGACGCCGTGCGCGCGGGGCTGGTGCGTCTCCTCTACTGCGCCCCCGAACGGCTGCCCTCCCTGACTCGGCGCCTGGTGGCGTGGTCGTTGCACCCGGCACTCCTGGCGGTGGATGAAGCACACTGCATCACGGAGTGGGGTCACGAGTTCCGTCCGGTCTACCAGCTTCTCGGGAAGTACCGCTATCTGATGGGCGACCCGCCGACGATCGCCGTCACCGGCAGCGCGACCACGCTCGCGCGCGGCGAGATCGCCCGGGTGCTCCGGCTCGAGAGGGTCGTCGAGATCGTCGGTTCGTTCGACCGCCCGAACCTTCGATTCACTACGGAGCTGGTTCAGGATGATCGCGCGCGCTTCGCCAAGATCGTCGAGCGAGTGCGCAAGGCGACCGCGGCCACCATCATCTACGCGCCGACCCGGCGCCTGACGGAGCTGATCACCCGCGCGCTGTTGCTCCGAAGCCTCCGGGCGGCGCCGTATCACGCCGGCCTGACGGCGCAGGTGCGCCGAAGTACGCTGAAGGCCTTCTTGTCCGATCAGGTTAGCACGGTGGTGGCGACCACGGCGTTCGGGATGGGCATCGACAAGCCGGACGTGCGCTCCGTTCTGCATTGGGGACCCGCGCACACTCTCGACGGCTACTACCAGGAGGCGGGGCGCGCCGGGCGCGACGGCCATCCCGCTGAGTGTCGGGTGTTCTGGAGAGATGGAGATCTGGACTGGCCAGGCATCGCGCCGGCCATGAAGGTCTATCTGCAGCGCCGAGCCTGTCGCCGGCGAATGCTGCTGGACTACTTCGGAGAGCGCCTGGAGCGGTGCGCGGGATGCGACTACTGCGAGATCCGGTAGATCCGTCCCGAAGCCATGACGACGTACACCTCGCCCGACGCATCCTCACCGAACGAGACCACATTGTCGTTGATCAGGGGGGCCTCGAGCGGCGTAAACGCGTCGACCGGTTGGCCGGCGACCATTTTCAGGCCGCGTACCCATCCGGCACAGTAGTCACCGTAGAGGTAATCCCCCGACAGGTCCGGTGACGTCTTTCCGCGGTAGACGTAACCGCCGGTGACTGCGCACGCCGGGTTGTGCGGATACTTCAGGATGGGAAGGACGAGCCCTGCCGTGTCGCACCCCGTGCGATAGCAGACGTCTCCCTCCATGAAGGGCCACCCGAAGTTGTTACCGGGCCGGGCGCCAGCAGGCAGGTAGTTGATCTCCTCCCAGAGATTCTGGCCGACATCCCCGATCCACACGTCGCCCGTCTGGCGGTCGAAACTCCACCGCCAGGGGTTCCGGAGTCCGAGCTGCCAGATCTCATGGAGCCACCCGGATCTGGCGACGTACGGGTTGTCGGCCGGGATGGCGTACGGATCCCCGGCGTCCACGTCCACCCGGAGGAGTTTCCCCTGATACGCCATGCTGTCCTGGGAGCGGCTCGTCTCCGCGGTGTCCACGTTGGCGTCCCCATCGCCGATCGCGATATAGAACTTCCCGTCGGGACCGAAGGTGACGAGGCCGCCGTAGAGCACCGCGTCCACCGCCTGGGGGACGTTCAGGATCGAGTGTTCGGTGGCGGGGTCGGCGTGATCGAACGTGGAATCGGCAGTGAACCGGCTCACTTGGGCCGCCCCGGCGTTGTCCACGTAGAAAACGTAGACGTACCGGTTGATCGCGTAGTGCGGATGAAAAGCGATGCTGTAGACGCCGTATTCGAAGGCACCGCCAGTGAGCGCCGTCAGGTTCAGAAATGCAGAGTCCTGCCGGACGCCATGCTTGCGGATCAGAATCCGGCCCCCGCGCTCCACCACGAAGAGCCGGCTGGTGTCGCCGGGCGGGGCTCCAACGAAGACCGAGAAGTCGTAGCCGGAATCGACCGGGACAAGGATCGGCCCGCCGGTCCGCGTAATGACGGTCGTCACGGAATCATGGCACCCGGAGGCGAGGGCGATGGCCAGGAGGGCAGGGAGGGCGATCCGGGGGTTCACGGCCAAAAAGGTAGTCGCCCTGCCTATATTTCAAAATGCACGACGAACTGTACTTCTCCGAACAGCACCTCCAGGTCCGTGAGATGGTGCGGGATTTCGCCCGCAATGTGGTCCGTCCGACCGCCCGCGCCTACGATCTGGACTCCAAGTTCCCCTGGGACAACATCAAGCAGATGGCGGAGCTTGGCCTCTTCGGCATCCCGTGGCCCGAGGAGCTGGGTGGTTCAGGAATGGACTATTTGTCGTACATGATCGTGATCCACGAGATGGCCAAGGTGGACGCGAGCCATGCCATCACCATCTCCGCCCACACCACCCTCGGCACCTCGCCGATCGTCGATTTCGGGACACCGGAACAGAAAAAGACGTACGTGCCACTGCTGGCCGCCGGAAAGGTGCTGGGCGGGTTCGGCTTGACCGAACCCGGCGCCGGTTCCGATGCCGGGGGCACGAAGACGGTCGCGGTGGAAAAGGGCGATCACTACGTTCTGAATGGCTCGAAGATCTTCATCACGCACGCCGGCGTCGGTGAGATTTTCGTGGCGACGGCGCGTACCGATCCCTCCGCCAAAAAGACCCACGGCATCACCGCCTTCATCGTCACCAAAGACACGACAGATCTATCCGAAGCGGCACGTGTCGGGGTCGGACACGAGGCCGGGCTCCCGAAGGTGCCGGGCTTCTCCGCCGGCAAAAAAGAGGACAAGCTCGGCTGGCGGGCGTCCGACACGCGGGAACTCGTATTCCAGGATGCCATCGTCCCGAAGGAGAACGTCCTTGGGCCGGTGAACAACGGATTCCGCCAGTTCCTGCATACACTCGATGGCGGACGGATCGGCATCGCGGCGCTGTCCCTCGGGATCGCCGAGGGTGCTCTCGAGGAGTGTCTGGCGTATACGTCGACGCGGAAACAGTTCGGCAAACCCATCGCGAGCTTCCAGGGCGTCCACTTCGCGCTCGCGGACATGGCTACCGAAATCGAGTGCGCCAAGCACCTGGTCTTCCACGCGGCATGGCTCAAGCAGCATGGCCATCCGTTCAAGCGTGAAGCTGCCATGGCCAAGCTGTACGCTTCCGAGCTCGCGATGCGCGCCACGACGAAGGCGGTACAGCTCCACGGCGGGTACGGTTACACGACGGAGTATCCGGTGGAGCGGATGATGCGCGATGCGAAGATCTGCGAGATCGGGGAAGGGACGAGCGAGATCCAGCGGATCGTGATCGCCCGGCAGCTGCTCGGGGACCTGATCGACTAGAGCTCGGGCGGCTTATACGGCCCGGGTTCGGCCGTCTTCTCCTCCGGGTGCGACAGTTCCTTGTGGAGATGCTCGAGGAGCTCAAGCTGCCGCTGTTGCAGGTGCCACAGCTCATGCCATTGCTTGTACCGAAGTGAGTCCAGCTTGTCGTGCAGGTCCCGGATTTCAATCTCCGCCATCAAGTTGATCTCGTAGTCCTGCTTGGCCTGCA
>DATNDQ010000198.1:0-4642 GCA_035553475.1 Gemmatimonadales bacterium
CGCGGCGGGGGGCGCGGCCGCGAGGACCAGGAGCGCCACTCCGAAGAGCGACGCGCCAAGGTGTCTCAGCAAGGTGAGACGGGGCATAGGGAACTCCCTCCCTTACGGTGAATCGGTGGATGCACGGATGATGAGCTGCCCCGGAACGACTTCGCGCCGGGCACGATGACGGCGGTGGTTCGCCACCGCTTCGAACAAACGGACGGCCGCCCGCTGGCCCAGGCCTGAGATGTCGACGCGGACCGTGGTGAGCGGGGGGTGCGTGTAGCGGGACATCGGGATGTCGTCGAACCCGGCCACGGCCATGTCTTCGGGGATGCGGATGCCGGCGGCCCGCAGCGCGCCGAGGGCGCCGACGGCCATGGCGTCGTTGCCGGCGAAGATGGCGGTGGCGCGGGGAGTGGAGTTGAGAATCGTGCGGGCCGCGTCGTATCCCGAGGTGTCGGTGAAGTCCCCGGTGACCTGCAGCGCGGCATCTTCGTCGATCCCCGCCGCCGCCAGGGCCTGCCGGTATCCTTCGAACCGTTCCGCGGCGTCCTGGTTTTCCTTGGGCCCGAGGATCATCGCGATGCGGCGGTGGCCCTTGGCGATCAGGTGCTGGACCATTTCGCGGGCGCCCGCTTCGTTGGCGATGGTGATCGAGTCGAATCCGGTGCCGGCGGCGCCGAGCAGGAGGACGGGGAAGGTGGCGGGGAGGTCTTTGACGGGGCGATGGGCGCCGGGCGCGGGGGACATGACGATCAGGCCGTCCACGCGCCCCCGCATCGACTGGACGGCGGCCGCGATTTCGGCGCGCTCGTTATGCGAGCTGGCGACTAGCAGATGAAATCCGCGTTCCTGGGCGCATTGATCGACGCCGCGGATGAGTTCCGAGTAGAACTCGCCGTAGAGGTCGGGGAGGAGCACCCCGATGACGTTGGTTTTCTTGCTGGAGAGGGAGCGGGCGGCCGCGTGGGGCGAGTAGCCGAGGCGTGTGGCGACCTTCCGGACGCGACGACGGGTCGCTTCCGTGACCAGCGGGCTCCCGTTGTGTACGCGAGAGACCGTTGCGACGCTCACCCCGGCAGCCCGGGCGACATCTTTGATCGTGGTCATGCGATCGGTCGGGAATGTAATCGGTTACATTTTCAGCGCGTTGTCAAGAACCGGAAGCCGTTTTGTCTACATCCCCCGCCTGATGGATCTGATGTGATGATGCGGCCGCGCAGCGCCCATCTCGTCCTCCCGGATGACGCTCACCGCGCCATCGGGCTCGAGCGCCGCCAACCGGACATCTTCGATGGCCCCGACTCCATGCTCCCGCAGCGCCTGCATGAGCTCCTCGGGAGTGATGTGCTCACGCGTCAGGTGCTCGTGCAGGATCTTGCCGCGATAAATAAGGAGTACCGCGCTCCCGCCCAGGAACTTCGCCGCCGTGCGGGAGGATCGGCGCACGCGGTCGATCACGGCGTGCCAGATCAGCAGCACGGCTGCCGCCACGAGCCCCCCGAGCAGCGACGTGTCCGGCCCGACCATCGCGTTCTGAACGGCATTGGCGATGATCAGGAGCAGGACGAAGTCGAACGCCGAGAGCTGGCCGAGCTGGCGTTTGCCGGTGAGCCGGAGTCCCACCAGCACGGCGAGATAGACCACCGTAGTCCGGAGGGCGATGTTGAGCAGGACGTCGAAGGAGGCCGTCATGAGGTTCGGAAGCTACGTGGGAATGGTGGGTCGGGAAGGGCGACGCATCCTTCACCGCGAGTCGAGCACGACCAGTTGGCCGTTCATCATGGGGGCATGGGAGGCGATGTTGCATTGGAAGGGATAGATCCCCGGCGCGCCGACGAGATAGCGCACCGTCTTCGTGCTTTGGCCGGGGAGGGCCACCGCCAGGTCGGGCAGGACGAACGTGTGCGCGTCGTCCTCCGGATTGATGAAGGTGATCTCGAGCGTGTCACCGGCGTAGGCGGTGAGCGTGCTCGGACTGAAGGCGTAGACCTCTTTCCCGGCAAGCACGCCCTGAGCGGCGAAATCGGACTTCAGGAACGGATAGACGCTAGCCATTTCCTTGGTGAGCAAGGGAACGGTGGTAACCGTCACCGCGCGGGTACGCCCGTGATGGGGCGGGCGACAGGCGGCTGCACTCAGTAACGTGAGCACAATCACTCTCTTCACTTGGCGCTCTGCTGCGGATAGGGGGCTTCTCCCCGCGCGAGCCGGGACACGAAATCCGCGACCCGTTTCGCCCGGGTCTCGGCCTTCTTCGCCGTCGTGACCCGGAAAAGAATGGCGAACCGGTTGCGGCGCGAGAGGACGGCAAAGAAGGCCTTGGCCTTGGGGTTCTTGGCGAGCGCCTTCGCCAGCTCGGGGTGCACCCGATTTGACTTCTGCGGGTGATAGGCAGCCTTCCAGCGGCCATCAGCCTTGGCGCGATCGATCTCCGCCTGACCGGCCGGGCGCATCCGCCCTGCGGCGATCAGAACTCTCGTCTTCTCACAATTGATCTTCGACCAGATGCTCCGGGCGCGGCGGGGCGTGAACTTCTGCAGCCAGGTCCGGGCGTTCTCCGGGAGCTTCTGCCCGTCAATCCACCCATGACACAGCGCCACATCGAGCGCCTCGGCGTAATTCACCGACCGGAGCCCGGAGTCCTTCTTGGCGATGCGGAGCCAGAGCCCGGGCTTCGAGGCTCCGTACTTCGTGAGCCACGATTCCCACGCTTTCTGATCCTTGAACAGCTTGATGGGATAGTCGGTGGGTCGCATGTTGTGACGGGTCCCCCCCCTTCACACCCTAAAGGGTGTGCTCGGCGTGGCGCTGCGCTTGAAGCGCAGTGGAGTGCCGAGCCCTGGCTTCAGCCTGGGAATCTCGAGACGGAGGCGCCATGCGAATCATTGTGATCGGGCTGTTGGCCTGTCTCTGGATCTACTTCGCGTACACCGCATTTCAGGCGGGGAACACGGGCGAGGGCGCCCTGCTGCTCCTCATCGGCGCGGCGCTGACCTTCTGGCGGCTGCGCCGCATGAGATGAGTGCGACCGGAGGGAGTCGAACCCTCACGGGAGGTCCCACAGGATCCTAAGTCCTGCGCGTCTGCCAGTTCCGCCACGGTCGCAAGTCGATTGAATCTAATCGGATAACGGACGTCGGCTATTCGTGGCCGCTGAGGCACCGCTGTGACTACTGCTGGGACTTGGGCCTCCTCGCCGCGTTACCTCGGCCACTGTGTGACTTGCGGGACGCCTTGCTCCACGACGTCATAGATTGCGCGAGCTTGTCGGTCTGCGTCCACCTCAGGCTTCTCTATGGCCTCGATGACGGAAACCCGATAGGTCCCGCCAACCCGGACCTCGATCACGTAGGTGAACCCGTCCATCATGACCCACTTGCGCGGAATGCGCGTAGGCAGATCGAGAACTCCGGCTTTCACAACTGATTGCCAAAGGTATTCGGCGTGTGGAGTACGCACCTCGGCGAGCTTCAGGGTATCCGCTGAGTACACTCTGTAGCCCTGCGCGGTGCTGTCCAAGACGGCCCCGCACCGTTCGTGCGCTCGTCGAGCGAACAGCGACTCCGTAGCCGCCGAAGCGGTGTCTCCGACCGGAATCGGCACGGAGTAGGTACACGGCACCACCTCAGCGCGCCAAGTCTGCCAGCGTCCGGATGTGCGTCGGAGGATCACTCCGCCAGTCGTAGTCAGTCCGTACCCGCCCCAGACGCGCAGCTCAAGGTCGTCGGGTGCGAGGTCACGCTTCACCAGGGAGCCGAGAGGGGAGGCAGCGGCCCACTGTTGGGTCACTTGCACAAGGTAGTCGTTGGTCGGCTCAGTGACGCTTGTAGCTTGTGCTTCCGCTCGTGCGGCGCAAGCGACCGAGACCAAAATCCAGTAGAGACAAGGGCGGCGAATCCACCAAGCTCCGTTCGGTCTTCCTCCAAGTACTGAACCGAGGGCGGTTCTCATTTTTCGGCCAGAGGATACCAGTCGCCAGTAAGGATTCTGCCTGTCGTCGCGTCGATCATCACCCAATTGCCTCTAGACTCCCACGCACCTGAAATGACCGCCACCAGATAGGTGTGAGGGTCCCCGTCGATCGTGAAGAACGCTTCTGGGTAGATGGCGAACACGCTGTCGGCGCGGGGGGACCATTCCGGATGACCGAAGTTCTGCAACAGGATACGCCCTGCATGCTGATCATACAGGAAGAAAGCCATTCCCCGGTCGTCGGAAACCTTCCCCCCCTTAGCGAGCTGCACCCGATACGTGATGGCCTCAAGTCCGGTTTGAGTAAACAATACCAGAGGTCGATCAACCAGGAGGGTATCGAAGTCGTCGACCATGGCCTCGTCGGCCTCAGGCAATGCAAGCCGAACCAAATGGCGCGCTCGCTTCTGAAGTGCGTGGGCCGTCGCTGAATCGATCGCACCAATTCGGCTCGGCAGCTGATGCACCTTGATGTCGCCACTCCAAAACAGGACCATGCCAGCAGTGTCGCGAAGGGTCGGTGGCGTGAGACGCACCCTGTAGAGGCTCTCCCCGAATTCGCGCTCGTTGTTCTGGGTATCGATCACTACTTGCACGGGTCTACCGTCAGACCACTCGCCAGAAAGCGGCGTGTGCAATGGGAACTGGTAACCGCTGGTGTCCGCTACAAACGTGATGCCAT
>DATNDQ010000199.1:0-3694 GCA_035553475.1 Gemmatimonadales bacterium
GATCGAGCCCCAGGCAGTCATCACGAGAACGGGCAGGGTGCTGTCGAGGGTCTGAAGACGGGAGAGCAGATCGAGGCCTTCGATCCCGCCGGTGGTGTCCATGGTGTAGTTCATGTCCATGAGCACGGCGTCGAAGTCGCGGGACTCGACGGCGGCCAGGACACCGCCAGGAGACGTGACCGTCTCGACGTGGTATCCCTCTCCCCTCAGCAGCAGGCGGAGAGTATCAAGAATTGCGGTATCGTCATCCGCTACGAGGAGGCGGTGCTGGGCGGTGGTCACGTCATTCAATATGGCGCACTTCCGCCATACCTGACGACGGCGTTGCTGAGTCTACGGCAGGACCGACGCGAGCGGGCAGGAGAAACCGGGCAGGACGTCTTCGCCGTCCAACGAGCCCTCAGCCGACACCGCGGTCTCGGTGCCTTCCGAGCGGTAGACGCGGGCGAGCCGGCGGGCCGGGTCCACCACCCAGACGAGCTTCGCACCGGCCTCGAGCCAGTCGGCGACCTTCGCGAGCAGCTCGCCGGGCCGGTCGTCTGGGGAGAGGACTTCGACGGCGAGGTCCGGCGCAAGCGCGGGGAAGCCTCTCGGAGCTTCCGGAATCCTGTCGCGAGCAACGAACGCCACGTCGGGGGCGCGGACCGTGTCGGGGTCGGACTCAAGCTTGAAGCCCGTTTCCGCGGCGAGGACGACGCCGGCACCGTGCTGATTCACGTGCGCGGCCAGCTTGGCCCCGATGTTCATCGCGACGATCCCGTGAGTCCAACCGGCGGGCTCGCGCACGACCAGCCGGCCGCGCACCAGCTCCGTTCGCTTGTCGGAGAGGTTCAAGTGGAGCAGCTCGTCCGCGGTCATCAACTCTGCCGTGGAGCTCATGGTCGGAACGTAGACAGGCTCGGCGGTCATGGCAATCGCGACGATACACACGGATTGTCAACAGCGTTTCAATAGCGCAGTTACTCGCTTCGCAGGGCGGTCAGCGGATCCACCGCGGCCGCACGGCGCGCCGGGATCCAGCTCGCTACCAGCACCGAGATACCGAGGACCAGAACGGCACCCCCGAACGACAGTGGATCGTACCGGCTCACACCGTAGAGCCAGAGCGCAATAAAGCGCGTGAAATACAAGGCCCCAATGAGCCCAATGACCGTCCCGCTGGCCAGCACCACCGCAGTGGGAGCAATGGCGGTTCGAATTACAGACTTGCCGTCCGCTCCCAACGCCATCCGGATTCCGAACTCCCGCGTGCGCAAAGTGACCCCGTATCCCACCAGCGCGGCGATTCCCACCGCGGCGAGCAATACCGCGAGCGCCCCGAGGATCGCACCCAGCGTCAGTAGCGTCGTTTGCGTCGAAAGAGACGAGGCCACAGCATCCGAGAGCGAACCCCACGGCGTGACCGGCAATGCGGGATCGAGCGCGCGTCCGGCGTCTTCGATCTGGCGGGAAAGAACTTCCGTCGGTATGTGCGGGGCACGCACCGCAACCTGCGCGCCTGTCGGCGCCCAACCCTGTCCAAATGGTTCATAGAGCAGGGGGTCCGGATCCTCGCGCAGACTGTTCCAGTGCACGTCACCGGCGATACCCACCACCTGCGCCGGCAACTCGCGGCGCCCCTCTCCGATCCTCACCATGCCACCGACCGGATCACGCGTACCGAACAGCTGACGCGCGAGACTCTGACTCAGAATCACTGCTCCAACGGAGGCCCCGGAGTCCGGCCACAACTCGCCGCGGACGAATGGCCGTCCTTCGAGAATTGGGATGCCGAGCGTGGCGAAATAGTCTTCTGAGACGGCGTTCGAGAGCGTCGTGACGGGCGAAACGGAAGAGTCAACCGGGTTGACCGTTGCCATGTTGCGGATGCCGGCGAAGGGGATCTGCGCCGTGAGGGCGACGGACTCCACACCTGGTACGCCGGACAAACGATTGACGAGTGTGCGGAGGTAGGTGGCGGTCGCCTTTGGGGAGTATCCTGCCACCCCCGGATTCACATCTACATCGAGGACTCCATGCGGATCAAACCCCAGTCGGACGTCCGCGTATTTCTGGAGGGTGCGCGCCATCAAGAGCGTACCGGTGACGAGGGTAACGGATACCGCCACCTGCACCGCTCCAAGCCCCGCCCGAACCTTCGGTGCGGTACTCGTCCTGCTACTCCCCGATGTCTTGATCGCTGTGCCGAGATCCGGGATAGGAGTGAAAAGAGAGACCAAGCCGGAAGCGAGCGCGGCGACGATTCCGACCGCGACGGCGAAGGCGAATACCCGCCAGTCCGCGTGCATGCCGTCCAGTCGAATGAAACCAAGGAGCCGGAAGCGTCCGAAGGCGTCTCCAAGCCACCAGGCCGTCAGCATGCCCAAGGTTCCCCCCGCCAACCCAATCAGGAGATGCTCCGACAAGAGGTGGCGCGCCAGCCGGAGTCGGCTCGCGCCCAAGGCCCGGCGGACGAACGCTTCACCCTGACGGCGCGCCGCCCGAAACAACAACAGGTTGGCGATGTTGGCACAGGTGATGACCAAGAGCAGGATGCCGATCCCCATCAGGAGATCGACTTGGCGGATGATGGGATCCCGTCCCAAGGCCGACAGCCCGACGCCAGGAAACACCGTGACCGTCTCTCCGGACGGGTAGTTGGCGGTGTCTGCCACAATGGGTCGCAAGGCGCTGTGCAGTTGTTGATCCGCCAGAGCGAACGTTCCTCCGGGGCTGAGCCTCGCGACCATTTCGTAGTATCGCATGGCTTGAGTGCGAGGGGCGTGATAGAGGGTGGCGGTCAGGTTGCCCGGCACCCAGACATCGGTCGGTCGGAGTCGCTCGACTCCCACGAATCCTGAGGGCATTACCCCGACGATCGTGAAGGCAAACCCGTTGAACCGTACGGGCTGGCCGACGATGTCAGGTCGCGAGCCGAAGGTCGAACGCCACACCTCGTCACTGATTACCGCCGCGAATCCCCCTTGTTCGATATCGTCTCCAGGGAGGAGCGTCCGTCCCAGAAACGGAGTCGCGCCCAGGACGGAGAAGTAGTCACCCATTACGAATTCAGCGCGGAGCATTCGGGCCGGGGACCCGCTTTCGGCCAGCGTCAGAGAGCCGATCTGTTCGCCGGAGAGGCCTTTCAGCGAGGGAGCAGCGGCTAGCAACCCATCCCGGTCGGCCGCAGTGAGACCCGAAGGCCTGAAGCCGCCATCTGGGGTACGGACGGCGAACCAGACCAGCCCGAGCGATGCTGGGTCTTGGACATCGGGCAACGGACGGAGTCGGACCCAGCTGAGGAGCGTGAAGGTTGCTGCGGCCGCTCCGACGCCGAGCGCCAGCGTGATCACGGCTGTAACGGTGAATCCAGGAGCCTTCGCGAGCGTCCGGAACGCGTAGCGAAGGTCTTGAAGAAGGGATTCCATGGACGGCTCCTTGTGATCCCTATTCGGTTCTTAGCGCCACCAGCGGATCTGTCCGCGTTGCCCGGAAGGCCGGAATCCAGGTCGCTGCCAGAGCGATCACCACCAGCAACAGAGACACCGATGCGAACGTGACTGCATCGAACTTCCCAACCCCGAACAGCTGGCTGGCGATCAGCCTCGTGGTCAGCATCGCCCCAACGATCCCGGCGACCACGCCGGCCCCCACCAACACGGCTCCGTGCCGCAGCACCATTCCCAACACGTCGCGCTGACGAGCGCCCAGAGCC
>DATNDQ010000200.1:0-2440 GCA_035553475.1 Gemmatimonadales bacterium
GGCAGGAGAGCCCCCAACGCCAGCAACCTGATCGCGTGTCGCATCGCTTGTCTCCCGCCCTCGAGTGGCCTAGAACGTCTTGAGGAAATACGCCGCCGTTGCCGAGTCCGCCTGCAGCCAGGAATGCCACCGGAGAAACCCGTGGATCTCGTCCGGGATCACCATCTCCTCGAACTTCACGCCTCGGTCGTCGAGCCGACGCGCCAGGTCCACGGTCTCGTGGAAATGCACGTTCCGGTCGTCATCCCCCTGGATCAGCAACACCGGCGACCGCCACGTCTTCATGTCGGCCACCGGGGATGACGTCCAGCCCACGGTCCGGGCGCTGTCCAGATCGCCCTGCTCGTACCGCCAGTGCGGGGTGTAGCGGTCGGCATCGTCCGACGTCCAGTTATGGACGCCGTGGAAGTCCACGCCCGCCGCGAAGACGTCCGAGTTCCTGGCCAGCCCCAGCGCCGTCAGATAGCCGCCGTAGGATCCACCCCAGATGCCCACCTTGGCGTTGTCGACTTCGGGACGCGCCGCGAGCCACTTCCCTCCCGCCAGCACGTCCTGGTACTCGGACGCCCCGGCAGACCCGGCATGCGCAGGGTGATGAAACTCCCATCCGTATCCGATCCCCAGGCGGTAATTCACCGAGAGTACCACAAACCCGCGGCTCGCGAGGTACTGATTCACCGCATATGCGTTGGAGTAGTAGCCCATGTAGTGCCAGCCGAGGAGCATCTGGCGCGGCGGGCCGCCATGGACGAAGACGATTCCGGGATGTTTGCCCGTGATCCCGGGCTGTTCGAAGAGCTGGCCGTGCACCTCGGTGCCATCGGCGGCGCGGAACACGACCTTCTTCGGTACCACCAGCGACTGCGTCGGAAAGTCGGAGGGAATCGCTTCGGACCCGATCAGCGTGACCGGACCCCCGTCGATTTTCACAGCCGCGGGGAGCGGTGGTCTCTTCGCTTCCGCCGAAATCAGGGCGACCCACTTCCCATCACCCGTCACGGCCGGCGTCCACTCGACCCCCATTCCGGTGGTGAGCGGCGTCGGCGCCGCACGATCCACGGGCACCTTGAACAGGTGCCGGCGGTCGATGTCGTCCGAATCAGCACCGGTGTTCGCCGCGTAGATCACCGACTTCCGGTCGGGAGCGAGCGTCTCCTGCTCGACCATGAACGCGCCGGGGGTGAGGAGGAGCGCGTCGCCACCGGTCACCGGCACCGAATAGAGGTGTCCCCAGTTGTCCGCCCCGTTCCGGAAGACCAGATGGCCGCCATCTCCCCACATCAGACCGGCGCCGCCATAGGACGCGTGGAGAGTCAACGGGCTCTTCCAGACCATGTGCCCCGCCCCAGTGCTCACGTCAGCAACCCAGATCTGCCAGGGGGACAGCGCGCGCTGGAGCATCATCCGCGGCGGACCGCCGCGTCCGGGAAGCCGGACGTAGGCGATTTGCTTGCCGTCGGGTGACCACGCCGGCTCGACATCCTGAGACGTCGATGGTGCGAGATACTGAAGAGGGGTCGTGCTGTCCGAGAACACCGTGATGAAGCTGTGGTCGCCGCGATCCGAGACGAAAGCGAGCTTGCTCCCGTCCGGCGACCAGACCATCGAGTTGTTGTCTCCGCGGGCGAACACCAGCTGGCTCGCGGGCTTCGATCCGTCGACGGGAATGGACCAGATTTGCCCGCCTTTGAGAAACGCGACGACGTCACCACGAGGGGAGACCAGAGGGGAGTCCCCTTCGGTCAGCACCTTCGGCGTTCCCCCGGTAACCGGCACGGTCCAGATCTTCACCTTGGGCTCGACCGGGCTGTGATCGGGATCGGGGGGCGGCGCATCCCAATTCGCGTCATGATCTCCGCCACGGACGTAAACGATCGTCTTCCCGTCCTTCGCGAATTGCAGTTGCCCCAGCTCCTGTCCGTCATCCGCGGTGCCATTCGTCAGGCGCCGCGCCTTCCAATCCGGGGCTTCAGCGACCCAGACGTTCCGCACGCCGTGCTCGTTGAAGACCCACGCCATCGCGGCACCAGATGGAGCGGTGACCAGCTCGTTCGGGTACGGATAGCCCAGAACCTGCGCGATGGTAAACGGCCCATCGGCGGCGGGAGCGGCGGCCAGGATCAGGGCCGCACAAGGCAGCCAGAACAGTCTGGGTGACATCCTCATCCCTCGTGGTTTGCCTACTCGTTAGCGATCCGCGGATCAGGGCGGACCATGAAGCTCTTCGTCTGAGACTGCCCATTCACCGTGAGTTTCGCGGTGAACGTGCCCGGCAGCTTGGGCGGAGGAGGCTGGTTCGCCCCACCCCGGGGACCCCGGCGCCGTCTTCCGGCATTCGGATCCCAGGCCACACGGTGCATGCCCGCGGCTGCCGAGAATGGCGCCGGCGGCACGCGCCACAGGGCCGTGGTGTTGGGGATCCCTTGAGGCTGCCCGCCCG
>DATNDQ010000201.1:0-2646 GCA_035553475.1 Gemmatimonadales bacterium
TTCACGGTCAGCCGGTGCAGCCAGGTGGACACCGCACTGTCGCCGCGAAACGTGGACAGCCGCCTCCAGGCCTGCACGAACACGTCCTGCGTCCGCTCCTCCGCATCGCGACGGTTCCCCGTCAGCCGCAGGCACAACGCGTAGACGCGGCCGACCTCCGCCCGGTACAGGGCGTGGAAGGCCGCTTCATCCCCCGCCCGAGCGAGGGCCAGGGTAGCGGCGTCGTTGGAGTCAGGCGTCGGACGGGTGATGTCGATAGGACGCCGTCCGGGGATGGAGGGTTTAACGCTACGGGAGTCTGAAGCCGCCGGTCAGGGACTTCAACCGATCCTGCAGCTGCTTCTGAGCGTCCGCGATCTTGCCCTGAGACGCACTCAGCTGTTGCTGGGCGTTCCCCGTGACGGAGGTCACCTGCGACTTGACCGGGGCGATGAGCGGATCGGCGTAGGCATTCACCTGCGCCTCCAGCTTCTGCTCCGCGGACTTCACCTGATCTCCCATCAGTGCTTTCACACGATCCGAAATGGCCTGATCGAGGTTCGACCGGATGGCGATCGACGGGTTGTCGGGCGTGCCGGACAGCTGCGCAGAGACGTCGAGGGTCGAGATCCCTGATACGACCTGCCACACCAGCCCGCCCGCGCCGGACGTCGCCGCCGAGTCGTGCACCCAGGTCACATGGGAGGATTTCACGTCCCAGGCGGCACGGAGGTTCTCGCCCTCCAAGGCAAACCGGAACGCCATGGTGCCCATGCCGGGCGCGAGGCGAATTCCCCCGACCGGAATCGCCAGATCGGGAAGCTTCACCGCGGACATCACGCCGGACACCGTGTCGAGGGCTTGCGGGCGGCGGTGATCGAGGAGCGCGCCGGCCTGGATCACCGGTGCCTGCGCGTTGAAAGTCGTCGGCTTGCCGGTCAGCGCCTGCGAGGAAGTCAGGTCCGCCAGGTGGCCGGTGTAGTTCTTCGTGCTGTCCAGCGTAAACGACACATCTCCGGCCTTGAGCCAGAAAGCGGGCAGATCGTGCTCACGCGGGAACAGGACCGTGGTCCCGGCGCGCCGCACGCGCTTCGGCGCGGGATGCGAATGCGGCGTGAGGCCCGCCGGCGCGTATTCCCGAGCCAGCCGCACCCAGTGGAGGGCCTTTTCGAATTTCCCCGCGGCCGCGGGGCCGAAGACCGCCGCGCCGATCTGCGTGGCATCGAGCGCCGGGAGCTTCACGAGGCTCCGCGCCGTCGCGAGGTCCCGCGCCTTGGCGGAGTCGAGCTGGGCGACGCCGTGCTGGAGGTCGGCCGCGCCGGCGGCGATGCCCCTCCCCAGGTTATCGACCTTGCCCTTCGCATCGGAAAGGAGTCCGATCATCCGGCGCGCGTTGTTGACGGCCGTGAGATCGGTGGGCTTCGCTCCCTTGAGCCGGCCGGCGAGGGCGACGGCACTGTCGACCGTCGGGCCCGTGTGCAGATCAGTAAGGGCCGCATTCCAGGCCTTCTGAGCCGAATCGGCCCGCGCCTGCAGAGCCCGCGCCGTAGCTGCGGTGGACAACTTCGACGGATCGAGCGTTCCGACGTCCATCTTCCCCGTGGCGAGGTTCAGAATCGGGAAGTTGAGACGATCGGCCAGCGTCCCGACAGCCTGCGTGGTTTTCGAGGGACCCTTCGGCTTTGCAG
Organism: Gemmatimonadales bacterium; assembly: GCA_035553475.1. Classification (GTDB taxonomy): domain Bacteria; phylum Gemmatimonadota; class Gemmatimonadetes; order Gemmatimonadales; family GWC2-71-9; genus 40CM-2-70-7. The sequence continues at coordinate 1,668 of DATNDQ010000201.1, forward strand.
AGGCACCCGGGGCCGCCGGTGCCGCCCCGGTATCGGGGGGCTCGGGCTCCTTGACCCGGCCATCGGTCGTACGCGCCGTCCCGAAGCGCAGGCCGGTCGCCGCCAGCCGGTCGACGATGAACTTCTTCCGGAGCAGCGGCAGGGTCTCGAAATCGGCGTCGAGCTGGTCCGCCTGCATCGTGTTCTTGAACGCTTCCGTCGGGCTCGCGATGGTAAGCCCGTAGATCGTGAGCCGTGACTGCCAGAGCGACACGCGCACGTGATCGATTTCGACCTTCGCGCGCGCCGCAGCCGTGCCCCCCGCCTCCAGCCCGCGCTTCACGAGCCAGTTTCCGAAGAACAGCCAGAACCCGACGAGGATCAGGACGAAGATCCCGAACGGGAGCGCCGCCTTCCAGCGGATCAGGGCGACTTTCATCGGAAGAACAACTTGTAGACGTTGATCAGCTTGGTCGCGGTGATCACGTGGTAAAGCTTGGTCTTCTTCAGCCACGCGCCCGCAGTTTCCCGGTACCGGTCAATGCCCCAACGGAAGAAAAAGAAGAAAGGCAGAAAGAAGATCGTGGCGAAAACGAAGGAGCCGAGCACCACGGTGTTGTTGAAGTTGGTCAGCGGCATCACCGGCGCGTTGTAGAGCGTCGTCCAGAGCCCGGTAAGGCTGGGCGCAAAGAGGAGCTGGTGGCCGATGGCGTCGAACATGGGATCGAGAATGAAGCCCAGCGGCGTGAAGATGGCCCAGCCCAGCATCGCGCCGCCCCACGAGACGTTGAAAAAACAGATCAGCGCGAAGATCAGGACGTTGTGCAGCGACGCGAGAGGGGTGAGGCCGAGGAAGGCACCGAGGGCCAGCCCGGCCGCCACCTGACCGGGGGTCCCTTCCGAATGCAGCGTATTGAAAATCGACTGGATGAGCTTGAGGATGATCATCCGAGCTCGAGGCTAGAGACGATTCGGCGGCGTCAATCCGACGGCGACGGGT
>DATNDQ010000202.1:0-3530 GCA_035553475.1 Gemmatimonadales bacterium
CTACCGGCGCGTGATCAACCGGAACAACCGGCTGCAGAAGCTGATCCTGCACCGGGCGCCGGAGGTCATTCTCCGGAACGAGAAGCGCATGCTCCAGGAGGCGGTGGACGCGCTGTTCGACAACGGCCGCCGCTCCAAGGCCATTCGCGGCCGCGGCAAGCGTCCGCTGAAGTCGCTCTCGGACATGCTGAAGGGCAAGCAGGGCCGCTTCCGGCAGAACCTGCTCGGCAAGCGCGTGGACTACTCGGGCCGTTCGGTGATCGTCGTGGGCCCGGAGCTCCGCCTGCACCAGTGCGGTTTGCCCAAGGCGATGGCGGTCGAATTGTTCAAGCCCTTCATCATCCACAAGCTGGTGGAGAAGGGGATCGCCGAGACCGTCAAGCGGGCCAAGAAGATCGTGGAGAAGGAGAGTCCGGAGGTCTATGAGATCCTGGAAGAAATCATCCAGGACCACCCGGTGCTCCTGAACCGCGCGCCGACCCTCCACCGCCTCGGCATCCAGGCGTTCGAGCCGGTGCTGGTGGAAGGCAAGGCGATCCGGATTCACCCGCTGGTCTGCGCGGCGTTCAACGCGGACTTCGACGGTGACCAGATGGCCGTGCACGTGCCGCTCTCGTTCGAGAGCCAGCTCGAGGCGCGGCTGCTCATGATTTCGTCCAACAACGTGCTGAAGCCGTCCGACGGCCGGCCGGTGGCGGAGCCCAGCCAGGACATGGTGCTGGGCTGCTACTTCCTGACCAAGGAGCCGGTGAACTTCGAGCAGGCGCGCGCGACGGCCCCGCATATCGGGAACGCCGCCGAGCTCGAGATGGGACTCGCCACCAAGCGGCTGAACTTCCACTCGCCGGTGCATTTCCACGTCGACGGCAAGTGGGTCGCCACCACCGCGGGACGGGTCATCTTCAACAGCATTCTCCCGGCGGCGCTCATCGCGACGCTCGGATATCAGAACAAGGTGATGCGGAAGAAGGACCTCTCCGAGCTGGTGTTCGAGAGCTACCGCCGCGCGGGGCTCGCCCCGACGGTGCAGTTCCTGGACTCGCTCAAGGAGTTCGGCTTCCGGTACGCCACCCAGGGCGGCGTCTCGATCGGCATCGCGGACCTCGAGATTCCGGGCGAGAAGCTGCCTCTGCTCCACGACGCGGAAGCGCGGGTGGAGCGGTTCCAGCGCGCCTACGCCACCGGACAGATCACGTTCGGGGAGCGGTACAACAAGGTCATCGACGCCTGGACCCACGCGAACAATGACATCGCCGAGGCCATGGTCGCGACGATGCGGAAGTCGAAGGGTGGCTTCAATCCGGTGTTCATGATGTTCGACTCCGGAAGCCGCGGTTCGCGCGACCAGATCCGGCAGCTGGCGGGCATGCGCGGCCTGATGGCCAAGCCGCAGAAGAAGCTGACCGGCGGCATCGGCGAAATCATCGAGAGCCCCATCAAGTCGAACTTCCGTGAGGGGCTGTCGGTGCTCGAGTACTTCATCTCGACCCACGGCGCCCGGAAGGGGTTGGCGGATACGGCCTTGAAGACGGCCGACGCCGGATACCTGACCCGCCGGCTCGTGGACGTGGCGCAAGACGTCACCGTCACCGAGGAAGATTGCGGCACCATCCTCGGCCTCGACATGACGGCCTTGAAGGAGGGCGAAGACATCATCGAGCCGCTCCGCGAGCGCATCGTGGGCTCGGTGCCGGCCGACGACGTCTTCGATCCGCATGAGCTGGACGAGCACGGCGATCAGAAGCTCCTGGTGGCCGCGGGCGGGTTGATCACGGAAGAGATCTCGGAAGCGATCGAAGATGCCGGCATCGAGCAGGTCAAGATCCGCTCGGTGCTCACCTGTGAGTCCCGGCGCGGTGTGTGCCGGATGTGCTACGGCCGGAACCTGGCCACCATGGACATGGTGGACCTGGGCGAGGCGGTCGGCATCCTGGCGGCCCAGTCGATCGGCGAACCGGGCACGCAGCTGACCCTCCGGACCTTCCACATCGGCGGCACCGCGGCGCGTATCGCGGAGCAGACGGTGCGGAAGACCAAGGTCGAAGGCGTGATCGAGTACGGCGACCGCCTGGCGTTCGTCGTGACGCCGGAGAACCTGAAGGTGGTGACGAGCTACGAGGGCGAGCTGGTCCTCAAGGCCGCCGCCCACGGCGATCAGAAGCTGTCCGTGCACTCGCGGTTCCACGTGCCCCTCGGCGCCACGCTGGTGGCCGAGGACGGCGCGAAGGTCGCGAAGGACGGCGTGCTGTTCACATGGGATCCGTACACGAACCCGATCATGACGGACGTGGCGGGCATCGTGCGGTTCGTGGATATCGTGGAAGACGAAACGGTCCGCGAGGAGCTGGACGAAATCACCGGCCGGCGCCAGCGGGTCATCATCGAAGACCGCGAGAAGAAGCTCCACCCGCACATCGAGGTGGTGCAGAAGGGGAAGGGCGACAAGGAGAAGCGGCTCCGCGACTTCGTCATTCCGGAAGGCGCGCAGCTGACCATCGAGGACGGCGCCGAGGTGTACGCCGGCCAGACGCTGGCCAAGGTGTCCCGCGAGGCCTACAAGACGCGCGACATCACCGGCGGTCTGCCGCGGGTGGCCGAGTTGTTCGAAGCGCGGCGCCCGAAGGATCCGGCGACGATCTCCGAAGTCGACGGCACCGTCCGCTTCGGCGGGATCAAGCGCGGCAAGCGCGAGATCTTCATTCACGCCGAGGAGGGCGAGCCGCAGCTGTACGAGGTGCCCGCCGGGAAGCACTTGCGTGTGCACGAGGGTGACCGCGTGCGTGCCGGTGACCGGTTGACCGAAGGTCCGGTGAATCCGCACGACATTCTGCGGATCAAGGGCCCGCGGGCGGTGCAGGAGTACCTCCTGAACGAAGTGCAGGAGGTCTACCGGCTCCAGGGCGTGAAGATCAACGACAAGCACATCGGCGTGATCGTGCGCCAGATGCTGCAGAAGGTGAAGACGTTGGAGCCCGGCGACACGGAATTCCTGGAAGGGGAGAACGTGGACAAGCTGGTCTTCAAGGATCAGAACGAGCGGGTGACGAAGAAGGGCGGCACGCCGGCGACGGCCGAGCCGCTGCTCCTCGGCATCACGAAGGCTTCGCTGACGACGCAGTCGTTCATTTCGGCGGCGTCGTTCCAGGAGACCACGCGGGTGCTCACCGACGCGGCCATTCGCGGCGCGAAGGACGACCTGCTCGGGTTGAAGGAGAACATCATCATCGGGCACTTGATCCCGGCCGGGTCCGGCATCTACCGGTACCAGGAAGTGGAGATCGAGCCGCCCGAGGGCTTCGAGCCGCCCACTCCGCCGCAGGAGCTGACGCCGGGGACGGTCCCGAGTCCCTTCCCGGAGGAAGCCGAAGTCGAGTAGCCGGGTTGTGGTGGAAAGCGAAACGGGGCGTCCGAAAGGGCGCCCCGTTGTTCATTGGGGAGGCTGGCTCCTGACCTCCTGTACCCCAAGCGGTCCAAGCAGGGGGCTCAACTATGACATTTGGTCGGGCTTGTGAGGGAATCCGGGCATCGGC
>DATNDQ010000203.1:0-12597 GCA_035553475.1 Gemmatimonadales bacterium
CACCGACCTGATCGCGCGGGAAGGCGCGCTGAAGGTCGGGCGCGCGGTGAAGATCTTCCAGCAAACCGCCGACGCGCTGCAGGCCGCGCACGATCTCGGCATCGTGCACCGCGATCTCAAGCCCGACAACATCATGATCGCCAAGGGCCGTGACGGCTCCGACGTGGTGAAGGTCGTGGACTTCGGCATCGCGAAGGCGGTGGGTGGCGACGAGGCGGGCCAGAAAGTCACGAAAACCGGCCTGGTCGTGGGCACGCCGGAGTTCATGAGCCCCGAGCAGCTGTCGGGCGACAAACTGGATGGCCGCAGCGATCTCTACTCGCTGGCCCTGGTGCTGTACCGGATGCTGACCGGCAAGCTCCCGTTCGAGGCGACGTCGGTGCAGGAGACGATGATCAAGCGTCTCACGGACGAGCCCACGAAGTTGGCGCTCGCCCGCCCCGACCTCGCCTTCCCGCCCAGGCTGCAGGGTGTGCTCGATCGTGCCCTGGCGCGGACTCCGAACGAACGCTACCAGAGCGTGTCGGAGTTCGCGGCGGATGTCGCCAAGGCCATCGGGGCTACGGCGGCCGCGCCGGCGATGGACACCGAAGGCAGGACGCAGGTGATGGGAGCGGCCGCTGAGAAGACGAAGATCGCGGAAGCAGTCCCGGCGACTCGGGTGGCCGCGGCCGGAAAAGAGAAGAAGAGCCTGATGGTACCAGTCGCTATCGGCATCGTCGTGGTGGCGCTCGGCGGTGGCGCGTGGGCTGTATTCGGCCGAGGTGCGAACACTCCCCCGCTCGCCACTCAACACGACACGACGACTCATCAAGTAGCGACGAATCCGGGTCGCGACACGACCCAGATGTCGCACGCGGATACGACGAAGACTCCGAAGAACCCTGGGACCCGACCGGCCAACCCGGGCAACAAGTCGCCTGGTGCCGCGGGACTCGATTCGGCTACTCTGGCTGGGATCGCGTATCGGATTCCAGACATGCCAGGGCGCGCAGCATACGATTCGGCCCTATTGGTCTACAACTCGCCCAAGGCAGCCCCTGGCGACCGCGGGTATGCGGCATGCGCAATCGCCCTGTACATGAAAGACAACGGTAAGCCGACGGATGCTGTGCAATGGGCCAATCGCGGGCTCGGGCTGAAGCCAGGGCAGGACGCGTGCACCTCCATTCTGAACCCGGGCGGTAATTAGATGTTCGGACGTTCTCCGAAGCCCGTGAAACTCCACCTCTTCGCCAAGACCGATTTGGGGAAGACGCGTGACCACAACGAGGACAACTACCTCGTCGCGGATCTGACGCGCCGGGTGCACGAGCTCACGCCCAGCGTCAAGAACCACGACGTCGGGGAGCGCGGGTCGCTCCTGATGATCGCGGACGGCATGGGCGGCGCGGCCGCGGGCGAGGTCGCGAGCGAAATGGCCGCCGACTCGGTCTACGAGCACCTGGAGCACTCCTGGCTCGCCGACAAGGAAGTCACCGCCCAGCGCTTCGCGTTCCGGCTCAAGGAGGCGGTCGAGACCGCGAACACGAAGATTCACAATTACGCCAAGGAGCACCCCGAAGTCCGCGGCATGGGCACCACCACCACCGCGGCCGGCGTGTTCGGTGACCACCTCTATCTCACCCAGATCGGCGACAGCCGCGCCTACCTGGTCCGGAACGGGACCGCGATCCAGATCACCAAGGATCAGTCCCTGATGCAGCGCCTCGTCGAGGCCGGCGAGCTCACGGAAGAGGAAGCGGCCCACTCCGAGCGCCGGAACATCATCCTCCAGGCACTGGGCCCCGACGCCAAGATCAAGGTGGACCTGACCTACCAGGAGCTCCGCAAGGGCGACACGGTGGTGCTCTGTTCGGACGGGCTGTCGGGCCAGGTGAAAAAAGAAGAGATCGCGGAGATCGCCGGGAAGGCCGCCGATCTCTCCGCCGCGTGCGACCAGCTCATCGCGCTGGCCAACGAGCGCGGCGGTCCGGACAACATCACGGTCATCATCGCCCGTTTCGACGGCGACGGTCTCCGGGCCGCGTCCGACGGCGACGCCGTTGGTCACCAGGTGTATCCGCTCATCGACACGGAGAACAGCACCGAGCCTGTGCCCGTGTACAAGGGAAGCCGTCCCCCCGTCCCCGCCCGTCAAGTCCGTTGGCGCCTCGTGCTCGGTCTGGTGGCACTGGCCGCCTTGGTGCTCGCGGGGATCTACATCGCCTCCCGGAAGTGAAGGCTCAAGTCAAATTCCTGTCCGGCGGCCGCGCCGGACAGGTCGAAACGATCTCCAAGACCTACATCGGGATCGGCCGCCACCCCCTCTCCGACATCCGCTTCGACGCCGAACGGGACCTCGATGCCTCGTCCCGCCACGCGGCCATCATGCAACGCGGCCCGGACTACGTCCTCCAGGACCAGCAAAGCAAGAACGGCACGTTCGTCAACGGCAAGAAGGTCGCGGGGGACGTGGTCCTCGCCGACGGAGACGTGATCAAGTGCGGCGCCGACGGTCCGGCGTTCGAGTTCCACATCCTGGAGCGCGACGCGCATGGGACCACCCCGGCTGAAGCGGCCGCGGCGCGGGCCTCCGCCGAACGGGTTTCGATTCCGGCCCAGCGCGCCCGTTCCAGCACTGCCGTGCGGGTCGCGATGGAGGTGGCGAAGCAGACCAAGTCGCTGCGCAACACCACGAAGATCCTCTTTGCCTTGCTCATCCTGGTGGCGGCGGGCTTCGGGGGTCTTCAGTGGTGGAGCGGGCACCAGCGCGACCTGGAGATCGCGGTGCTCATCGCCCGCGCCGATTCCCTGCAACGGGAAGAGCTCCACTTCCAGACGCAGGTCAAAGGCCTGCAGGACGCCTACAACCAGGCCGTCAGCGAGTCGCGCCGCCTGCAGCAGGACCTGGCTGATGCCAAGCAGAACGGCGATGCCGCGACGATCGCGCGCCTGCGCACCCAGCTCGACGCCGCCGTGGACCGGCAGCACAACCTGTCCTTTGCCGCGAACGTCGACTACCGGGCCATTTCGAACGCGAATCAGGACGCCGTAGCGCTCATCGTGGTCGAATACGGGGACTCGAGCCGGTTCTCAGGCACCGCCTTCGCCGTGGATTCGCAGGGCGACCTCATCACCAACCGGCACGTCCTGCTCGGGGACGACGACAACCAGCGTCCCAACCGGATCGCGGTGAAGTTCTCGGGCTCCAAGCAATGGTTTCCCGCCAAGTACGTGGGCTCGGCACCCGACGCGGACCTGGGAATGGTCCGCGTGGACATTCGCGGCGGCACACCTCGCATCGCCGGCATCACCCGGGACCACGACCTGCAGCGCGGCGATCCCGTCGCGATCCTCGGCTTCCCGCTCGGCCTCGACCTGCCGATGGAGGGCACGGGCCTGAACGTCATCGCCGCCCCCACGCTGTCGGTGGGAACGGCCAGCAAGGTGATCCCGAGTCTCGTGCAGATCGACGGCTATGGAGCGCCAGGCTCGTCGGGCAGCCCGATCTTCAATCGGGATGGGAAGCTGGTCGCGGTGTTGTACGGCGGTCAGGCGGAGTCGGGTGGGAGGATCATCTTCTCAGTCCCGGCGGGGACGCTCCTCAACTACATCGCGTCCGCGAATGTGAAGGCACCCTGATCATGGCGGCGTGATGCGGCCGAGCACCCGCGGCCCGCGCGCCCCCGTGGCACCCGGCAGGTTCCCCGGCTTCCCCTTCAACGTCAGGAACCCCAAGTAGGCGAACGCCACCGCCTCTTTCGCCTCTCCATCGAAGAACAGTGAATCAAATGGGACGACGCGCCGCGGCATTACCCGAGCGGCGAGCCATTCCACCAGCGTGGGGTTTCGAGCGCCGCCCCCGGAGATCACGAGGTCCGCGTCGGGGCCTGCGGGAGTCCACTCCGTGATGGCCCGCGCGATGGACTCCGCGGTGAGCGCCGTTGCCGTCGCCACCGCGTCGTTGTCCGAGCCCCCGGTCTTGCGAACTTCCGCGATCAGGCGTTCCGCGAACGCCAATCCGAACCGTTCCCGCCCCGTGCTCTTGGGGGGACGCAGCCGGAAGTAGTCATCGGCGAGCAAGGCCTCGAGCACTTTCGATACCGGACGCCCGCGCCGGGCTCGCTCGCCATCCTGATCGTAGGCCGCCTCCCCATCCAGGGTCCTGGTCACGGCGTCGATCACCGCCACGCCGGGACCGGTGTCGAACGCCAGGGCACCGGCGGTGACCCCGCGACGGGGCACCCATGTGACGTTCGCCATTCCACCGATGTTGAGCAGGAGCCGGCCGGCGGCGTCATCCCCGAACAGCATCACATCCGCGAGGGGTACGAGGGGCGCACCCTGCCCTCCCGCTGCCACATCCCGGGCGCGGAAGTCGGAGACCACCCGCACGCCCACGCGCTCCGCGATGATGGCCGGATCGCCGATCTGCAGGGTAGCGCGGCCAGGCTCGTGCCAGATCGTCTGCCCGTGACTCGCGACGAACCCGATGTCCCTGGGCGCCGTCTTGGCTTCCGCAAGCAGGTGGAGCACCGCGCCGGAGAAGCGCTCGCCCAATGCAACGTTGAGGATCGCGAGGTCTTTCGCCGAGCCGCGGGCGATCGCGTCGATGATCTGGCCCCGTTCGGTCGCGCTGTACGGTTCCTGGCGGAAGGCAACGAGCGTGGCGGAGGCGGGCGCGTCGCCGAGACGCACCAGCGCCGTCGAGACGCCGTCGAGGGACGTGCCCGACATCAGACCGACGGCGAGGGTCCCAGCCTTCTCGGTCACGCTTTTCGGATTGAGGGAGGATCTCCGGCGGCTTTACGGACCGAGCCCCCGGCCGCCATGAGCCTGGCGCGCGCCTCGTCGGCACCGATCCCGGCCCGAACCATCACGACAGCGACCTTCACACTCCCGCCGGCCGCATCGATGGCCGCGCGGGCCCGGGCCCGGTCGGGGGCGCCGCACTCCATCACGATGCGCTCGCCACGGTCCACCAACTTCTCGCTCCAGGCCATCAGGTCCACCATCAGGTTTCCGTAGACCTTGCCGAGCCGGATCATCGCACCGGTAGAGATCGTGTTGAGGACGAGCTTGGTCGCGGTCCCCGCCTTCATCCGGGTGGAACCGGTAAGGGCCTCGGGGCCCACCAGGGGGACGATCGCGACGTCGCAGGTATCGCGAAGCGCTTTCGGGGGCTCGCTGCAGGCCACGATGCCGGTCCGGGCGCCCCGCTCCCGGGCGCGCTCCAGAGCGGCATGTACGTAGGGCGTGGTCCCGCTCGCGGCGATGCCGATGACGACGTCTTTCGCGTCGACCCCGGCGCCGTCGACGGCCGCCTTCCCCGCGTCCACGTCATCTTCGGCTCCCTCGGCACTCTTCGTCAGCGCCGGTAACCCCCCGGCGATGATGCCGACCACCTGAGCGGGAGAGGACCCGAAGGTCGGCGGGCATTCGGAGGCGTCGAGGACACCGAGGCGCCCGGAGGTCCCGGCACCGACGTACAGGAGGCGCCCACCCGCCTGGAACGCCGCGAGGACCAGATCGATGGCGCGAGCCAGGCTGACGCGCTGGCTGTGCACAGCCGCCGCCACGGTCGCGTCCTCGGCATGCAGAAGGTCGACGATTTCCTGACTGGAGGCCACGTCGATCATCTGGGTGCGAGGGTTGCGCTGCTCGGTGAGACGGGGGTCGTGGAAGGCAGGGGTGGTCATTGCGGTCCCAAGTTAGACGTTGACCGCGCGCACGGTCAACGTGCAGTATAGGGAATGCGCACACGTCATCTCGTTGCACTCGTCCTGGTCGCCGCCTGCGGCGCCTTCGTCAAACACGCGGACCCCACGTGGGGGCTCGCCGGCAAAGCCGTTCCCGTGTCGGGCAGCCACGCGATGGTCGTGTCCGGGCACCCCCTGGCCTCGGCCGTCGGCGCGCAGATCCTCAAGGACGGCGGAAACGCCATAGACGCCGCGGTGGCGGTCGGCTTCGCCCTCGAAGTCGTCCATCCCGAAGCCGGGAACATCGGCGGCGGCGGATTCATCGTCTTTCGGGATTCCGCCGGCAATGCCCGGGCGCTGGACTACCGAGAGACCGCTCCTGCCGCCGCCACCCACAACATGTACCTCGACTCGGCGGGGAACCCCACCGAAGCCAGCATCACCGGATATCTGGCCTCCGGGGTCCCAGGCAGCGTGGCCGGCATGTACGAGGCCTGGAAAAAGTACGGTCACCTGCCCTGGCCGAAGCTGATCGCCCCCGCGATCGCCCTGGCCGAAGGTCACGTGATCGACGAGAACCGTTCCCGCGCCATCGAGTACGATCGCGATCGCCTCGGCATGTTCGCCGCCAGCGCGGCGACGTTCCTGGTGAACGGCCACGCGCCGGCGGCCGGCACCACCGTCCGGCACCCCGAGCTGGCGAAGACCCTTCGCCTGATCGCCGACTCGGGACCGAGCGTGTTCTACAAAGGCCAGATCGCCGACCTGATCGTGGCGGAGATGAAGCGCGGGCATGGCATCATCACCAAGGCGGACCTCGCCGGCTATCAGGCGAAGTGGCGCACGCCCATCGAGGTCACCTACCGCGGCTACCGGATCTACTCCATGCCGCCCGCCAGCTCCGGCGGGGTGACGATGGCGGAGATCTTCAACATCCTGAGCGGCTACGACTCGCTCCCCGCGTTCGGCAGTGCCCGGTACGTGCACCTCGAGGCGGAGGCCATGCGTCGGGCCTTCATCGACCGGAATGAATGGCTGGGCGATCCGGACTTCGTGAAGATGCCTCTCGACCGCCTGCTCTCGGCCGCGTACGCCAGCCAACTGCGGTCCCAGATCCTGCCGGACAAGGCCACACCGACGCCGCCCTTCCAGACGAAGCCCCCCGAGAGCGGGCAGACCACCCACTACTCGGTGGTGGACGATCACGGCAACGCGGTCTCGGTGACGACCACGCTGAACAACAGCTTCGGCAGTGCGGTCACGGTGACGGGCGCCGGTTTCCTGCTCAACGACGAGATGGATGACTTTGCGAGCGCTCCGGGGAAGCCGAACATGTTCGGTCTCGTGCAGGGCGAGCAGAACGCGATCGTGCCCGGCAAGCGGATGCTCTCCGCCATGTCTCCGTCGGTGGTGCTCGATCCATCCGGCAAGCTCTTCATGGTGGTCGGCACGCCGGGTGGCCCGACGATCATTACCAGCGTATACCAGGTCATCGCGAATGTGATCGATCAGCACATGAGCCTGCCGGCGGCGGTCGAAGCTCCCCGCATTCACCAGCAGGCGCTCCCCGACGTCGTGTTCTACGAGCGGGGCGGGTTGTCCCAGGCGGTGGTCGACAGTCTCACGGCGATGGGATACACCATGAAGGAGCGCCGCGGCTACTCCGGTGACATTGCGGCGATCGAGAAGACGCCCACCGGGTGGGTCGGGGTGGCGGATCCGCGGGCTGGCGGAGGCGCTGCGGGATACTGAACGGCAAGCCATCAGCCGTCAGCCATCAGCATGTTCGCTGAGAGCTGACGGCTGATCGCTTTCTTGACTACTTCGCCGGTACCACCAACGCCGCCGTGAGCGTCATGTTGATGTGCGCGCCCTTGGGGAGCGCGAGGTACGACCCGTGAGTCTTGGCCGCCACGCCGGTGCCCGCCGCCGCGCCCACCACCCCACCGATCACCGCACCCTTGGTGTTGCCACCGATGACCCGCCCGAGCAGCGCACCGGCAGCCGCGCCGATGCCGACCTTGGCGACGTCATTGCCGCCGATCCCCTTGCTCTGCTTCACCGTTTCGAGCGAGTCGATCTTGGCGGCGAGGCCGTAGTCCTTGCCCCGAATGGTCACACTGCTCACCGACAGGGTGAGCTGGCTGGTCTGCACGTCAGTCACGGTGCCGTGCACCTGCGAGCCCTGCGGGATAACCGTGGCGCCACGCCCATCCGACACGTTCGCGACGACGGTACCGGTAAAGGCATCGCCGACCTTGGCGGTCTTCGTCGAGATGGTGTCATTCACCGCGACGTCGAGGAAGGAGCCCGCGGAAGCGGTATAACTCGACGGGCCCGCGGGCCGCGCGGGAGCCGCCGCCGGCTTGCTCGCCGGCTGGGCATTCGCGGGAAGAGGCTTGTCATTGCCGGACATCGGCGTGGCTGGTGCCGCCGCCGTGGTCGCTGAAGAATCATTGCTGGCCTGGTTCGCCTGATCACCCTTGGCACAGGCGGCGATCATCGTGGCGCTCGACAGCAGCGCGGCCAGGCGGAAGATCGAGACGTTCATATGCACCTCACGTTGGGATTGAAGCATCAGAGCCGGCTTTTCAGAAACGCCGGCGTCAGCCCTTGCAGATACCCCGCAAGGAGGGTGAATCGGTCCGTTACAAGTAGAACCCCGAGCAAAAGTAGCAGAACTCCCGACGTTCGCTCAACCCAGGGCAGGTACTGCCGAAAGCGCTGGAACCAGTCGAGGAACCGCTCCAGTAGCAGAGCCGTCAGCAGGAACGGGATGGCGAGCCCGGCCGCATAGACCGTCAGCAGGAGGGTCCCCTTCCCCGCACTCCCCGCCGTTGCCGCCAACGTGAGAATGGCACCGAGGATCGGACCGATACAAGGGGTCCAGGCGGCACCAAACGTCACCCCCACGAGGGCGGACCCTGCAAAGCCCAGAGGCCGGTCCGTGATCTGGAGCCGCCGCTCCCGCATCAGCCAGGCCGGGCGGATGATGCCCAACAGGTAGAGCGCGAGGAGGAGGACCAGCACGCCGCCGATCCGTCCCAACCAGACCTGCGAGTGAATGAGGAGGCCACCCACGAGCGAAACCGAAGCGCCGAGGGCGATAAAGATGAAGGTGAACCCGAGGACGAAAGACAGGGCGTGAAACAGCACCAGTCGCCGCCGCCCGGTGGTCTCCTCGGCGGTCATTCCGGTGATGAACCCGACGTAGCTGGGAATGAGCGGCAGCACGCAGGGGGACAGAAAGCTCAGCAGCCCCGCGAGCCCGGCGATGAGGAGCGAGACCCCGCTACTTCCTTCCACGCTGATGGAACCCGATGAGCTTGTAAACAAGCTTCGCCACCAGGAAGTCGGGGGCGACGAACCCCGGGATCGGCGCGAGCTCCACGACGTCCGCACCGACGACCCGCTTTTCCCTGAAGACCCGGTCCAGCAGCCGCAGCGTCGGATACCATGACCCGCCCCCCGGCTCCGGCGTGCCGGTAGCCGGCACGTAGGCGGGGTCGAAGTAATCGACGTCGATGGTGATGTAGACGTCGGGACCCAGGCTTTCCAGTACGCGGTCGATCCACCGCTCTTCGGGGTCGAGCTCGTACCCGAACACGGTGGGGATTTTCTTCTTCCGCATCAGGGCGCGCTCTTCGGTGGTGATCGCGCGGATCCCCACCGGCACGAGATTCACGTCCTGATGCACCCGGTACATCACGCAGGCGTGCGAGAACGGCGTTCCTTCGTACTCGGTCCGGAGATCCCCGTGGGCATCGAGCTGCAGCACGGAGAGCTTCTTCCCCTTCATCTTGGCGACGTGAGCCTGAATGGGGGGCGCGGACAGCGAATGCTCGCCACCGAGCATGATGACGAACCGATTGGGAGCGAGGAGACCGTCGAAAGCCTCGCGGAGCTCGTCCAGGGCTTCCTCCGGCCCCGCACCGGACAGCATCAGCTCCGGAAGGGTGTGCACTCCGACCGCGTAGGGCTCGGAGTCCAGCTCGTGGTCGTACAGCTCGATGTAGCGGGAGGCCTCGATGATCCGACGGGGGCCGAACCGGGTGCCTCCCATGTACGACACCGTGGCCTCGTACGGCACCGGCAGAATGACGACACCCGCCTTGCTCAGCGGGACTTCAGGCTCCGGCAATCCGAGAAACCCCTGGGGGGCGCCCCAGGGCAGCTCGGCGAGCTTCTTATCCACAGAAGGCCACCGCGGACACCACGGTGGTCCAGCGTCCGTCTTCGCCGCACTCGGCGGTGGAAGTGACGTTCAACGTCCGCACGATTTCGCCGGACATCAGCCACTGCTCGCGCCGCGCATCCCAGGCCTGTTCGGGGTCGAACGGCACGTCGAGCACGGTGGCGAGCATCGACGCCGCGAGGTCCTCGGCGTAGTCACCGGCGGCGACTTCGTTCTGCCCGTAGCCGTGGTGCTCGGAGATGTACCCGTGGTGCGAAGGATCGGCGGGCATGGCGAGCCCGATCGAGGCCGCCACGAGCCGGCTCGGCTCGTTGGTGGACGACTCCGCGATCACGGCGAAGACCACCTGCCCCGGCTTGAGGAGGCTCTGTCCTTCTTCCCGATCCATGAGCTCACAGTGCGGCGGAAAAATCGAGCTGACCCGCACCAGGTTGTAGGCGGCCAAGTGCGCGTCGCGGAGCGCCATTTCAAAACTGGTGAGCTTGTGCCGATGGCGCCCCACACCCTTGGTGAGGAATGCCTTCGTGGGAAAGAACATCTTCGAGTCGATCAACTCCGTCACCTCGTCCGAGCGAATGGGTTCGACTGCTGACACGACCGGCAGAGTCCGTACACTTCGAGGCGATGGTGGTGGGGCCGGAACGCCACCTCCTCCGCCAGCAACCCGATCATGCGCTCCAGGCGGTCGTTCGCGAACTCCGTAACCGCGCCGCAGGAGGTACAGACGCAATGTTCGTGGCGCTCGCCCGGTGCCGTGGGCTCGTAGCGCTTGAAGCCTTCTCCAAAATCGTGCTGCCGGGCGAGTCCGCTCTGCACCAGCAGGTCCAGCGTGCGGTACACGGTCGCCGTGCCCACCGCGGTTCCGCCGGCCGCCACCCGGCGGGACACTTCGTCCACCGACAGGTGATCGCTCGCCTCGAAGACCGCGCGCGCCACCGCCAGGCGCTGGTTCGTCGCCGGCAACGTGTGGTCGCTCAGGTACCGGCGAAACGCGTCAGTCAGGTGCACCGGGTCAACCTTCATACCACGCTTTCGGACCGAGCGCCACCGGTGGCTCAGCCTCGCCGGTGCGCTCCGCGGTGGTCTGCATGACCTGCTGCAAGACTTCTTCGGGGGAGAGACCGACCTCCTCCACCACCACCTTCGACTGACCCCGGTCCTTCCCGCGGACGATGAGCATGTATTTGACCGTGAAAACCTGCAAGCGCCCTTCCGGATGACGCCGGGTGATCACGGCGGTGCCCCACTCCCGTCCTTCCCGCTTGATGGGCCGGAAGACGTGAATCGCCTCGATCTCGGCGGGCGGCACTTGCGCCGCCACGGCCGCCGCGGCCTTGGCCCAGCCGGGACCCTGCCCCGGCGTCGGGCTCAGCGGGCCAGCGGGGCCGGCGTCCGGGCCTGTTCCCATCGCTCCACGTAGAAACGCAGGACGTGCATGAAATCCTGGGCGTTGGTGACGACGCCGTACGCCTGATGCGTACCCCGGTCGCGCAGCTTGTTCACGACGAACTCGGTCTGGTCCACGCAGATCGTCGTGAGGGGCCTGACGCCGTCGGGGGTCGCCGCGTCCACGAACGCGGGGAGCATGTTGCCGACCGCGATGGCGTGCAGCGCGGTCGCGACGAAAATCGCAAAGGTGGCCTTGCTCGTGACGTCCCGCATCGCATCCTGCGCGGCGAGCGTGTCGCTCAGCACCTCCGGGAGCGGACCGTCGTCCCGGATCGAGCCGGCCAGGACGAAGGGGACCTTGCGCGTGACGAGCGCGTGCATGATGCCGCCCTTCACCTGACCCGAGCGCACCGCGGCCTCGATGGAGCCGGCCGAGCGGATGGCGTTGATCGCGCGCATGTGGAGCGCATGTCCGCCTTCAACTCCTTCGCCGCTCGACGACATCCCCAAGGTGGTGCCGAAGATCGCCGCCTCGAGGTCGTGCACGGCGACGGCGTTCCCACCGAGGAGCGCGCCCGCGTAGCCATTCTCGATGAACCAGATCATGTCTTCACGCGCGCGAGCGTGGACCAGGGCGGGGCCGATCACCCAGACGATGTTGCCGCCGCGGGCCTTCTCTTCGCCCAGGAGCTGCGCCAGCACCGAATAGTCGACCGGCCGCTCCCGGGAAACCTCGGTCTGCATGAAGCGGAATTCGTTCGCGCTGTGCCGACCGCCGAGGAACCCCTCGGTGTGGACGAAAATCCCCTCGCTCCCGTCCTCCGCGGAACCGACGGCGACGAGCGTCCCGCGTTTGATCTTGCGCGGCTCCGTAGTCACCAGGTCGCCGGTGGGGTGCTGGACGATGACGCAGTCCATGCGTGGCAGCCGGGGACGACGCCAGGCACCACCCGTCTTTACGTAGGTGGGCAGGTTCGACGTCGAAAAAAAGCCGTCGGGAAGAACCCCGTCGGCCGGTGCGGGCTGAAAGCGCGCCTCAGGTGCCCCCGAGAGGGGCGGCGCGTCGAAGTTGGGCGGCCGGTACTGGAATCTTGGGCGGGTCACAGGACGGTCAAAATACCCGACTGTAAACTCCTCACGCAACGTCCAATGACAGACGTCTAGACGTCCAGACGTCGAGGTTAGAGCAATGAAAGCGGGTCGCGGTCCACCGTGACGCCCGTTCGCCCGCGCCAGGCCCTCACGAGCCTCCCCAAGGGCGCTGGCGCGTCGCTCTTCACGAGCACGTGCCAGCGCCAGCGGCCCTGCAGGCGCGGAATGGGACAGGGCGCC
>DATNDQ010000204.1:0-5191 GCA_035553475.1 Gemmatimonadales bacterium
GTTGTAATCCTCGTTCGAGAGCTGCGACATCACCGCATCGCGCACCCGTCCCGCCGCCGCGTCGGTGACGAAGCCCTCGGATCCCGTGCCGGTGGCGATCCAGAACGCGCCGCTTCCCGACCGATGGTCTTTGCGGGGTACGAGAAGAATCACGATGCCGCGGTTCCGCGCCGGATCGCCCGGATTTCCCTTTTGTCCGACGCCCCACTGACGGCCGATGGCGAGCGCGACGTCACTCGCCGCACGGTCTTGGAGATCCGGGAGGGTGACGACGGCGATCTCGCCGCCGGTCTTGGCTTTCAGGTCCGCGATGACGGCCGTCATCTTCTGGATAGATGCCGAGTCGAGGACGCCCGCGAAGTCCGACACGTAGCCGCGGGGCGCCGGGATCGTGAGCCCCTGCAAGAGCAGGAGGATGCGTAACAGGATCGAGGTCACGGGCCGAATCTACGCGTTCCTGACACGATTTGTGTCACTGACGGGATGAACGGTGCTTGACCCTCACCGGCGGACATCCCAAGATGCACAGTGAAACCGCGGTTCCCGCGCTTCAGGAGGACTCCCATGCCGTCTCCCGCTCGATTTCTGGCACTCATTGCCTTGGGCACCCTGGTCATCGCTTGCCATCCTCGGCCCATGGGCTCCGGCATGCCGGGCCCGGGAGACCGGAAAGTCATCACCGAAGACATGATCGCGCACACCGGCGCGAGCAATGCCTGGGATGTGCTCCGCCGCGAAGAACCGCAGATGAGTTTTCGCCAAGACGAGCACGGGCAACCGACGCGGATGGAACAGCGTGGGCAGACCAGCATGGTGCTGTCGGACGCGCCCCTGGTATTCGTGGATGGCGCCCGCCTCACGGACTGGCGCACCTTGAAGGAAATTCCCGCCTCGTCCCTGCACCGGATCGAGATCCTGAATTAGATCGAGGGCACCACGCTGTACGGGACGGACGCCGAGGGTGGCGTCATTCTGCTCATCACGAAACGAGGGGCCGGAGAGTGAAACGGGCGGGAGCCGGATCGGCCCCCGCCCGTCGGTGACATCACCCGATCAGCCCGTCAGGGCAGCCGATCGAGGCACTGGGTGAAGTTCGGATTGTTCTGCTCCAGCTGCGGCACGGGATAGTTGTAGTCGCTCCCGTACACCAGACCGTTCTTGAAGTACGCCCCATTTGGCCAGACGGAGTTCGGAGCGAAGCCGTACCCGCCCCGCGTACCAATCGGCCGCACCAGGCGCCGCATGTCGTTCAGCCGGTGCGCCGTCAACCAAAGCCACCGTGCCCGCTCATTGAACAGCAGATCGATGGCCGCCGTGTCCGACGTGGGTGTCGTGAGCGCCGCCAGTGAGCCCGCCGTCAGCGGCTGGTCGACGGTCTTCACCGCCGGTGTGCCCGCCTGAATGTACGACGGGATGGTGGCCCGGAGCGCATTCAGTGTCCCCATGAACGTCACGGTATCGCCCGTGCTGAGGGAATGCTCGGCATTGATGAGCCGCGCTTCGAGACCTGTGGCGAGCGGGACCGACGCGTCCCGTTCCGGATACCGGAACCCGTTGAACTGCGCCGTCAGACCGTCCAAGCCGTTGACGGCCTTGCCACCGACCGTGTCCCGGTAAAACGTGGTCCGAGGGTCCGGGGAGCTGCGCCACGGAATCCCGACGATCCCCTTCTTGTCCGCGATCCCGTACCGCTTGTAGAACGCCGTTCCCGCAAAGATCCCGTTGTTCTCGCGAACGGTGTTCTTGTCGAACGACATGATGTAGGCGTAGCCGGTCGTCACCAGGGCGGCGGCAGCGTCTGCCGGCCCGATGTTGCCGAGATCCAGATTGGCGCGGGCCAGGCCCACGTTGGCCATCTGCTGGAAACTGGCCTTGGTTCCGGCACTGGTCAGTGCACCCGCCGCGATCAGGGCCTGATTGAACCGGTTGATCGCCGTGTCGAGGAGCTGCGCGGTGTTCAGCGGCACGCCGTAGATCACCTTGTTCTGCACCGGGTCGAAATTCGAGATCGGCACGCCGGAGCAGTAGTTCTCCGCGAACATCACGTAAGTGAATCCGGACAGCGAGAGCATTTCCGTGAGACCCGAATTCGCCGTCGTGTCCGAGAATTGCCGGAACTTGGCTGCCGCGCCCTCCGCGGAGGCCCGGGCGCGGGAAAGGTTCTGGAACACCGTGGCAAACGTGCCGCTGGCAGGATCGACCTGCCGAGCGTCGGCCTGCACGCGGTCGGGGAACGTCTCGGTGTTCATGAGCTCATCCGAGAGCGTTCCGCTCGCGAGTACCTGCCCCTCGACGCTACCGCCGGAACCGGAGGCTCCCGAGCCGACCCACGCGAGTCCGAAGTCTCCGATCGCGCCGGCACGGATGGTGGGGAGTGCGCCCGCGCTGTTCAACAGGCCCGCGGGCACCACATCGGGGTTCGTAACGTCCAGCAGGTGACAACCGAACAGCACGACGGCGCCGGCAGTCAGCGCCATCGTTCGAACGATGCTGCGACCGGTCCCACGGGGCCGCGGCATCCGGAAGAGCTTGGTCAATACGATCATGGCTCCGCGCCTCGATTTAGAAGGTGAAGTTGATCCGGGCAATCCAGTACCGGATCGGGGGCTGAGTCAGGAAGTCGGCGGTCGTAAAGTTCGACTGCCCCGCCTCGTTCAATTCGGGATCGAGTCCCCGATACGGAGTCCACGTGATCAGGTTGCGGCCCGAGACCGTGATGGTCATGGCTTTGGCTCCCAACCGGCGAGCCCATGCATCGGGGGCGTCGTACGTCAGAGACAGCTCCCGCAGCTTGACGAAATGGGCGTCCTGCATGTATCCGGCCTGCGAGCCCAGCGTGTTCGCCACTGCCGCCGCTTGATCGGCGAGGGAAGCCTTGGGGTCATTCCGGCCCTGGCAGTTGCCCACACCACACCGGAACTGCTCGGTGCTGTTGAAGAGCTTGTTGCCGAACCGCCCGTCGAGCAGGCCGCTCAGATGCCAGTGCTGCCTGACGGTGATGTCGGCCGCGATGCTGCCGCCATGATCCGGGAAGGCATTGCCCTGGAACGTCGTGGTGGGTGACAGCGTCACCTCCGAAAGAGCGATGATCCCGTCTTTATTGGCGTCGCTGTACGTGTACGACCGCTGGAAGTACGCGCCCGCCTGAAAGCCCGGCTGGAAACGCTGCGTCGCGCCACCCAGTCCGAAGGCGATGAAAGGGACGTTCTGTCCCAGCGTGATCACCCGGTTGCGGTTGCCCCAGGCGCCGAACGTGAGCTGGACGTCGAGGTTGGCGCTCCGGATTATGTTCGTGATCGCCTGAATCTCGATGCCCTTGTTGTCGATCTCGCCCAGGTTCTGGATCTGCGTCGCGCTGCAGTTCCCGCACGAAGGCGGCAGCGTCACGGCCACTAGCGCGTCGTGCGATGCCTTGGAGTAACCGGTGAGCGTGAAGTGGATGCGCTGATCAATCAGGTCGGCGTCGAAGCCGCCCTCGAGCTCGTTGTCTGTCTCAGGCTTCAGGCTCGAGTTTCCGAGGTTTCCGACCGTGATGCCCGACTGGTCCGAACCCGCGATGTCCACCGCCACCGGGCTGAAGTACTGGATGGCATCGAGGGGGTTGGGATGGAGTCCCGACTTCCCGATCGCACCGCGCACGCGCAGCGAATTCAGCCACGAGAGCTGCGGGAAGAACGGTTCCTCGGACATCACCCACGAGGCGTCGAACTTGGGATAGAAGATGTTCCCGAAGGATTTGCCGAACGCCGAGTTGTTGTCCGAGCGGGCCGCCGCGCTCAGGAAGAGCCGGTTGTTGATGCCCACCCGCTCCTCGGCAAACTTGCCGACGGTCGCGCTCTGTGACGTTTGCTCGGACACGGCGGGGATCACCCCGCCCGCCAAGGATCCTGTTCCGGCTGTCAGACCCTGGACGCTGGCCGTGACGCCATGGAGAGAGGAGCGGAAGTACTGGACACCTGCCGAGGTCACGGAATTCACGTTCGGCGCCAGCAGGAAGGACCCCGAGGCCCAGACGTTGCCGGTCCAGTTGTAGATCTGGAACGGGTTGGAGTTGCGTGAGCCCGCGTTCGCGCTCGCGCTGAACCCGGCCGGGATGTCGCCGGTCACCACTGTGCTCTGGTCCTGACGGCTCAGGAAGTCGTTCCCGAGCACGGCGTTGAACGCCAGGAAGCTGTTCGGCGTGTACTTGGCCTGCACGCTGCCGGTGAAGTGATCGACGAACTGGTACGCCAGCACGCTGAAGCTCTGCGTCGGCGTCAGGAAGCCGTAGCCCTGATTGACCGTGCTATCCGTGGTCCCCAGGAATCCGGACGAGAGCACACCGAACGTGTTGTTGTCGTTCTGGGGAAGGCGCAGGCGACTGGTGACGTACCCTGTCGATACGTCGAAGGACAGCGTCGAGGTAGCCTGCTGATGCAGGTTGCCGCGCAGGAACACCTGCTTGTTGTAGTCCACCGGATAGACGCCGTTCTCGAAGTTGTAATGGCTCGAGACGTAGTATGTGGTCTGCTCGTTCCCGCCCTCAGCCGACAGGCCGAGGTTCGTCAGGTTGCCCTGCCTGAAGGGACTGAAGTGCTCCAGGGGATTCAATGTGCGGACGCTCGCGATCGTGCAAGTCCCCACTGCCATCTGGGTTAGCCGGCAGGAGGTGCCCGTGCCCGTCAGACCGAGATAGTTCGTCGGATAGTTCCCGATGTCGTTCGAAAGACCGCCCTCGGTCGAGATATGCCATTCGGTAGGACCGGGGTGACCCTTCTTGGTCCGCATCGAGATCACGCCGTTTGCGGCATCCGTGCCGTACAGCACGCCGGCTGACGGACCTTCCGCGACCTGGATGGACTCGAGGTCGTCGGCATTGTAGTCGTTGATCCGGCTGGGGGACTGCCCGCCGACCCCGACGGAGTTGGACGTCGCCGCGCCTTCCACGCGCACGCCGTCGACCACCAGGACCGGGTCGTTGGAGAGGGTCACGCTGTTCGATCCCCGGATGCGGATCCGCGTGCCCGACCCCGTGGTGCCGCCCGCCTCCTGCACCACGACACCCGGAACGCGCGAGTTCAACGCGTTCGACATGTCGGTGATGGGGGCCGCCTGCGCGATCTTGGTCATGTCGATCTGCGGCGTGGCGGTACCCTGCTCCCGGTTCGCCTGATCACCGGTAGCGGTCACCGTGACGGCGTCGAGTCCGACC
>DATNDQ010000205.1:0-12793 GCA_035553475.1 Gemmatimonadales bacterium
TCCCACTTCCCCACGCCTTTGGTTTCAAACCCTTTTTCGCACCCCGGCATCCCATCTGTACCCATAACCGGAGTGCAGTATGAAGCTTCGCATCGCAGGTCTGCTCCTCGCCGCATCGCTGCTCACCGCCGCCCGGCCCGCCTCAGAGTCGCTGAAGGGGGTCTGGCTTTCGATTGAGTCGCCGGTCAACCCCTTCGTCGATGAGAATCGCGGGGTGATTCTCATGGTGCACACGTTCTGGATGAAGGGCCCGGCTCGGGCGGCGCTCGAAGGGCGCGCCGAGGGATCGGTGAATGGGCAGCGGCAGACGCTCCCGCTGACGTTCCAGGATCGAGGGGAAGGGGTCTACGCCCTGACCCAGAGCTGGCCCAGGGAAGGGCGCTGGGCGCTCGTGATCACCGGCCGGAACCGTGGACAGCAGGCGACGGCGCTGGTGCGGATCGGAGAGGACAACAAGGTGGCGGGGGTGCAGGTAACGCTGGACCGGACCATCGCCGATTCGGTTGTGGTCGCGGCCATGCGCTGACGGTCGCTATTTCGGCCGCAGGGCCGGCTTCCCTTCGTATGTGTTGTTGAAGCCGCGGCGGGTGATGTAGCCCAGGTCGATATTGGGCTCCTGTTCGAAGGCGCGGAGCACGTCCTCCCAGATCGTCTGCTCCGTCACCCGCCGTTTCCGTGGCTCACACAGATAGCGCATGGTGAGCACCACGCCGTCTTCCCCGACCTTGGTATACACGGTGGGGGTGAGGGTCGTGTAGAGGATCATGAACTTCTTGGTCGAATGCCGGACCGATTCTTCAGCCGCCTTCACGATCTCCGCGGAATCGCGCTGGACGATTTCGAGCAGGATCTGCTTGGCCCGCTCCCAGTCGCTTTCCATCGTGACCAGGACCGGGATCTCGTTCCAGATGTACTCGAAGCCTTCACTGTAGTTCGCGATGACGTCGGTCAGGACCCGGCCGTTCGG
This sequence comes from Gemmatimonadales bacterium, assembly GCA_035553475.1. Taxonomy (GTDB): domain Bacteria; phylum Gemmatimonadota; class Gemmatimonadetes; order Gemmatimonadales; family GWC2-71-9; genus 40CM-2-70-7. Next base: position 968 of record DATNDQ010000205.1, read on the forward strand.
GATGTGGATCACGCGGCCGGTGCTCTGGTCGGCATCCACCCAGTTGCCGATTTCGTTCAGCGTGAAGTGGAAGAGCCGGACGTCGATGACGTCGCCGGCCATGGTCCCGATCTGGATGCGGTCCCCGACCAGAAACGGGCGCCGCCAGATCATGAACAGCCAACCCGCGATGTTGACCAGGATGTCCTTCAGCGCGATGGCGATGCCGGCGGCGAAGAGGCCGAGGAAGTTGCCCGCCTCGTGAAATCCACCGAACCACACCCGGCCCAGGAGCAGGACGCCGAGCAGGGAAACGAGGTAGGTCGTCGCCTTCTGCCAGCGGTACCGCAGCTTCGCGTCGTGCGTCTGCCCCCACACCAGGCCCAGGACCAGGCGGCGGGCGACGAGGAGGACGAGGACGATGATGCAGGAGACGGCGATCTGTCCCTGCACGCCCACCGAGAGGCCGAGGTTGTTCTGCAGCCAGTCGCTCATGGGAGCCTAACTTAGCGCGAATCCACAATCCGCGTAGCTTAGGGGCCTGTGACGACCTACGCGCGCAGGCTCGGACTCTTTTCCGGGACGATGGCCGTCGTCGGCGGCATCATCGGTTCCGGCATCTTCGTGAATCCCCAGATCGTGGCCGACCGGGTGGGCTCCTCCTCCCTCACGCTCCTGGCCTGGGTCCTGGGGGGCGGGATCGCCCTCATCGGGGCGTTTTGCTACGGCGAGTTGGGGGCCCGGTCTCCGAAAGCGGGGGGCGGCTACATCTACCTTCGCGACGCCTACGGTCCGCTCCCGGCCTTCCTCTATGGATGGGCGCTGTTGCTGGTCATGACCACCGGGGCGACGGCCGCCGTGGCCGTCACCTTCGCCAACTACGCGCTGCCGCTCCTCGGCGTCGGACCCGGCGGCACCGTTCCCGTAGCTGTCGGCGCCATCGTCCTGCTCGCCGGCGTGAACTGGGTGGGCGTCAAACCCGGCGCCGTGACGCAAAACATCTTCACCGTCCTGAAACTCCTCGCCCTCGCCGTGCTGATCGGGGTGGGGCTCTCGGTCGCTCTGCCATCGGTGCCGCCCTCGGCCCCGACGCACCCGCCGGCTGGCGGCGTGTTCATCGCGCTCGGCTCGGCGCTCGTTCCCGTCCTGTTCGCCTCGGGAGGATGGCAGCAGACAAACTTCATTGCGGAAGAGATCATCGAGCCGGAGAAGAATCTCCCCCGCGCGCTCGTGCTCGGGGTCGTGATCGTCGTGGCGGTCTACCTGCTTGCGAACGTCGCGTATCTCCGGGTGCTCGGGGTCGCCGGGCTCGCGGCGAGCAAGACCCCGGCGGCGGACGTGATGAGCCGGCTGGTGGGACCCTGGGGCGACACGCTCATCCGGGCGGGCATCGCGGCGTCGACGTTCGGGTTCCTGAATCTCGTGATTCTCGTGACCCCCCGCGTCTACCAGGCGATGGCCGCGGACGGCGTCTTCTTTCCGGCGATGGCCAGACTCCATCCGGCGTACCGCACGCCCACCATCGCCATCGGTGTGCAGGCGGCGTGGGCCATCGTGCTCACCATTTCCAAGAGCTATGCCCAGCTCAACGACTACGTCGTATTCGGAGACTGGATTTTCTTTGGGTCGACGGTCGCGACGCTGTTCGTCTACCGCGCGCGGGAGAAGAGAGGGCAGTCGACCCCACCGCCGTTCAAGGCCCCCTGGTTCCCCGTGCTCCCCGCATTGTTCGTGCTCTCGGCGATATGGGTGGTAGAAAGCAGCGTCGCGCAGAATCTGAAAAACGCAGCGATTGGAACGGGGCTCCTGCTTCTTGGCATTCCCGTATTCCTCTTCTGGAAGAGCAAGACGGCTAGGAAGCAGGCAGACGGCTAGACGGCGAGACGTCTAGCGGTGCGTAGACTGGAGTGTGTAGTTGATCAACTGCTAGCTGACCCCTGCGGTCACCGCTAGCCGCCTAGACGTCTAGCCGACTGTCTAGGATCTAGCCGTCTGATGCTGCAGGTACTCCTCGCGGTACATCTTCAACAATTCAAAGAAATACGACAGCGCGAGCGGCCCGATGAGCAGCCCAAGGATCCCGAACCAAGGGACACCGGCGAGTGCACCAAGGAGCGTCACGAGGGGGTGGATGTTGGCGTACTTCCGGTAGACCATGGGTTGGATGATGTACCCGACATTGCCGACAACAACCAGACCCCAGAGGGCCATCAGGGCGGCGGCGCCGTTGCGGTGATCGAGCAGTAACGCGATCGCACCGGGCGCCCAGACCAGCCCACTGCCCACCACCGGCAGCACCGCCAGTACGGTCGCGACCACTCCCCAGAACGTCGCATTCGAGAGCCCCGCCGCCCAGAAGGCCATGCCGACCATCACGCCCTGCAGCGCCGCTGTGGCCCCGGTGCCGATGACCGTCGAGATGGTCACGTTGCGGAAGCGGTCGCGCAAACGGTCGGCGTTGGCTCCGGAGAATGGGATGTACGGCTGAACGGCTTTCCAGGTCTCGCCGGGCTGGAGGAAGGCGTAATACAAGCCGAAGAGCGCGATCAGGAGATTGATCGCCAGCCGGGCGGCCGTGCCGACCAGGGAGAAGGCCTTCGATCCGATCCACCCCGCGACGTCCTGGGCCATGCTCGCGAGCTGAGGGCCCAGGTCAGTGTCGCCGATCTTCAAGTGGGCCAGGCCGGCGAGCAGCGGATTCGACGTCCCACCGGCTACGACCTGCTGCGCCTGGCCGACGACCAGCGAGACGAAGGAGACCCCGGGCACGACCACCAGGAAGAGCGCCAGGAGCACGACGACCACCGCGGCGGGGGTCGGCCGGACGTGACGGGCCAGCCGGTCGTGGACCGGCTGGAGGATGACGTAGAGGACGGGGATGCCGATGAGGCCGGTGGCGAACGGGGTCAGCGCAATCGCCAACCCGATCCCGAGGAGGAGGATGAGGATGGCGGCGCGAGTGTGATTCGAATCAATCGAGGGCACGATGCTCCCGGACGTTGAGGGCGGTGAGCCGTTCGCGCGCGACGGCGACCCGCGGAGCGAACATCGGATCGGATTGACTCCACGCCCGGATCACCGTCGCGTACTGTGCCGCGGCGCTGTCCGCCTGCCCGGCCGCGTCGAACGCGTGCGCCGCGAGCTCATGCAGCTCCGTGCGCGTCGCATAGTACGCCGAGCCATCTACGGCCTCGGCCAGCCCGGCGGTCGCAACGGACGCGGCCTCGCGCGCGTGACCTGTTCCCAGCAACACCCGTCCCAGCTCCAGGTTGGTCCTGGTGTACCCGATGGTCAGCGAAAAGACGGCTGAACGGAGCGCCGCGAGCGCGGAATCCGAGTTACCACGCGCGAGCCAGACCAGGCCTCGCAGGTGAGCCGGCAGATGGCGGTCGCGTCCGTACAGACTGCGCTTGGACATCAGGTCGATCGTGTCGGCGTACGCCTTCACCCGCGCCGTGTCACCCGCCGCGGCTCCCGCCTCCGCGGCGTGCGCCAGCGCCCACGACTGTACCCGTGCATCGACACCGGATGCCTGTGTCCGTGACACGGCGCCGGGTGCGGCGATGCTGTCAAAGAGTGCCCTCGCTTCATCGACTCTGCCCAGCTCGAAGAGAACCTGCGCCACCGCAATGGCCCCAAGACCCAGCGGGTCTTCGTTCGCCTCCCGGTAGACCCGCGCGTAGCGCAGGGCCTCCTGGAGCCTTCCCTGATTGCGGAGGCTGATGACGAGGAGCCAAAGGGCCTGCTCCCGACCGGCCTTCGTACCGTAGGAGACGGCGTCCCGGAGCATGCGGTCCGCGCTCGTGAAGTCGCCCTCCCGAATCGCCAGATCGGCGGTGCCCAGGGGATCCCCGCGATGTCCAGGGATGAGGTCGGCGGCGCGGCGTCCCGATGTTCGTGCGTCGGCGACGTGGCCCTCGGCTTCCTGGACGAGGGACAGCGATCCCCAGGCTGCCCCCGATTGTGGGTTCATGCGGACTTCTTCCCGCGCTACGCGCTCCGCGGCGGGGAGGGAGTCAAGGAACTGAAGCGCGCCGATGATGCCGTCGCGGGCCTCATGGGACGAGGGGGTTTGTGTCAGCTCGGCTCGGAACTCGCGCAGAGCTCCGCCAAAGTCCCCCGACCAGAGCAGCGTGGCTCCCAGGAAATGGCGCGCGAGAGGATCGGCAGGGTAGCGGGTTGCGAGGGACTCCGCCGTGACAAGGGCGTGGGGTGCGTCCCCACGAAATGCCACGGCCGTTTCAATTACCAGCCGGTCATGCTCCGTTGCTTGCGGCATGAGTTGCTGGGCCCGTGCGAACCATTTTTGGGCGGCGACACCATCGATGGGGTCCGCACTCACACCGGCGTAGTAGGCGGCCAGAGGGAACGTCGGGGATGCCTCCAGGGCTGCCTCGAACCAGCTCAGCGCCGCACGATTGTCTCCCTGCACCTGGAGCGTGGCGAGCCCGCGGGAATACAGGGAATCGGCCAGTGTCGATCGGGCCTGAACGCGGCGGGGGACTACCCAGATGCCAGCCAGGGCCGCTGCCAGAGCCGCCGCAGCCGCGAGTCCGGCGTAGCGCCAGCGCGGGCGGGGGTCGGGGAGCAGGGACGGGTCGGTGTGGGGTTCGATCGGCGGCATGGCGGACGTCAGCCGCTCGGCGCGGGCCCGGAGCGTGGCGCGCCGCTCATCCATCCAGTGATCCCACTCGGGCGCGGCGTCTCGAATGAAGAAGCCTGGCAAGAGCTCGCCGCGGTAGAGCGCGAGGGTGCTCGGAGTGGCGTCGCCGTCCTCGAATTGCGCGGCATCGCAGCAGAGGGCCGGGCCTGCGGCGACGTCTTCGGATCCTCGCGTTCGAATGACGTCGTCGCCCAGGCACTTTCGCAGGAAGTGGAGCGCCTGGCGGAGCGCATGACGGGCACGCGCCTGATCGAGTTCGGGCCAGAACAGAGCCAGGAGCGAGTCACGGCGGTGCCAGCCGCGGGGGAGGGCGAGGGCGAGGTACACGAGAATGGCGAACCGTTTGGACTGGGTCGCCACGGTGTCGAGGGAGTTCCCGGCGCCGTCAGTGAGCTCGACGGCTCCAAGCGTCCGCAGATGGATCATCCGTTCTGCTCCTCGTTCGCCGGGGTGGTGACGGCTCGGTGACGGCGGACGGCCACCATATCAGGAGATAGCCTACCGCGCTCTGCCGGGCGCGGCAACTCACTTCCCGAGAGCCTGCCATGCGCCCAATCGTCCTGATGTTGTCGTTTCTCACCATCGGTTCCGGCCCCACCCGGCATGCGTCGCCCAAGCCCATGACCCGCACCTACTACATCGCAGCCGACACCGTGCGCTGGGACTACGTGCCGGGGGGAGTCGATCAGCTCTCGGGGAGGGCGTATCAGGACACGGCGTTTTTTCCGGACAGCGCTCCCCGGGCGATGTCCACCCAGTACCTCAAGATCCTGTACCGCGAATACACGGACAGCACGTTCCGGACGCTCAAGCCCCGGTCACTCGAGTGGCGGCATCTTGGCTTTCTAGGGCCCGTCATTCGCGGAGTGGTGGGGGATACCATCAGGGTGATCTTTCGGAACAACGCGCCCGGCCGCTTCTCGATGCACCCGCACGGTGTCTTCTATACCAAGAGCTCGGAGGGCGCGCCGTACGTCGACGGCACCTCGGGGGCCGACACCACCGATGACGGCGTGCCACAGGGCGGTACGCACGTGTACGTGTGGCCGGTGCCCGCGCGCGCGGGGCCGGGGCCGAACGACGGCTCGTCAGTGCTCTGGATGTATCACTCGCACACGGATGAGGTGCGCGATATCAACTCGGGGCTGATCGGCCCGATGATCGTGACCGCCCGGGACCGTGCCCGTGCGGACGGCACGCCGGTCGATGTCGACCGGGAGATCGTTACGGCTTTCGCGCAGGTAGAAGAGAATTCCGGCTGGCTTGCCGACCAGAACATTCCGCCGATGGGACGGCGCGCGATCCCGCGGAACGAGCCCGGCCGACAGGACCTCTACCCCTACTACGTCCAGTTCACGATCAACGGGTTCACGCACGGGACCCTGCCACTCGAGGAGTTGACGTTCAAACAGGGGCAGCGGGTCCGCTGGTATGTATTCGGCTCCACCAATGATTTCGACTTCCACGCCCCGCACTGGCATGGGAACACCGTGCTGCTCAACGGCACCCGGACCGATGTCATCCAGATCTCCATGATGCAAATGAGCATCGCGGACATGGTGCCGGACAACGTAGGGACCTGGCTGTTCCATTGTCACGTCGGCTTCCACTTCCAGGACGGCATGGGGGTTCGTTACCGTGTGATTCCGTAGGGAAGATGGGCTCCGGGGCGACCCTGCTTGCATCTCGGCGGCTTTCCCCAATCTTGTTAGGGTCCCGTCCGGAGCCTGATCACTGAGATCCTGGGAACAAGTCGCCGCCCGCGTCCTTCGGGCGGTCGGTCTGGAGAGCATCCAGCGCAAGCTGCTGGTGTTCGGCATCGTCGCGACGCTGGTGCCCTCGTTCGGCATCGCGTACTCGTCGTACGTCCAGAACAAGCGCGTGGTGCGGGACAAGATCGCTCAGGAGCTCGCGACGCTCGCGGGCCCCGGTGCCCGCGACGTCGAGATCTGGCTCAAGTCGCACTTGCTGGACCTCCGGGTGTTCGCCGGCTCCGAAATCCTGTCGGGCGCGCGCGGGGGAACGGAGAAGCGGCGCACCGACTACCTCGAGTCCGTTCGCGCGCATTTCGCGGACTACGAGGCGCTCGCGGCGCTGGACCCCCAGGGCCGCACCATCGCCATATCGTCGCGCAGTGCGAAGTCCATCCCGCTGCCCGAGGACTGGGGGTCGATGCTGCGGAACAGCGGCGCCGTGATCGGCGAACCGTTCCGGACCCCTTCGGGGCACATCCAACTCGTTCTCGCCGTCCCGATCCAGACGCCCACCGGCCGGGCGAATAACAGCCTCGCGGCCATCGTCGACTTGAAGGCGCTGACGGACAACCTGTCTCGATTTGTGCCGAAGGACTCCGGCCGGTTTTACGTGACCACCGGCACCGGCCTCCTGGTCGCCGGAAAGGGACCGTTGGCCGATTCAGCTCTCAAGGCACAGCTCCCGGCCGCGACCATCCAGAACCTGACGGCCCGTCCGGGAGAGGCGCTCGAGTATACGGGCTTCGGACGGAAGGGCGTCCTGGGCACCATGGAGCCCATCGATCGTCTGCATTGGGCCGCGATCGCCGAGGTGCCCGCGACGGCGGCGTTTCGCCAGATCGAGCACCTGCGCAACGTGACGACGTTCGTCGTGGCTGTCATTTTCGTCAGCGTCGGCCTGATGGCGTACGCCCTCGGATTGCTCATCGTGCACCCGCTCGACCGGCTATCGGAAGGCGCGGCGACCGTGGCGCGGGGAAACTTGACCGTCGATCTGCCGGTGGTTGGTGGCGGTGAAGTCGGGAGACTCACCGAGGTCTTCAATCACATGGTGGGCCGGATCCGTGAGGGCCGTGACGCGCTCCAGAAATTGTCGGTCACGGACGGGCTGACCGGCCTCTACAACCGGCGGCGCCTGATGGAAACGCTGGATGTCGAAGCCGAGCGGTCGGAGCGGGGCGCTGGTCCATTCTCGGTGCTGATGGTGGACGTCGATCACTTCAAGAAGTACAACGACACGCATGGGCATCAGGCGGGGGACGCCGTGCTCACGCGAGTGGCCGGGATCCTGAAGGAGATCACCCGTCAGGTGGACTGCGCGGCGCGCTATGGTGGCGAGGAGTTCCTGGTGCTGCTGCCGCAAACCCCGGTGGATGGCGCTGCGGAGGTCGCGGAACGGTTACGCTCGCAATTGAAGGCGTCCGGCGCGAATGGCGGGGGGGATGCGGTGACGGTCAGCGTCGGCGTTGCGGAATTCCCCAAGAACGGCGATACGACGCAGTCGGTGATCGCCGCCGCGGACGCCGCCCTGTACCGGGCGAAGGCGGATGGCCGGGACCGGGTGGTCCGTTCGGCGGTGTCGGCGAAGCCGACGAGGACGTCGGGGGCTAACGCGCGCCGGCGGCGCGACGGCTGATCAGGGTCCGGTGGATCCAGCCCGAGCGGTCGCCTGAGTCAGTGATCCGTACCCACTCATCCACATACGAAAACGCGGTGACGTCGGCACCTGATTCCAGGGTGTAGGCGACTTTGAACGTCGTGCCTGGTCCCGAGCGGATGTTCGCGTGTCCCGTGGTGTGCAGGGACAGCGGGATGGCGAAGGGGACCTCGCCCGCACGAAGGGTCGAGCGATCGACACTCGACAGGCGGGTCTGGCCCTCAGACGCGAAGTTCTTGGACTGATTCGAGAGGTACACCACGCCGCCGTAGTTTCCCTTGTCGAACTCCGTCGATGCCTGACGCAGCATTTGATTGGCAGAGGCCAGCTCCGGCAGGGGCGCCGTGCCCGCGTTGGTCTTCAACGTCTGCACCGCCACCTGCGCCTCCGCCAAGTTGGAGGCCGCCTCGGCACGGGTCGCGAGGGTCGATACTTTGGCCATGGCCCGCACCACTTCGGCGCGTGCGTCATCGAGCTGTTGCTGCAACGCCTCGACCTCAGCGTCGCGCTCCATGTTCTGCAGCTCGAGCTGTGCCATCCGGCGGTCCTGTTCCGGATCGCGGACGGGTGCCTGGTGACTGGTGTCGGCGGCGGTCTTGGGGTCGGGCTCGGTCGCGGGTTTCTGACACGCGGCCACTGCCAAAAACACCAGTCCGATTCCAGCATTCCGTAGCGTCATAGGGGCAAAAATATCACCCTCATTCACGGTCGCCGGGAGTACCAAATGCCTGCTCAGGGAACGCCCAAGGGTGCAGCCCCGATCCACGTGACCTGGCTCGGTCATGCCACGTTCCTGGTGACCAGCGCCGGCGGGACGAGCCTCCTGATCGACCCCTTTCTCAAGGGGAATCCGGCGACACCCGATTCGCTTAAGGATTTGACCCGGTACCGCCCCACCGCGGTCATCGTCACGCATGCCCATAGCGACCACGCAAGTGACGTCGTGGCCATCGCGCAGGCGAGCGGAGCGCCGGTCATCGGGGAGGATGACTTCGTCAACTCGCTTGGGCTTCCCGAAGCGCAGGTGAAGGGTGGCAACGTGGGCGGGACGTTCGTGGTCGGTGACGTGACCGTCCACCTCGTGCCCGCCATGCATTCGAGCGCCCCGGCAGGTCGCCCGCTCGGCGTGGTGCTCACGTTCGCCGACGGCCGCTCGCTCTACCACACCGGGGACACCTGGATCTTCGGCGACATGGCGCTCATAGAAGAGATCCATCACCCGAGCATCATCCTGCTGAACGTCGGCGGCGGGCCCTACACACAGAATCCGGCGACTGCCGCGCTGGCGGTGAAGAAGTACTTTCACCCGACAGTGATCGTGCCCATGCACCACCGGACGTTTCCGGGGCTCGCGACGGACGACGACGTGAAGAGGGCATTTGCCGGCGACCCGCGACTCCATCTCCTGACCGTTGGACAACAGGCGACCTTCTGACCATGCATCGAGCGACGGAAGCACGATACGACGGCATGCCCTACCAGCGATGCGGGCGCAGCGGGCTCAAGTTGCCCGCCATCGCGCTCGGGCTGTGGCACAACTTCGGCGGTGTGGATCAGTTCGAGAACGCGCGGGGGATGCTGCTTCACGCCTTCGATCGCGGCATCACGCACTTCGATCTCGCGAACAACTACGGCCCACCGGCGGGGTCCGCCGAGGAGACCTTCGGAAGGGTGCTGCGGGAGGACCTCGCGCCCTACCGTGACGAGATGATCATCTCCACCAAGGCCGGATACCGGATGTGGCCCGGGCCGTACGGTGAGTGGGGATCGCGGAAGTACTTGCTCTCGAGTCTCGACCAGAGTCTGAAGCGGATGGGCATCGAGTACGTCGACATCTTCTATCATCATCGGCCCGATCCCGATACGCCCCTCGAAGAGACGATGGGCGCACTGGCCCAGGCGGTGCGGAGTGGAAGGGCACTCTACGCCGGGATCTCATCGTACACGCCGGAGCAGACCCGACGAGCCGCGGCCCTGCTTCGGGACCTCGGCGTTCCGTGCCTGATTCACCAACCGAAGTACAGCATGCTGGTTCGCGGTCCGGAGAACGGACTTTTTCAGGCCCTCAAGGAAGAGGGAATCGGGTGCATTCCATTCTCCCCGCTGGCGCAGGGGCTGCTCACGGACCGGTATCTCAGGGGGATTCCCGAGGACTCTCGGGCCGCCAAGGCGACCGGATTCCTCCGGCGCGAGGAAGTCACCGACCAGCGGATCGAACAGGCGAAGAAATTGAACGACATCGCCAAGGCGCGTGGGCAGACGTTGGCGCAGCTCGCCCTGGCCTGGGTGCTGCGCGAGCCGGTGGTCACCTCGGCTCTCATCGGCGCGAGCCGGATCGGCCAGATTGACGACGCTATCGGCGCGCTCGGCAAGCGCGCCTTCAGCGCCGACGAGTTAGGCGCGATCGACAGGATTTTGGGCTAGTTCGCGACCAGGTCGTAAACCCGGCGGAAATCGAGGGTGCGTTCCTGGCCGCCATCGAAGTGGACGAACACGGTGAGCTGGGTGCCGTCCGCGGCCTTCACGTAGTCTTCGCTAACTTTCCCGCCACCAGCCACCTGCCGGCTCACCAGGAACGCATTACCGATCCATCGTGAGGTGATCGTCACCTCAGCTATCGAGTCGACTGCCGGAACCACCATGGTCTTGCCGTCGCCGAGTACGAGAGCGGCGGGGTCGGTGCCGAAGGTGACCGTCGAGTCGGTCTCGGCGATCTGGAGCAGAGGAGGTGGGTAGAGGGCGAAGCGCAGGGCCTGTCGGAACGCCAGGCGCTGAGTCTCGCTCATGGGAGGTCCTGAGTCGCCGCGGGCCGCACCGCCCCCGCGGCGCCGCCCCATCCCACCCATCCCGCCGCCCCCACCTATCCCGCGACCACCGAAGCCCCCTCCTGGCCGGCTTCCGCCGCCGCCCCCGCCACCCGCGTTCGCCGGACGCTGGGGTGCCCCCGTGGTGTCGAACTTCAGCATGGTAAAAGCGTCGTCGCTCCTGGAGATGTTGATCCGCCAGCGCCCTGTGAGGTCGGGGTGGGGGCTCGCGGTCAGGAGGCTGACCAGGAGGATGAGCGATATGTCAGGAAACACGCGCATGACGGGAATACGCAGGGTGGCGGGGAACGGCTGACCGGCGGGGGGCGTATGCAGTATGATAGGCAACCAGCCCGGAGGCCACATGATCCTGCCGCTCTTGCTCCTTCTTCAGAACCCAGCCAGTCCGGCAACGGACCGGCCGATTCGCATCTGGATGGATGCCGCCGGGTCCGTGTCCCGGGGGCGGAGCGTCCGTCTGTACATCCAGGCGGGCTCGGCGGGCAATCTGGTGGTGCTCCACTCGCGGACGGATGGCAAGATCGAGGTGCTGTTCCCGGCGCGGCCCACCGACGACCCGCACGTTTCGAGTGGGACGTGGGAGGTGCGCGGGAAGGGTGATGGGCCGATCTGGACGGTGAACGAGCCCGACGGGAGCGGGATGATCCTCGCGGCGCTGAGTCCCGATCCGGTGTGGTTCGACGAGTTCTCGCATGAGGTCTCGTGGAATCCCGATGCCCTCAGGGCGTCGTGGGACGGGGCGGATCCGGCGGGTGGGATGCAGGACATCGTCCAGCGGATGCTGGGGGACGGCGGATTTACCTACGACGTCTTGAACTACACGGTCGCCCCCGAAGCCATCGCCCAGGGGCCCGGCATGTATCAGAGCCCGCAGACCTTCCAGAACCCCGACGACACCTTTCCGACCATAGACAACACGCTTCCGGAAGCGACGAAGGTGTGTGACGG
>DATNDQ010000206.1:0-7008 GCA_035553475.1 Gemmatimonadales bacterium
GCCAGTACCACGTCCGCCGCGAAGTTCGACGCCGTCAGACTCGACCCGAGGCTCGGCGTGGCACCCGGCCCGAGATCACTCGCGGTGAATTTGTCGTTCCCATAGTAGGCGCTGACGTCGAGCGCGTTGTCGTCGGTCAGCTGCCAGTCGAGCCGGCCGAAGAGGGACACCCGCTGCGTCGTCGCCAGGCGCGGTTTGGTGTAGGCGGAGAGGTCGGTCGCGAACGAGTCCCGCGCGATGTTCACGAGGCTGTCATTGGCCCACGCGGCCGGCAGGGGGGCTTGCACCCGCTCGGCCTCGACGCCCAGCACGAAGTGGGCGGTGTCGGGAATGATGGGTCCGGTGAAGAACATCCCGCCCCGAATGCTGCTGTTCGACGTCGCGTCGGTCGCGAAGTACTTCGACGACGACATCGCGCTCCCCGTGTAGTCGAGGAAGCTCTTGAGAATCGGGGTCGCCGTGCCCTGGCGGCTGAAGCCGGACAACGCGCCGCCCGCGAATCCCGTCCATTCGACATCGGGACCGCCATCGACCTGCTGAACATCGAGGAACGCGCCGCGGGGGAACGCGCTCCCGACATCGTTGGGAAGCCCCGGGTGGAGAATGGGCGAGACGGGGAGGCCGTCCACTTCGAGCCCTGAGAACGAAGCGGGGAGACCCTCGCCCGCGAGGGTGGCCTCCCGATTGGTCGAAAACGCCGCCACGCCCGGAAGGGTCCGGTCATTCTCCGGGAGCCCGGAGACGGCGAACGGCGCCAGCCATCTGCCGCTGGCCGTCGAAACGCCCTGGTACACGCCGGACGCGAAGTAGGTGGTATCCACGTTCTTCACAGGCGGGGCCGCGAAGGCGAGCACGACCGGGACATCGAGAACGACACCGGGGCGAACCGGGACGCGCATGACGCGGCGGGGCCGATACCCGAGGGCTTCGGCAAAGACTTCATACTCGCCGGCAGGAAGCAGGGGGAAGCGATACAGGCCGCCGCGGGCGACCAGGGCCACCCGTTGGGCGCCCGAGGCCCGGTCGAGCACGATGACGTCGGCCCCGTCCAGCGGCTGTCCCAGGCTGTCGTACACGGTTCCGGCGAGCTCGCCGGCGGTGATGCTCTGTGCCATCGCGGGCGTGGCCAGCCCCAGGGCCAGCACCATCCCTACCGCCACCACTCGTGCGTTCATCATCCCCGCTTCAGTAAGGAGGGGGCTGCCGGAGCGGTGGTAAGTTAAGGGGTCCACGCACCCGCTACCAGAAGGAGTCGCTCGTGTCGTTGCGGCGGATTGCCGCGCTGCCCCGCCCTTTGCGCTTCGCTTTGGGGTTGGCGGTGGGCGCCATTCTCTACGCCACCCTGCAACCCGCGGATCTGGCGGAGCACGTGCCACCCTGGTGGTGCGTCGCCTGCGGCGACCGGGGCAAGGCCGATTTCATCCTGAACGTCATCCTCTTTCTGCCGTTCGGATGCGTGATCGGATTGACCGGAACCCGCTGGCGCACGGCCCTCTGGTCGGGCCTGTTCCTCTCCACGTTCATCGAGCTCACCCAGCTCTTCGTGCCCGGCCGGGACACGTCACTGGGCGACGTGATCTCCAACACTTCCGGAGCGGTGCTGGGGTTTTTCATCGCCGGGGTGATCGTCGCGGCTGCCAGGCGCTCCCAGCCTCCTGCCCTCCGAACCGGACTGGCCATTGGGCTGGCGTTCGCCATCATCGCCCTGACCGGCATCTCCCTGCACCCGTCCTACCCGGCGTCCACGTACTACGGACAGTGGACCGCGGACCTGGGCGGTGGGTTCGAGTGGTACCGGGGGCGCGTCCTCAGTGCCTCCCTTGGCACCATGGGCTTGCCTTCGCGCCAACTGGACGATCAGCCGCGGGTGCAGGCGCTCCTGGCCCGCGGCACGCCCGTCGAGATCACGGCGCTGGCAGGCCCTTCGACCACGCGGCTGGCCCCGCTGTTCAGCATTTATGACGAGCAGGAGCGTGAGGTCCTGTTGATCGCACCGAGACGTAACGATCTCGTGATGCGGTATTGGACCCGGAGCCTGAACTGGGGCCTGGACCGGCCCTACGTCACCGTCGGGAACGCCCTGGCCGGGATCCACCCCGGCGACACCCTGCACGTGCAGGTGTGGCGCGAGGAGGGGCGCACGTGCCTCGCCGTGAACGGGCGGCAGGACTGCAACCTGGGGTTTACCGCCGGAGCCGGATGGTCGGTCCTCATTTACCCCGAGAGCTTCCACACCTGGTTGCGGTCCTTTCTCGATGCGACGTGGGTCTGGGGGATTCTCCTGCCCGTAGGGTTCTTCGCCACTTCGCGGCCCACGCTGACCGGAGCGGCGGTACTCGTCGCGCTCGGCCTGCTGGCGATCCCCGGAGTGGTGGGTCTCAGGGCCACACCCATCTGGGAGTGGGCCGGTGCAGCGCTGGGAATCGCGACAGGGTTCTGGGGCCGGCGCCTGCTGGCCCGGATCCCTCGTCAGGCGGTGCGGCCACCCCAGATCGTGTTCACGAACTCCGCCAAGCAGCGATCCACCCGGTCGTAGCACTCCGCAAACACCAGCCGGGGTTGGTCGACGGGATCCTTGATGCGACGGTCCCGGGAGGGACGCGGATCCAGGTCGGCGAGCACGAGAATGGGCCGCCGGGTACGTCCCAACCGCGCGAGCATGTCCGCCTGTCCGGGCTCCATCACGATGATCAGGTCGGATCCCGCGACCGCCCCCGGCGAGACGACCCGGGAGATATGCCGCCGCAGGTCGATCCCGCGCGCCGCGGCGACTTCGATCGCGTTCGCCGGAGGGGAGCGATGCGCTCCGACAAATCCGGCGGAGTCGATCCTCACGCTGGATGCTTCGGGGGGCAGGAGACGCCGGAGCGCCGCCGCCGCGTAGGGCGAACGACAGATGTTGCCGTAACAGATGACGAGAATGGTCTGGGGTGGACCGCCGGCAACGAGCCACTGGCGGGCGCGGGCCCGCCGCCGCGGGTGCAGGACTCCGGTCACCCAGCGCGTGACGCCACGTACGGCGTCCCCCACGCGATCGAGGGGCCGGCGTGCGGAAATCACGCGTTCGTGGTCCCGGGTTCCTTCGGCGCTCCCTGTGCCTCGCGCTTGATTCGCTCCCACCACTCCATCCGCTCGCGTACGGTCTTCTCGTAGCCGAACTCGGAGGGCGTGTACCAATGCGCCCCGCGAAGCGGCTCGGGCAGGTAGTCCTGGGGGATGTAGGCGTCCGGGTGGTCGTGCGCGTACCGGTACCCCTCGCCGTACCCCAACCCCTTCATCAAGGGCGTCGGCGCACTCCGGAGGTGGAGAGGCACCGCCTCGGTGGGAAACTGCCGGGCGGCGTTCTGCGCCTCCCCGAAGGCGGCGTATACGCGATTGGACTTCGGCGCGGTCGCGAGGTACACGACGGCCTGCGCGAGCGCGAGCTCACCCTCCGGAGATCCCAGGAAGTGATAGACCTCTTTGGCCGCATTGGCGATCGCCACCGCGCGCGGGTCCGCGAGCCCGACGTCCTCGATGGACATGCGGACGATCCGCCGGGCGAGGTAGAGCGGGTCCTCGCCTCCTCCCAGCATCCGCGCCAGCCAGTACAGCGCGGCGTCCGGATCGCTTCCCCGCACCGCCTTGTGCAGGGCCGAGATGAGGTTGTAGTGCTCTTCGCCGGACTTGTCGTACTTCGGGACGGGGCTTTCGAGGAGTTGCGTGATCGTTTCGCGGGAAGCGGGAAGTGGGAAGTGGGACGCGTCGGATTGCTTCTCAATAGCTTCCACGGCGTTCAACGCTCTCCGCGCGTCTCCCTGGGCGTACGACACCAGCGCCTCGATCGCCGCCTGCGACAGAACACTTCCCGCTTCCCGCTTCCCGCCTCCCGTCACTCCCCCCTCAAGCCCGCGACGGATTATGGTCTCGATATGGGCATCCGCGAGCGGCTCCAGCACGAATACGCGGCACCGGGAGAGCAAGGCGCCGGTCAGCTCGAAACTCGGGTTCTCCGTGGTCGCACCGATCAGGGTGATGACGCCATTTTCGACCCACGGCAGAAAGGCATCCTGCTGGGCGCGGTTGAAGCGATGGATTTCGTCGCAAAAAAGAATCGAGCCTCGGCCCTGATACTTGAGGCGCTCCTCCGCTTCCTTGATGATCTCGCGGACCCGGCCGACCCCTTCGGTGACCGCGGAAAACGGCTCGAAGTGCCGGTCGGTGTAGTTGGCGATGATCTTGGCGAGCGTCGTCTTGCCGGATCCCGGTGGGCCCCAGAAGATGCAACTCCCGACCTGCCCGCGGCGGATCAGGTCCCCGAGTGCCCGCCCGGGGCCCAGGAGGTGCTCCTGGCCCAGGAAGTCGCCGAGGGTCTTCGGACGCAGCCGTGCGGCGAGGGGCTCCGCGGAGCCTTGAAAGAGTGACGGTTCGCTCATCGGGAAGCGGGAAGCGGGAAGCGGGAAGAGTGACGCATTAATGGACCCCGTACCGCACGATTCCGATCACAGGGACTCCCGAGGAAGAACCAAGTTGACGCCATGCGGAAACTCGAATCACTGAAAGCCTGGAAGAAAAGCCAAGAATTGGCCCACGTCGCCTACAACCTCACCATGATGCCTAACCTTCGTCACCACTTCGCCCTGATCGACCAGATTCGTCGTGCCGCGCTTTCAGTGCCGGCCAACATAGCAGAGGGTTATGCGTTGGCCAGCACCCCTCAATTCATCCGCTGCATTCGCATCTCATTGGGTTCAGCCGCGGAGCTATTGAGCCATCTCGAAGTGCTTCAACGACTCGCCATCGTCCCGCCCGACTCCGTGACCACGGCCATTGTTCTCACCGATGCTACGCTCAGCCTGTTGGTCGGACTTCTCAAGGCACTGAGCCGAAGGAGCAGCCACGCTTCCCCCTTCCCACTTCCCTCTTCCCGTACGTAGGGCTACGGTCCCTCTGCTAGGAGTCTCATGAGGTATACAGCTGCGGCACCACCAAAAAAGGATCCCGCGAGCAGCCAGCTTCTCTTCGCCTGAAACTCCGGCACCAGATTCGACGCCGCCACGTAGAGGGTCACCCCGCCCGAAATCGCCAGTCCATGCCGGGCCAATACTCCAAGGTTATCCGTGAGGACCACTCCGAGCACGGTGGCGAGGCCGAGCAGCGCCGCCGCGCCCACCGCCTGCGTCCGGGACTTCCCGCCCGCGAGCATGAGGCTCGATATGGTGACGCCTTCCGGCAACTTGTGCAACAGGATCGCGAGGAAGAGGAGGACGCCCAGCGACGGGCGCACCAGGAACCCGCTCGCGATCGCGACACCGTCGAAGAGGGTGTGGAGCAAAAGCCCGACGAGCGCGCTCGTCCCGGCGACCGCGTGGACGTGATGCGTTTCCTCGCCGAAGTGGAAGTGCGGGGTGACCGTATGCTGGGTGAGATGCACGGCGAGATACCCGGCGAGCACCAGGGGCATCGCCAGGGTGCCGCTCTTGGCGAAGGCCTCGGGGATCACGTCCACCAGGGCCACGGCGAGCATGAATCCGGCGCCGAAGGCCACGCCGTGCTCGATGAGCTTGAGACTCCTGGAGGCGTGCCGGGTCACCGCCAGCGCGCCGACGATGTTGCCGAACGCCGCGATCAGGGCGTAGCCGAGTGCCTCACCCATGGCGACCCACCCGCTTCAGCAGCTCGTCGCGCGTGTTGCGGGCGGGGTCTTCCAGCACTTCGTCGAGCAGGCGGGCCAGGGTCTCACCGATGTCGGGTCCGGGGCGGACGCCCGCGGCGAGCAGGTCATCACCTTTGACGGCGAGGTCCGCCAGGGAGATCGGATCCCCGGCGTCACGAATGGCACGGACGACGTCCGAAAGGCGGGAAGTGGGAAACGGGAAGCGGGAAGCGTCGAGCCCCTTCAGAAGGGCCAGGAGGTCATCCGCATACGCGCCAGTCTGCGAGAGCCATTTGCGTACCGCAGGCAGGTGCCGTGGATCGGGGTACTTGTCCCTCCAATCTCGGAGGGCTCGCGCCCGTTCGATGTCCTTGTTCGAGCCCTTCAGTCGGGTCAGGAGCGAGGGGGGATCGGATGCCAATAGGCTCGAGACGATCACGGGATCCCGGGCAAGTTTGTCCACGCTTCCCTCTTCCCGCTTCCCTCTTCCCTCGGTGCCGATCTCCGGCAGCCAGATCCTCGCGGCCCCGACGGCGCGCCAGAGCGCGAGGAGCTTGGTGACCCGTTTCGCGGTCGCGATGCCCTTCCACCACTCGTCGCGCACCCGCTCCGCCGACAGCTGCGCGAGTCCCTGCGCGTTGGCCTTGGCGGCCTCGAGCGTCCGGGAGTGAATCCGGAACTCGAACCGGGCGCTGAAGCGCAGGGCCCGCAGGATGCGGAGATAGTCCTCCTGGAAGCGCCAGTTGGGATCGCCCACGGCGCGAATCACATGGGCGTCGAGGTCTGCGCGGCCATCGAAGGGGTCTTTCCACTCGTGCTTGAGGGGATGGTAGGCGATGGCGTTGATCGTGAAGTCGCGGCGGGCGAGATCGTCCATGAGGGACCCGCCGAACTCCACGACGGCGTGTCGCCCGTCGGTCTTGATGTCCCGCCGGAACGTCGTGACCTCGTGCGGCTGGCCCTTGCCGTCGAGCACGGCGACCGTGCCATGCTCGATCCCCACCGGCACCGTCCGGCGGAACAGCTCCCGGACCTTCTCCGGGTGCGCCGCCGTGGTGAGGTCGAAATCGTGATGCGGGAGGCCCAGGAGGGTGTCCCGCACCGCGCCGCCCACGCACCAGGTCTCGAACCCGGCCTCTTCGAGTTTGGTCGCGATCCGGAGAACGTTGTCGGGAACCGCGATCGTGGTCGGGAAGGTCATATGACGATTGCGGATTGGGGATTGCGGATTGCGGATTGACCTGCATCTCGCGGGAGCTCAATCCGCAATTCGCAATCCGAAATCCGCAATTGCGTCATCCGCACAGTACCGATCCCCCATTGACGTTCAGGATCTCCCCCGTGATGTGGCGGGCCAGATCGGAGCACAGGAA
>DATNDQ010000207.1:0-5987 GCA_035553475.1 Gemmatimonadales bacterium
GGAGCTGGGGATCGTGTACGGCAGTGCGCTCACGTCGATGCGGAGGATCTTGCCGAGGAGCTTGGTGGAGTCCTGACCGTTCTGGAGCGGGTCCCCGCCGGAGCCTCCGTCCCCCGTGCCGATATAGAGGAAGCCATCGGGCCCGAAGAGCAGGAGCCCGCCGTTGTGGTTCGCATAAGTGCTATGGCCGATTTCGAGCACCGTGTCGGCGGTTGTCGGATCGCCGACATTCGGATTCGCGGACACCGTATACCGCATCACTTCGATGTTCCCGGATACATCGGTGTAATCGACGAAAAAGTGTCCGTTCGTGGCGTAGTTCGGATCGAATGCCACGCTCAAAAGTCCGCGCTCGTCCCCGTCATAGCCGACCTGTGACGTGATGTCGAGAAAGGGCGTCGCGAGCAGTGAGTCATGCTGGATGATGCGGATCGTGCCGGGCTGCTCCACCACGAACTCGCGGGCGGTGTCGCCCGGTGCCGCCGTGAGGTAGAGGGGTTTGTCGAGGCCGCTGGCGAACAGCCGCAGGTGAACCGATCCACCACCCCCCGGTCCCGGCGTCGAATCCGAGCAGGCCACCAGAGCTGCGACGGCGAGGAGAAACCCTATACGGTACACGTCGTGAACGCCTCAGCCAGTGACGTGAGCGGGTCGCGCGACGGCTCGAACTCATGAGCCACGAAACCGGTGAAGCCGGTATCCGCGATGGCGCGGGCGATGCCCCGGTAGTCGAGCTCCTGGGTGTCGTCGAGCTCGTGCCGGCCGGGCACGCCTCCGGTGTGGAAGTGCGCGATGCGTGGCGCGTTGGCGCGGATGGTCCGGATCACGTCCCCTTCCATGATCTGCATATGGTAGATGTCGTACAGCAGTTTGACCCGCGATGACCCGACACCGTCGATCACCGCCGCGCCGAAGGATGTGTGATCGCCCTGATAGTCGTGGTGATCCACCTTACTGTTCAGCAGCTCAACGCACACCGTGACCTGATGCTCCTCCGCCAGGGGGGCGATCTTCTTCAGGCCGGTGACGCAGTTGGTGATCCCTTCCTGGTCGCTCCGCCCCTTACGGTTCCCGAACATCGTGATCACGTTGGGCACGCCGTGCTTCGCGGCCAGCGGAATCGCATCCTCGAGCTCTCCCAGGAGGAGCGCATGATTCGCGGGATCGTTGAATCCGGTCGCGATGAAGCCGTCCCTATCCTTCGGGTATGGATACCCCATCGAACAGACCAGTCCTGCGTCACGGACGATGTCCCACTCGTCGCGCGCGAGGAGGTCGATTCCGGCGAGCCCGATCTTCTTGACAGCTTTGCATAGGTCCGGGAGCGGGATGCTCCCGTAACACCATCGCGCCAACGACTGCTTCAGACGGCCCGCTGACGGCTGATGGCTGACCGCTGACGGCGCAGGCACCTTCAGCGCCGCGGCCCCCAACGCCGCCACCGACGCCCCAATGGCTTCTCTCCGTGAGAGGTTCATCTTGCATCCTTGACGAAGGTGTCTGGTGCCCGGAGTATCAGCGACCTTCCACTCCGGAGCCGTCGTGAAGCGCGCCCTGCTCGCGTTACCTCTGCTCCTCGCCCCCGCGCTGTGCGCGCAAACGGCATTCGGACTGCGATTCGGCACCGACTTCGACTCCAACGGAAGGGACCTGACGCGCAACACGGTGGGCGCGATCCTCACCCGCTCCCTCAGTACCCACTGGCAGGTAACCGGGTCACTCGCGCTCTATCCCACCGTCAATGACGGTGCGGTCTGGGCCTCAGCCGACCTGCGATACCGCCCCCCGGTCGTTGCGTCCCTCTTCTATCTGGCCACCGGCGCCACGCTGGCCGACCATGGCGCGGCGAAGAACAAAGCCGGCGCTGACCTTGCCCTCGGCCTCGACCCCCGTGTCGGCGGCACCTTCCGTCCCTTTGCCGAAGGCAAGTGGGTGATCTACCGCTGGTACACGTCTTTCACCGTCCAGGGCGGGCTCGCCGTCGAGCTCTAACGCATTCCCGTATTCCAGCCCGTGAACGCCCAGATGTCCGACAACTCGGCGATCCGCTTGTCCGTCGGCATGTAGCCGTGGCTCGTCTTCGTATCCACCCGGATCAGCGTCGGCTTGTCGCACGCCTGAGCCGCCTGGATCGCCGCCGCGAACTTGTACGAATGACTCGGCACCACGCGGTCGTCATGGTCGGCGGTCGTGATGATCGTCGCCGGGTAGCAGGTACCGACCTTCACGTTCTGGACCGGTGAGTACTTGATCAGATAGCTGAACTGGGCCGAATCCGCGGACGACCCGTATTCACTCACCCAGCCCTTCCCAGCGGTGAAATCCTGGTACCGCAGCATGTCCATCACCCCCGCGCCCGGGTACGCCGCCGCGAACAGCTCGGGGCGCTGGTCTTCCACGGCGCCGACCAGAAGCCCGCCATTCGAGTACCCGTGAATCGCCAAGTGCGCCGACGACGTGTACCCCGCCTTGATCAGATACTCCGCGGCCGAGATGAAGTCGTCAAAGACGTTCTGCTTCTTCTCGAGCATGCCCGCGTGATGCCAGGCTTCGCCGTACTCGCCACCCCCACGGAGATTGGGGACGGCGTAGACGCCACCGTGCTCGAGCCACACCGCGACCACCGGGGAGAAGGCCGGCGTGATGTTGATGTCGAATCCACCGTAAGCGTACAGCACGGTCGGATGCGACCCGTCGAGAGTGATACCCCTCTTTGCCGTGATGAACATCGGTACTTTGGTGCCGTCCTTCGACGTGTAGAACACTTGCTTCGTCTCGTAGGCGCCCGCGTTGAAGGCGACGTGCGGAGGCTGGAAGGACGACGTCTTCCGGCTGATCAGGTCGAACCGATAGACGGTCGGGGGGTGCAGGAACGACGCGAAGCTGTAGTAGAGCTCAGGAGTGTCGCTGCGCCCTGAGAGGCCACCCACCGAACCGATCCCCGGCAGTGGCACCTCCCCGATCGCCCTCCCCTCCGTCGAGAAGATTCGCAGGCGGCTCTTCACGTCCGACAGGTCCTGTACGATGAGTCGGCCACCCGCCATTACGGCGCCTTCGATGGCGTCAGGACCTTCGGGCACCACCACCTTCCACTTGTCTGGTGCCGGGTCGGCGGGATCCACCGCGACGATCTTCGCTTTCGGCGCGCCATTCGTCGTCCGGACGAAGAACGTGCTGTGGAGATTGCCGATGACCCGGTAGCTCGCGTCGTACGCGGTGAAGAGGGGCTTCACGTCCGCGGTGACATTCGGGTGCATCGGGTCGCCGAGGTCCGCGTACGAGAGGTGATTCCGGTCGGTGGCGTTGCCGTATGAGAGGATCAGGTACTTCCCGTCTTCCGTCACGAACCCGCTCACGTACCAGTCGGGGTGATCGGGTTGCGCGAAGATCAGCTGGTCCGTCGAGTCGGGCGTCCCCAGGGTGTGGTAGTAGACCTTCTGGTTCAGGGGTGAGGCCGTGAGGACCTGATCGGGCGCAGGCGCCGGAAAGCGGGAATAGAAGAACCCCTTCCCGTCGTTGGTCCAGCTCGCACCGGAGAACTTGGCCCAGCGGACCGTATCGGGGAGATCCTTCCCGGTCGCGAGCACGCGGATGTGCAGGTCACGCCAGTCGGAGCCACCCGGGGAAAGGCCGTAGGCCATGTAGCGGCCGTCGGGTGATACGCTCCAGGTCGAGAGCGCGGTCGAACCATCGGGCGATAGGGTATTGGGATCCAGGATCAGCTGCGCCCGTGATGACTGGGGGATCATCCGGTAGATCGGTTACTGGCTCTGGAGACCGGAATTCTTGCTGAAGAAGAGCGGCCCACCGCGCATCGGGCGATCGGGCACGGAAACCCGCGCGTAGTTCCAGAGGGTGGTCAGGCGGTCCTTGAACGCTCCGCGCAGCGTGACACCATCCAGATAGTGGAAGGTGGCGGCGTTCTCGGAGTCGACCCAATCCGCGACTTCAGGGGCGTTCTGGTCCTCCATCCACCGGTACGGTGTGGGGACTCTCGTGCCGAAGTAGGTGTCGGCGGTCGTATCGCGGCGGGTGGTTGGATACCGGGATTGTGCGACGAGCGATGAGGCGAACAACAGGGCGCTGCAGGTGACGGCGAGGCTGCGGTGCATCCGGGGCTCCTGGACCTGAGGGACCCCGAACGATGCCCCACAACCCTCGCCGTCCGCTACCGCCTCTTCAGATGTAGCGGGCTACGGCCATGCAGGTGACCGCGAGGAGCAACAGGATCACCACCAGCTTGGAGAAAAACACGATCCGCTTCTGGAGGGCGGCAATCTGGGCCTTCCGGGGATCATCCCCCTTGGGTGGATTCGCCGCCAGGTCGGCCTGCAGCTTCCCGATCTTCGCCAGGGCCGGGCGGGCAACGGAGCCACCGATCACAAGGGCGAGGATGGCGCACAAGCCACCCACCGAGAGCGTGCGGCCGAAGGGAGACTGGAAGAAGGATTCGTTGCCGTGGCCAAGGATGTACATCATGGTCAGTCCGGCCAGGACGGTGAGCCCGCCGAACGCCATCATGATCTGGGAGAACTTCCGGTGGTTCAGGGTCTTCGTCAGGGAGTCGAGTGGCAGCCCCAGTTGCTGCATGCCGGGGATGATGATCACGGAGAGGGCGAAGACCCCCCCCACCCAAAGGACCCCGAGGACGATATGAATGAACCGCAGAACAACCATGAGCATTGCAAGAGTCCCGTGAAGGAGGTGGCAGAATTCTACAGGAGCACCGACATTCTGACCACCGACCGCCGTCCACTGTGACACCTGGAGCCACTCATGCGCTTTGCGTTCCTCCCTGCCCTGATCCTGGCCGGCGCGGCGTCTCTTTCCGGCCAGGGGAAATTCCCCCCCGACTCGTTCACGAACCTCAAGGTGCTCCCGAAGGACATCTCGAAGCCGGCGCTGATCGGCATGATGCGGAGCTTTACCGGCGCGCTGGGCGTGCGTTGCCAGTACTGCCACGTGGGACGCGAGGGGATGCCGCTGGACTCGTTCAATTTTACGTCCGACGACAAACGCACCAAGCGCACGGCGCGAGTGATGATCGACATGCTCAATCACATCAATGACGAGCATCTCGCCGATGTGCCCGAGCGTCCTCAACCCCACGTCGTGGTGCGTTGCGAGACCTGTCATCGCGGCGTCGCGCGGCCCCGGTTGCTGGATGACGAAATGCAAGTGTATCTGGCCGATTCGGGCCTTGCAGCGGCTGTCCAACACTATCGCGACCTGCGGACGAAGTACTACGGCGGCGAGGCTTATGATTTCCGCGAGTCCGCGCTCATCGGGGTGGCGGTGAATGAGGCACGGGCCAACCGTTTCGAGAACGCGTTCGCTCTCTTGCAGCTATCCGCCGAGTACTATCCGGCGTCGGGACAGACGCCCATGACGCTGGGGAATATCCTGCTCTTCAAGGGCGACACGGCCAAGGCGATCGCGGCGTTCAAGGACGCGGTGGCAAAGGATTCGACGCTAGGTCAGGCGAAGATGCAGCTCCAGAGGTTGACGCAGAAACACTAGGGCGTCGGCGTGTGGAGTTTGATGGGGACGATGGTGGTGCCCCAGTGCAAGCGCAGCACAGCCGAGTCGGGGCCGACTATGGGGAAGTAGAAGGAGAGGACTTCCATGTGGTCGCCCCGCTCGGGGGTGGCGGGGACGCGGAGGACGATGGTCGAGTCCCCGATGTATGGCGTATGGAAGACGTGCAGTGCCCGCGAGAACATGATGGTCCAGGTCGCGGTGTCCGGGATGGTCCAGAGCGTGTAGCTCCCCGCCTTGAGTTCTTTGCCTTGAACCAGCACATCCTGTGAAAACGTGATCGTGGTGGCCGAGTCAGCGCCGGGGTGCCAGACCTTGCCCCAGGGAACCAGCTTGCCGAAGAGTTTCCGGCCGCGGGCCACGGGGCGGTTGTAGACGATGGAGATCGTGTCGAAGCCCATGACCTGCCCCACCCAGCCGTGCTGGCTGAAGGGGATGCCTTCCTGGGC
>DATNDQ010000208.1:0-2423 GCA_035553475.1 Gemmatimonadales bacterium
CTGCGAGCCCGCATCGCCATTCAGTCCCAGGCCGGAGTCGCGGCGTTGGGGGAGCTCAAGTTCGACTACGACTCTTCCACCGAGCACTTCGACGTGGACTCCGTGGAGGTCCTGAAGCGGGGGGCGGCCCCCGTGATCGCAACCTCGGTCCAGGACGTGACCGGACCCCTGGGACAGGAGGTTCCCGCCTATTCGGACCTGCGGCAGAAAGTCGTAACCGTACCGGCGCTGGACCCCGGAGACACGATCGCCTACCACATCACCTGGACCATCGATCACCCGATCGCCCCGGGACAGTTTTGGTACTACGCCCCCTTCCTGCACCAAGTCACCATCAAGAGCGAAGACGACGAAGTCGTGGTTCCGGTGGCCGTCTACACCCAGGTGAGCACGCGCGGGGACGTGAACCCGGCAGTGGCGGACAGCGCGGGCTGGCGCGTCTACCGGTGGCACCGCGCGAACGTCACGCTCGACACGACACGGACGACGCTGCAGAAGCGCGAGGGCATCGAGATCACGACGTTCCGTTCCTGGAGCGACCTGGGCGCCTGGTATGGCGGTCTCGAACGCCCACGCGAAACCGTGACCCCGGCCATCCAGGCCAAGGCGCGGGACTTGGTCCAAGGGCGGCGCACCCTGACGGACTCGATCGCCGCCCTGTTCACGTTCGTCTCCGACCACATCCGGTACGTCGCGCTCAACTTCGGCGTCGGGCGGTTCCAACCGCACGCGGCATCGGACGTGCTGGCCAACGAGTACGGTGACTGCAAGGACAAGCACGTGCTGCTGGCAGCGCTCCTCCACGCCATCGGCGTCCCCAGCGCTCCGGTCTTGATCAACATTGAGCGGGACGCCGACTCGGCCGTGGTCTCGCCGTCTGAATTCGACCATCTCATCACCGTGGTCCCGATGGCCAAGGACACGCTCTGGCTGGACGCCACTCCCGCCGTCGCGCCGTTCCAGTTCTTGTGGTACGAGCTGCGGGGCCGGCGAGCGCTCGTGATCCCCGCGAGCGGTCCGGCCCGCCTGAGCCGGGCCCCCCGAACCCTCCCGTACGCGCCCACCGAAGACGTCACCATGCGCGGCGGATTGACGGCCGCCACTATCGCGCTCGGTGTCCGATTCAGCGAGCGCGGCGATGGGGAGGTCCTCCTGCGGGAGGTGTTCCGCACCCTGCCCCGCAGTTCGTGGCCGGCCATGGCTGCCCGGCTCGACGACAACCTCCCTGGCACCGGCATCACCAGCGATCTCGATGCGGCCAGGCCGGAGGACACCGACAGCGCGTTCTGGATGACCTTCCGGCTCACGCAATCGGGTGCGCTCACGTGGAAGGACGGCCGGGCGGGTTACCAGCCGCCGCTGCCGGCCATGTCGTTCGGTCTCGACGACTCCACCGCGGACACAGCGCACATCGACGTCCTGATCCATCAATCCAGGCGACTGGTGCTGGGCCTCCCTGCGGGCGTCTCGGCCAACCTCCCGCTCCCAGTCTCCATCGCCCGGGATTACGCGGACTACCGGTCGACGTACACACTCCGCGGGGACAGCGTGGAGATCGTGCGGACGCTCGATATGAAGACGCCCTTCGTCCTCAAGTCCCGCCGGAGTGACCTCCAGGCGTTCCGCCGTACCGTCCGGAACGACGAAGCCCAACTCATCGGCCTGGTCGGCACCCCTGCAGCGGTCGCAGCGACACCGGTGCCCAAGGCGGACCCCGACGAGCTGTTGCGCCGTGGGAACAACAGCCTGCAATCGGGGGACGGGCGCGGAGCCGCCGATCTCTTCGGTCAAGCCATCGCCGCCGACCCGAAGAATCCGTACGCCTGGAACGATCTGGGGCGCGCGTATCTGGACCTGCGGATGCTCGATTCCGCCGCGCACGCATTTCGACAGCAGATCGCTATCAACCCGTTCGACCAGTACGCCTACAACAACCTCGGCCTGGCCCAGTGGCGATCCGGTGACCTGACAGGTGCTGCCGCGAGCTTCCGGAAGGAGATCGAGGTCAACCCGCTCGATCAGTATGCCCATTCGAATCTGGGACAGGTGGACTTGCTGTTGAAGGCCGACTCCGAGGCCGCCCGGGAACTGGCCAAGGCCGCGGTCATCACCCCGGGCGACGCGAACGTGCACGCAAACTGGGGGAGGGCCCTGGCGCGGATTCACCAGGCCGACAGCGCGGTAACCGAGTTCGACCGCGCCATCGAGATGGCTCCAAACCAGTGGTATTTCAATCATCAGGCGGCGGCCGCACTCTCGGAGAGCGGCCAGCGGCTCGACAAAGCCGAAGAGTACGCACACGCGGAGCTGACCCACGCCACCACCGGAGTCCAGAATGCCGGGGAAACCCCGGGTGGCTTCGACGGGGCGACGCTGAACGTCGGCTTTGCGTGGGACCAGGTGGGCTGGATCCTGTTCCGCGA
>DATNDQ010000209.1:0-5460 GCA_035553475.1 Gemmatimonadales bacterium
GAAAGCGAAACGGGGCGTCCGAAAGGGCGCCCCGTTGTTCATTGGGGAGGCTGGCTCCTGACCTCCTGTACCCCAAGCGGTCCAAGCAGGGGGCTCAACTATGACATTTGGTCGGGCTTGTGAGGGAATCCGGGCATCGGCACCCGGGTTCTACCTCAGGTTGAAGGGCTGGGCAGGAGAAGCGGCACCGCCGCGCGAGACCGGACCGTTCAAACACACTCCACTCACTGTCGCGGCTTGGCAGGATCAGCGGACGATCAGCACACCGTGCATGCCGGGGTGGATCGTGCAGTGATAAGGGTACGTTCCCCTTGTGCCAAAGTTCACTTCAACGGATGTCTGCCGGTACTGCCGATCGACGCCACCGATCGGCGCTAAGGCAATCTCGGGAATTGCTGGGCTGCCCGAGTTGATAGAGTCAGATACGAGGTCGTGGTAATCGCTGCTGAGATTGTTCCACTGCACGTTGGAACCCACCTGGACGGTCAGCGTATCCGGTGTGAAGGCAAGGTTCTGGTTGATAGCGACGACTGACGCTTCGAGCTCAGTGGGCGTGTTGGTGCAGCCGATATACGCCGCAGGTACCAGGATCGAAAGCAGGTAAGTTGGCCAATGACGCATGGGACGAACCCTCCCTTGCGCAGTTTGTCATGTCTGCCGGGAGGTGTCAATCGGGCGAAAGTTGCAATTCTGAACCACGTGATCCCGCTCGATAGCATGCTAGTCGCAGACTCAACGCCGTCAGGATTGAGCAGCCGATCCCGTCAGTAGCGGCGAGCTCGCTACGACCGTGGGTGGGTTGGGGAATTGACGGTACTGGACTGCATCCCCGCTGAGTTCGCCGCAGCCAACCACAGACCCTCTGCACCAAAGTGGTATTCGAATTGATACCGGATCAGTTTCCAAGAAGCCTATAGCCGGGCTCCTTCCTGCTGCGTTGTTACTCGCTAGCGGGGCGACTGGGTACCGTGCTGCCGATGAACCCCCCGATGACGGCGCCGAGGGTGGCGCCGATCAGGCCGCCGATCAGGGCTCGGGGGGCGCAGTAGCTGAACGTGGTCGGGTGCCCGTTGTCTCCCTGGGCGCACCAGCCGTATCCCACGCCGAGACCTCCGAGGCCGAGGACCCCGGCCCCAACCTTCGCACCTTCCCAGGCGTGATCTCCCGGATTGATGCGGCCCGGCGTGGAATCGCGGGTCCGGGCGAACGTGGCGGTGTAACGGGGGGTCACAGGCGATAGCCGCTGAGCCGCGGCTGGAGTGGCCGACGAGATCACCAGCAGGACCAGGGCAGGGAGCCGCATACCGAAAAGCCTACCCCCCAAAGGACAAACTGAGCAACCCCTCCGAGGCCTCCTCCAACGGGTCGGGGTTGACCCAAGTCCAAGTCCCCCCTTAGCTTTCAAGTCTATTTCCCGACTTTTTTGGAGCCCGATCCGGAACGTATGCCGACGATCAATCAGCTGGTCCGCCACGGTCGGAAGACCGTGGGAGGGAAGGAAAAGGCGCCCGCGCTGCGCGGCAATCCGCAAAAACGGGGCGTCTGCACCCGCGTGTACACCACCACCCCCAAGAAGCCGAACTCCGCGCTTCGAAAAGTGGCGAGGGTCCGCCTGACGAATGGGTTCGAAGTGACGGCGTACATCCCGGGTGAAGGGCACAACCTGCAGGAGCACTCGATCGTGATGATCCGCGGCGGCCGCGTGAAGGATCTGCCGGGCGTGCGGTATCACATCATCCGCGGCACGCTGGACTCCGCCGGGGTGACCGATCGGAAGCAGTCGCGCTCCAAGTACGGTGCCAAGCGGCCGAAGGCAGGTGGCAAGTGAGCCGCCGGAAGAAGGCCGTTCGCCGCCCCGTGCCGCCCGATCCGCGGTACGACAGCCAGACGGTATCGAAGTTCCTGAACAACCTGATGGGCGGGGGCAAGAAGTCGATCGCCGAGCGTGTGTTCTACAACGCGATGGATCTGATCGAGCAGCGCACCGGGCAGCCGGGCGTGAACGTGTTCAAGCAGGCGCTGTCGAACGCCAAGCCGGCCCTCGAGGTGAAGTCCCGCCGCGTCGGCGGCGCGACGTACCAGGTGCCGGTCGAAGTGCGGCCGGAGCGCCGGACCGCGCTGGCCATGCGCTGGCTCATCACGTACAGCCGGTCGCGCCGCGAGAAGGACATGTCGGAGCGGCTGGCGGCGGAGATGATTCTCGCCTCGAAGGGTGAGGGCGAGACGATCAAGAAGAAGGAAGACACGCACAAGATGGCTGAGGCCAATCGGGCCTTCGCGCACTATCGCTGGTAGCAGTAACACACATACGAAGCCCATCCAGGGGGCGCAGCTCCCGGATGTGAGCGGAGCGAGACCGGCCCGGGAATTCCCGGGCGACACGGTCGCCCCGCATTTTTGCTGAAGGAAGAGGGATTCAGAGAAGCTATGCCGCGCACAACGCCACTCGACAAGATCCGCAACATCGGCATCATGGCCCACATTGATGCCGGGAAAACGACCACGACCGAGCGGATCCTGTATTACACCGGCCGGAACTACAAGCTGGGTGAAGTGCACGACGGCACGGCCACGATGGACTGGATGGAACAGGAGCAGGAGCGGGGGATCACCATCACCTCCGCGGCCACGACGGCATTCTGGACCCGCTTCGGCATTCCCTACCGCATCAACATCATCGACACCCCCGGCCACGTGGACTTCACCGTCGAAGTGGAGCGTTCGCTCCGCGTGCTCGACGGCGCCGTGACCGTGCTGGACGCCGTCGGTGGCGTGGAGCCGCAGACCGAAACGGTCTGGCGCCAGGCCGACCGCTACCGCGTCCCTCGCATCATCTTCGTCAACAAGATGGACCGCGTCGGCGCCGACTTCGACCGCTGCCTCGCCATGGTGAAGGACCGGCTGGGTGCCAAGGCCATTCCGATCCACCTGCCGCTCGGCTCCGGCGAGCTCTTCACCGGTCTGATCGACGTCATCCGCGAGGTCGAGATCGTCTATGACGACGAGACCCTGGGCAAGAAATACGTCGAAGGCCCGGTGCCGGAGGCTCTCAAGGAGCGCATCGCCGCCATGCGGCACGAGCTCCTGGAGATGATCGTCGAGCACGACGACGCCATTCTCCACAAGTACCTCGAGGGCCAGGCCCTCACCGAGGAGGAGATCCGCGCCGTCCTCCGCAAGGCGACGATCAATGGTGGCGTCGTCCCGGTGCTCTGCGGCGCCGCCTTCAAGAACAAGGGCGTGCAGGCCCTGCTCGACGCGGTGGTCGACTACCTGCCCGCGCCGGTGGACGTGGCCGCGATTCAGGGTCACCTCCCTCATCACGACGAAACGCATGCCGACCGCAAGGCCTCCGACGACGAGCCCTTCGCGGCCCTGGCGTTCAAGATCATGACTGACCCCTACGTCGGACGCCTTACGTTCTTCCGCGTCTATTCAGGCGTCCTGGCCGCCGGGTCGTACGTCTACAACAGCACGAAGGACCGCAAGGAGCGCATCGGCCGCCTTCTCCAGATGCACGCCAACAAGCGTGAGGAGATCGAAGAAGTCCGGGCCGGCGAGATCGCGGCCGCCATCGGCCTGAAGGACACGCGCACCGGTGACACGCTCTCGGACGAGAACCATCCGATCATCCTCGAGGCGATGAAGTTCCCGGAGCCCGTCATCTCCGTCGCCATCGAGCCCAAGACCAAGGCCGACCAGGACAAGCTGGGCGTCGCCCTCCAGAAGCTCTCCGAAGAAGACCCCACGTTCCGCGTGCATTCGGACGCCGAGACCGGCCAGACCATCATTTCGGGCATGGGCGAGCTGCACCTCGAGATCATCGTCGACCGGATGAAGCGGGAGTTCAAGGTCGAAGCAAACGTCGGCCGCCCGCAGGTGGCGTATCGCGAGACCGTCCGGAAACGCGTCGAGTACGTCGAGGGCAAGTTCATCCGCCAGTCCGGTGGCCGCGGCCAGTACGGCCACGTGGTCATCCACCTCGAGCCCGGCAAGGCCGGCACCGGCTTCGTGTTCGAGGACAACATCGTGGGTGGTGTGATTCCCAAGGAATACATCAACCCGATCGAGGCGGGCGTGAAGGAAGCCCTCGAGAACGGCGTGCTCGCGGGCTACCCGATGGTGGACGTGAAGGTCGAGCTGGTGGACGGCTCCTTCCACGACGTGGACTCGAGCGAAATGGCGTTCAAGATCGCGGGCTCCATGGCGGTGAAGGAGGCGGCGCGTCAGGCGCACCCCATCCTGCTCGAGCCGGTGATGGACGTCGAAGTCGTCACGCCGTCGGACTACATGGGTGACGTCATCGGCGACCTGTCGGCCCGCCGCGGGAAGATCGGCGGCATGACGCAGCGCGCCGACGCGCAGATCGTGGCCGCCAGCGTGCCGCTGGCCGAGATGTTCGGCTACTCGACCACGCTGCGGTCGATGAGCCAGGGCCGTGCGATTTACTCGATGCAGTTCAGCCACTACTCGGAAGTGCCGAAGGCCAAGGCAGAAGAGATTGTTTCGAAGGTGAAGGGCTAGAAACAAGAGACGTCAAGGGAAGACGTCGAGGAGAATCGTCGAGGAGAGGCGTTGACGCCGTCCCTCGACGCCGGTCCTTGACGAAGTTCCTTGACGAAGTCCCTGGACGAATTTTTTCTCTGAGGAGTTCATGGCGAAGGCAAAGTTCGAGCGGACGAAGCCGCACGTAAACGTCGGGACGATCGGGCACGTGGACCACGGCAAGACCACCTTGACCGCGGCCCTGACGAAGGTCTCGGCCGACAAGGGGCTGGCCACGTACGTGCCCTACGACACCGTCGCCAAGGCGTCGGAGTCCCAGGGCCGCCGCGACGCGACCAAGATTCTGACGATTGCGACGAGCCACGTGGAGTATTCGACGGACGAGCGCCACTACGCGCACGTCGACTGCCCGGGGCACGCCGACTACGTGAAGAACATGATCACGGGCGCCGCGCAGATGGACGGCGCGATCCTCGTGGTGAGTGCCGTCGACGGCCCGATGCCGCAGACGCGCGAGCACATCCTGCTCGCCCGCCAGGTGAACGTGCCGGCGATCGTCGTCTTTCTGAATAAGTGCGACCTGATCGACGACCCCGAGCTCCTGGATCTGGTGGAGCTCGAGGTGCGGGAGCTCCTGTCCAAGTACGAGTTCCCGGGCGACGAGATCCCCGTGATCCGGGGCGCGGCGCTCAAGGCGATCGAAGGGGATCCCAAGTACGTGGAGAAGGTCTGGGAGCTCCTCAAGGCCCTCGACAAGAACATCCCGATCCCGGTGCGCGAGGTCGACAAACCGTTCCTGATGCCCGTCGAGGACGTGTTCTCGATCACGGGCCGCGGCACGGTGGCCACGGGCCGGATCGAGCGCGGCAAGATCAAGGTCGGCGAGGAAGTGGAGATGGTGGGCTTCGGGACCGACAAGAAGACGGTCGTGACCGGGGTCGAGATGTTCCGGAA
>DATNDQ010000210.1:0-55361 GCA_035553475.1 Gemmatimonadales bacterium
GAGTCCTCGTCCTCACCATGCACGATGATCCGGCTTATCTCGGAGCGGCCCTCCACGCGCAGGCCTCCGGGTATGTCGTGAAGAAGGCCGCCGATGTCGAGCTGCTGAGTGCCATCCGCGTGGTCCATCGCGGAGGCACCGTCGTGAACCTGACCCGGCCCGGCCAGGGGGAGCACAGGGATCCGGCTCTGCCTGCAGCCGACCGTCCGCCGCCGCCCCTCAGCCAGCGGGAGATCGACGTGCTCAGGCTCCTCGCCCTGGGACACACGAACCAGGAAGCGGCGAAGCATCTGGCCCTGAGTGTGAAGACCGTGGAAACGCACCGCAAACGCCTCCGCACCAAGCTGGGCCTGAAGAGTCGGGCCGAGCTCTACCGTTTCGCCGTCGAGACCCGCCTGCTGCAGGGTTGAACCGCTCGCCGGGCCACGTGTCGGGGTTTCCCCTCATAGTGATGATGTGCTTTGGGTGGGTTTACCGGATTGGTCTCCCCCCCCCCCGGCCTATGTTCGTAGGTGCGGCAGTGGGTCGAAGCCCTGCCGGTCCGCCTACTTGTAGAAGGGACCCATTTGAAAAAGAGTATTCGAGTGCTGGTGATCGACGACAATCGGCTGGTCCGCGACGGACTCGCTGCCCTGCTTGACGGTCAACCGGACATGAAGGTGGTTGGGGCCGCGGGAGACACCGTCGACGGCCTGCGCCAGCTGCAGGAAACGTCGCCGCAGGTCGTGCTGGTCGACGCCGCCTTGGACAACGGGGACGGTCCCCGCTACGTCGCCGCCCTCCGGAAGACCGCGCCCACGGTCCGAGTGCTCGTGATGGACCTGCTCGCCTCAACCGAAGAGGTCATCGAGTTCGCCCAGGGGGGCGCCAACGGATTCATCATGAAGGATGCGTCGCTCGAGGACTTGATCGGCACCATCCGATCGGTGGCCCTGGGCGCTGATGTAGTCCCCCCGGCCCTCAGCGGAACCCTTCTGTCGCACATCGCGCGGCATGCGGTGACCAAACAGACGGCGGATGCGTCCGAGCTCGTCAGGATGACCAAGCGGGAGCGGGAGATCATGGACTTGATCGCCGAAGGCCTGAGCAACAAGGAAATGGCGCAGCGACTCGGGATCGCCACTTACACCATCAAGAGCCACGTGCACAACATTCTGGAAAAATTGGCGCTGCACAGCCGACTGCAGATCGCCGCCTTTACGCACAAGGGCAACGCGGCTCGTCCCGACCGGTAACTCGGCAGGGACACGATCTC
Organism: Gemmatimonadales bacterium; assembly: GCA_035553475.1. Taxonomy (GTDB): domain Bacteria; phylum Gemmatimonadota; class Gemmatimonadetes; order Gemmatimonadales; family GWC2-71-9; genus 40CM-2-70-7. Next base: position 1,256 of record DATNDQ010000210.1, read on the forward strand.
ACGCGGCGGCGGCGCGGGGGCGGCGAGGTTTGCGTTTGACGACTCTTGCGCTCGTGCCCGGCAAGGCGAACCGCGCAGGGCCGTTGAGCGCAAAATCCATGTTGAGGCGGTGCAGTTCTTTCTCGATGGCCCGGTCTACCTCGCGTACCTGCCCGGGATCGTCGGTCACGACGAGAATGTGCGTGATGCTCGACTCTACGACGATGCGCCCGGTCCATAAGCGACCGCCACGGCGGGCGGCCGCGCGGGCACGACGGAGCAAGGCTCTGATTCTCTTGAAGCGGGGCTCGGGCTGAGGCGGGTCCAGCTCGTATGCATAGACCCACCGGTCCGACGCTCGACGCTGACGTTTTTTCTTGGCCATGTCCCACTCCTTCCCTCTTCTCCATCTGCAACCTACCGGACGCCCGAGGGCCGGCGCCATCCATCTTGCGGAGGACACTCGCGGACCAGGGACGTGCGTCAGCGGGTCCTCATCTTCCGGGGGGGACCAGCTCAATCCAAATAGCTAGCTCCTCGGCCCGGCTCCACCCCCTGATTCCTCCAGTGTCGCTAGCTCCATTTTCATCCTCATGACCGATTGGCGCGCCGCCTCGCTCAGGTGACATTGGCTTCCTGAGCGCGACGGTCGTCGCGCGGCACGTGATGCGCAACACACACGAAGGAAGTGGTTATGTCACACCGACTGAATTTCTCCATGCCCCAGGATCGGCTCCCCCTTCCGGCCCGCCTCCGCCCCAAACTCACCAGCAGCGTGGAGGGGCGGTGTGCGCTCACCGCTCAACTCACGACCTGGGGGTACGGACAACGCGACGTCCGGCGGCCACTCATCTGGGTCCACGCGTCGTGCGTGGCGGAGGGGCTCCAAGTGCAGCCAGTCATCGAGATCCTGCGCTCGACCCAGCCCGATTGGCAGATTGCCTACACCTTCCATTCTCTCTCTGCGGAAGGTCTGGCGCGGAGCCTGCCGGCCGACGTGGTCGACTACCTCCCCCGGGAACGCCCTGGCGCGGTGTATGCCGCGCTGGACGCGCTGCAGCCCACCGCACTTCTCTTCGCGAAGGTGGACGTCTGGCCGGAGCTGACGCTCGGCGCCTCCTCCCGGGGCGTCAGGCTCGGGCTCATCTCCGCCACGGTCTCCGCGAGGCCCCCTCGCCTGGCGTGGCCCGCCCGGGACAGGACGCGGAGCGCGTACGAAGCCCTCGACCGGATCGGGGCCATCAGCGAGGAGGACGCGGCACGTCTGGAGCGCCTGGGAAGCCGGCGGGCGGCGCTCACCGTAACCGGGGACACACGATACGACAGCGTGCTGGAACGGACGGCCGGCTTCGATTCCACGAGCGACGCGCTGAAGCGGCTCGAGGTCCCCAGGGGTGGGGCGTTTACGATCGTCGCGGGGTCCACCTGGCCCACCGACGAAGCAGTCCTCTTGCCGGCATTCGCGGATTTCCGGGCACGATTCCCCACCGCCCGGCTGGTCCTCGCGCCTCACGAGCCTCACCCCGATCGTCTGGCGGGGATCGCGGCGGCGGCAGCGGCCGCGCGGCTGCCCCACCCGGTCCGCCTGTCACAGCTCTCTCCAGGGGACTCTGCGCCGTTCGTCGTCGTGGACCGCGTGGGTCTGCTGGCAGATCTCTACGCCGCGTCGGATGTGGCGTACGTCGGTGGCGGTTACCATCGCGCCGGCCTCCATTCGGTGCTCGAGCCGGCGGCCCTCGCGATCCCGGTCATCCTGGGGCCACGCTGGCGGATGAGTCGCGATGCCGGTCTACTGCTCGGCAGCGGCGGGGCGGTGGCGCTGCCGGAGGATGGGCGAACGGCACTCGCGGCCCGGTTGTCGGCCTGGCATCAGGACGTCCCGGCGCGACGCTCCGCGGGGCTGGCCGGGCGGCGGGTGGTGGAACAGGGGCGCGGAGCGGCAGCGCGGACCGCCGAGTTGGTACGCGAACTCGTCCATTAGGGGGGAGTCGCGGCGGCGTACTCAGTCCAAAGAGTTAGCTCCTCGGGGGCGCATTTCCCTGTCTGATTCCCCCCCGTTCCTAGCTCCCATGACCGATTGGCCACCCATCTCATCCGGGTGAGATTGCCCCTTCCGAGTGTGAGAACCCTCGGTGGAGCGGGCGCGGGCCTCGCAGGGAGTACAGATGGTGCTTCTGTTCTTCATAATTGGCGTGGCGGCTTGGCTGGTGGGTTGGCGTTGGTTCGACGCCTCCGGCACCGTCACGTTGGCGCTGGTGGCCGCTTCGGTGGCGGCGACCGCGCTCGAGCTCATCGTGCTTCGCGACGATCCTCGAAAGAGACTCCGATGATCCTCCGCACGCACGCGTATCCAGTGTTCGCGCGGGTCCGTTGCAAGATCAATGACGTTCGGGTTGCCGCGCGGCAGGACCGGCTCGGCCAGGTGGTTCGCCACGAATTCAGTCACGGGGTGGTACCCACGTACGTCGTCGACCTCCTCCGCCCGGTTGTGCTGGTCAATGGACAGCGCGCCAAACGGATGCGGTTCTGGGAATGTCAGCTGGAGACGACCGACTACGGGATGCCCCACACAGAAGGAACACCATGTCACACCACCTGAGTTTTTCTCCTGTTGATGAGGACCCGAACCTATTCCCAGCCGTCGCTATGGCGTTGGGAGTCTCCCGCGTGAGAGCCGAAGCCGCGGTCCGCGGGCCCCTCAATCTTGCCTTGCGGTGTGCCCGCGTCATCGATGCCCTGAAGGCCGCCGGTGCGGATGAGGACTTGGTGACCTTCCTCCAACCCATCGACCTCGCCGTCTGTCGGGCACGGCCGGCTGACGTCGCCACCGACGTCGTGGCCGAAGACGTGGCGCTCTTTCGCGAAGGGCAGATCCATCTCAACGGCATCTACCGCGACATCGGTGTCCTTCCCCCGGAGCCCGAGCCGCCGATCGATCCGCCCAAGCCGTTGCGGGTATCCGGGGCACCGAAGAAGGCGCGGGCCCGTCGGGCACGCGTACGCGCGAGACATCGTGCGTCCTGAGGGTAGGTGGGAAGACGCCAGCATGCCCGCCTCCGCGCGCCGTTCTCGGCGCTGAAGGGGCTCTCGATGGCCTACCCCAGAACCACGGCCACGGGCGCGGCGGGGATTGGCGGTGATTCACCCGCAACTGGCGACATGGAGATGAGCATGAAAATCCAGATCAATACGGACCACAACATCGCGGGTCACGAGGCGCTGGTCGCCGAGGTCACTGGTGTGGTAGCGGACGCGTTGGAGCGGCTCCAAGATCGCATTACCAGGGTCGAGGTCCATCTGGACGACGAGAATGGACCCAAGGGTGGGAAGAACGACAAACGCTGCATGCTGGAAGCCCGCCTCGCCGGCCGCCAGCCGATCGCGGTGACGCACCACGCCGACACGATCATGCAGGCGGTTCAGGGGGCGGCAACGAATCTGGTGCGGGTGATCGAGACCAAGCTAGCGCAAGCGGAGCACTCGGACGCACCGCGCCCCTGAACAGCCGCACGCGTCCGCACGGCTCAGGCCGCGGTGACGTCCTCGTCGGCGTTCGGATCGGTATCGCGCAGCTGCGCCAGATCGGATCCGCGGTCGTCGTTACTCCCGCCCCGGAAGCCATCCGCAAAATGGTCGGCTCCGTCGTTGGCCATCAGCGTGCCTAAGTCCTCGCTCGTCGCGCTCGCGCGGCCGGTCAGCTCCTCGGGGAGCGGTATGCCGCCCTCGAGTTCCGGAGTATCCGTGCGGCTGGTCTTCGCAACGTGAGCGTCCGGCGTGGCAGGGCGCGGCGTGGGTCGGGGCATTCGGCGACTCCGGGATGGCGGGGGCAGTTGCTGGGTTCGCGGAGGAATCTCGCGCCGGCGCCGACAATAGGGAATCGCTCCAACGAGTGACAAGACTGCGCGTCGTCGCCCCCCAAGCTCCTCTTCCTTGGCGCAGAGGCTCTCGCATCCCAGCCCGAGAGCGCGATGGAACGGTCAATACTCGCCGTATCGGCCGCGCACGGACTCGAGAAGCCTGGCGGGATCATATCCGACGCCATCCTTGAATACCATTTCGATCTGCTCGATGTCCGCGATGCGTGCGGCCGGATCTCCCCTCACGACCACCAAGTCGGCGTTCTTGCCCACTGCAATGGAGCCGATCGCCCGGTCGCGGCCGAGATAGATCGCGCCGTTCAGCGTCGCGATACGAATGGCTTCGGTCGGCGTGAAGCCGGCGTCGACCAGGAGCTCGATCTCGCGTTGATCGCCGAAGCCGGGAACGAGGCCGTTCAAACCGACCGGATCCGGTCCTGCCAGCAGCAGCCCTCCTGCCGCGGCAAACTCGCGCTCCAACCCCATCTCGTTCCGCAGCAATGCCGCCGTGTGTAGCCGCGTCGGGCTCGGATGGGCCCGCCACTCATCGAAGGCTTCCCGCATACTCGGCGCCATGGCGTCGGTGGCACCCGCCGGCAAGGGCCGCCCGTCCGGCATGACGCCAATCTCCGGGACGCCCGACGCCCGGAGCACGAGGGTTGACGTCACCGCCACATGGTGTCCCACCAGTTCCGCAATCAGCTGTTGCGCCTCGGCGCTCCCCGGCGCCATGTGCTCCAGAGTGTAGTCCCCGCCGCTGGCACTGCAGCGGTCTGGCTCCTTGCCGGGATCATTCTGAGTGTTGGTCATGAAGCCGTGTTCGAGGTTGTCGATGCCCAACGCGATGGCCTCGGGATAGGTGACCGAGCACAGGTGGCCGGTGACCTTGAGGCCGCGGCGATGCGCCTCGTCGATCGCCGCCCGGAGTTCGTCCCGCGTGATGTCCGTGTACGCTTTGAACGATGTGGCGCCCCGCTCCGCCCAGAACGCCACCGTTTGGCGTGCGTCGTCGGGCCCGGCCAATCCCATGAAGGCCGGAGCGCCCTGTGGGTCTGCGCCCTGGAGGTAAGGACCCGTCACGTCCATGTGCGGACCTGGGACGACCCCCGCCTCGATGTTCCGCTTGAGCCACAGATCAGCATATGGAGCGACACTGCCCGTGGTGCGGATGGTCGTCACCCCGCCCGCCAGGTAGAGTCGGGGCGCGGCAAACGACATCTCCTGACGAATAGCAGGTCCATCGAACGTGCCGTCTGCCCGCAGGTTCGGACGCACGAGATACCAGGTGTGATCGTGCATGCCCACGATGCCGGGGATCACGGTTCGGCCCTGGAGATCCAGGACCGTGACTCCGGCCGAATCGCGGACATCCGCACCTGGGGTGATAGCCGCGATGCGGCCGTTTTCGATCACGATATTCCGATCGAAGACGGCTGGGTCCCCGGTGCCATCCACGACCTCTACGTGTTCGAGTACCACGTGCTTGCTGGCAATGCGCACGTACTTGCGAACCTGGGGCCCGAGGGTGTCGGCACCCTGGATCAACGCCAACAGACACAGCGCCACTGGCAGCATCATCACTCCCGGAATGGGTAGCTGCGCTTCACGAAGAATCCGTCGGTGGTGCGAGTAAGCCCACGGAACTGAAGGGGCGTCGGCTCGCTTGCCTGGAGCAGGCCCACGAAGAGCAGCAGCACGGACGCACGGTATCACCCGGGTGGGCCGGGGGGAGCCGCGGAGGGATGAGGTGGCCCTCCGGAGGGATGACGCGCCCGCGCGGTGAGATGGCGAACGGATACACTAATCGCCCATGTGGCGGACTTGGTGCGGTCTTTTGCCCCGCCCTTGACAGATATCACCGAGGACGCAAACGGCCCCATCGTGGAAGTCGCGACAGGGCCGACGCTTCGAGGCATGGAGCGGAGGGGGATCGACGCGTAGCGGAGCGAGGCCGCGAACGCGGCCTGAAGCTCAACCCCTGACCCCCTGGTTGCAAAGCGGCTCGTTGGATCACGAGTTACGACACAATGTAGTACTTACGCGGTGTTCTGGGCGTCGGTGTCGTGACTCGCCTCGCGAACATCAAGTACGAGTCGTGAGAAACTCACAACGACACTCACACCGCGCCCTACTGTCGCGCGAGGGCCTGGCGTCCTACTACTCCCGGTTGCCGCGAGGGCGCATCGCACGTTCGATCTCGGCGGCCGTGTATGGCAGCCCCGTGGTGAGAATCTCGAATCCGGCGGGCGTGACGAGGATCATGTCCTCCATGTAGAACCCTTGGTCGCCGACGACGAAGATCGGCTCGTAGTCCATCGTCATTCCCGCGTGTAGCGTGTCCGGCAGTCCTTCGGCAGGGTCGAGGCCGATGCCGTGCAGTTGCCAGAACGGAATACCATCGGGACGTGTGATCACCGCCGCTGCGTCCCTCCCGAGGGAAGTGCGCAACGCGGGCTGCCGACGCGCGACTTCGGCGACGCTGGCCCGGATCACATCGGAGACGGTCGCGCCGTCGCGCAACACGCCGAGCCCAGCCCTGTACGCCGCCACGAGTAGATCGACGACTTCCGCCTGGCCGGCGCTGAACGCGCCCGACACGGGCACCGTGCGGCCGACGTCCCCCTGGTAGTGGTCGACCTGGCAGCCGATGTCGAGCCGCACGACATCGCCGGCTTGCATCGCGCGGTCGAGATGCCGAGGGTCGTCGAGGGAAGTGAACGGCGTCGGAAACGCCGAATTGGGACCGGACATGGCCCACGGCCAGAAGGACACATCGCCGCCGTTTCGCACGCACGCCTCGACGACGGCCGCTTCCACTTCGCGTTGGCGCCGGCCGGGCGCGACTCGATGGAGGCCGGCGACCCATGCGACCGCGCTCGCCGCCGCCACTTGGCGCAGCGTCCCGATCTCGCCGGAATCCTTTACCGCCCGAACCTGGCTGATGATCGCACCGCCACTTTGCACGGCGGCGTTCGGCCATCGCTGCTGGATGGAGCGTCGCCACACGAGCCACGGATTGCCTAAGGTCGTCCGATCGAACGGAGTCCCAAGCGCTCCCGCGAGGCCGCCCGCGTAGCCACCGTCGTCGACGTAGATGGTCGGACGGGGATCGTGCGACAGGCGGTCGTCGACGTAGGACGCGAAGGCATTCCAGTCGGACACGTGGTCGACGTGGACGGAACTCGGCGAGAGGCCGGCCGGTCCTGCTTGGCTCGGCGCAAAGAGCCGCAGAGGGGGCGGAAGATTGGGCACGAACAGTTCGGCCCGGCGCGTCGCGCCGTCGATCACGAGAACCGCTCCGAGCAAGCGCTCGTCACCCGTGAAGTAGAAGAAGCTCGGCTCTTGATCGAACGCGGCGTCGGTCGCCCCCGCGAGCGCCCAGCGGGAGCGAATGATGAGCAGGTCGTTTCCGAGTCGCGAGTACGCGCGCGCGAGACGCTGTGCGTATGTCGAAAAGGCGGTGGTGGGTGCTGCACCTTGGGCACCTGCAACGGTCGACGCAGTCATGCTCGCGACCAGAAGCACTGACCAGGCGATGAGACGTCGGAGGAGGGAGTTCACCGGGTAGGAACCTGTCGGAGGTGGGGTTTCCCGAAGGGAACGTCCCGGCGTCACTTCGGCGTCACAACATGGAGCGGAGGGGGATCGAACCCCTGACCCCCTGGTTGCAAAGCGGCTTGTTGGACGACGAGTTACGACAGAATGTAGTACTTACGCGATGTTCTGGGCATCGGTGTCGTGACTCGCTCTGCAAGAGTCAAGCACGAGTCGTGAGAAACTCACAACGAAACTCACAACGCGAGCTAAGCGACCGATCGGTTTCCTTTCGGGATCAACGTCACGGCATCCCAAAGTCCAGTTATCAACCATCTCCCTGACGCGGTCTGCCCAAGGACCCCTGGCGTCAAGGTCGGTCAGGCATGCGAAGGCTATCGCGAACGACCTCTCGTGTTCGAGCCCCGTTGAGGATGGCTTGGTCCGGGCGTTCGTGGATCACTACGGACAACCTGCGCCACGCCGTCTTCATTCGGATGACTTCATCGTCTTGCAAGTAGACAGTTGGAATCGCTGCCCCGTTAGTTGGCCCGAAGTTCGTGGAGTCCGATACAAACAGAATCCAACCTCCTTCTCCTGAACTCCTGGCCGCACGAAGGATTTCTCCCGTCGGCATGTATTTGTAGACCACCCAGATCAAGTTATCCCGAATACAGGGGTCCACGTACGCTCGCAGGGTATCGCCGTGTACACCGCCCAATAGATCCCCGTATGCGCGGTACCGCCCTGAAGCATAAATCTCGTCCTCGATTGCTAGTCTCAAGCCGTTGATCTGGTCAGGACTTACCGATTGTCCTGGCGTACACTGCCCGACAAGAACCCCGGGACGGAGGCAGAACCCAACGGCGAGAAGAACTGTGGCCGCGATCACGGGTCTCGTCATTGACATCATCCTGTTGGCAACTACCTGTAGAAGTTGATATACACAGTGGCGCCCTTTGGCACGTCCCCGCCCTTTGCACCCATGACGAACGGCCCGAATCCATAAACCGCGTTCCCGCCCGCCCAGTCTGGCACACTTTGCTCCTTGCCTTGAAACTCATCATACTCGAGGAAGAAGTGGGTGACGCCCTGCGACCCTGCCACGGAGTTATCCAGCGAAAAGTCCTGCGACACGGATAGCGCCGCTTCGAGTGACTGGTCCCACGCTTGGGTTATCGGGCTGTCGGGATCGCTTATGATGATCTTCCACTCGTTGGCAGAGAACACGTGTGGAGAAGCCACCGTTCGACTCAATCCCTGGGCTTGTACCGTCAGGATGAGGTCGGCAATTGCCATCCGCCCTGCCAGAAGATTAGCAGCGTTGCCTTGAAGTCCATAGGTCTCCTGATAAATAACCGCGGCCAATCGCAAGAACGCCTTGGGGTCCAACGGTCCTGAAGAATTCAAGATCGTTCCGTTGTCCGAGACGGTCACTGTTTCTTGGTTAATCGTGCCGTCCGAGTTTCCCCACTCGGCTGAGATGACATCATATCTTACGAATGACGCCGCCCATGACTGAAGCGCCAGCATAGAGTAGTCCTCAGACATCTCATTCACTACTTTGGGTTCCCAATACATATTGGTACCGGTTGGATCACGGGCCGCCATGGGCTGCCCATCGACGTAGGCATACGCATTATCCGCATCCACGTCGGCCGGGTCCTCGGCGACAAATCGCCGGGTACTCGGGTCGTAGTACCTTGCGCGGAAATAGTACCACCCTAACTCAGGGTCAAATTCACGTCCGGTCCACCCGTACCGAAGTGCGAACCCTGTCACGTTTGTCGCACTCGAGTCGTGCCCGATGGTGGCGCCGAATGGACTGAAGTTTTGTGTAAGAATCCACGCGCCATCACCACGAATTAGCGAGCGCACACTCGACATTAGGTCATTGATGGCGTAGTAGGATTTCCTTCCGACGCTGTCGTACACCCCTACGAGCTCATCCGGCTCCAATCCCCAGGTGTAAACACGGGTGACGGTCGTCCCGGATGAGTCCGTCTCAAACGCTACAGCGGAGTGACCGTAGACAAATCGTGTATATGAAACGGAGCCGCCAGTTGTAGCACTGTAAACCCTCTTGACAATTCGCCGACCTAGCACGTCATACGCGTAACGCGCCATTAGGACGCCGTTGTACTTAAAGGCCCTGAGGTGGCCCAATGCGTCATAGATATATGTTGAAGAACCCCCGCAGCCACCAACTGGATCGCGTTCAATGAGGTTGCCCCCCCGATCGTAGTGAAACCCATAGCGGCACCCGCTGATGGTTGCTGAGTCGAGGCGGTCAGTGGTGACATCGTATACCTCCGAGCCAGAACCTGTCTTGATGTTCCCATCGAGATCGAAACGGTATGACTCCGTGTCAAGAGTCGCGCCGCAGAGATCGTCCTCCGCCCATCGATTGAGTCGTCCCCACCCGTCGTCTGTGATAGTGTCTTGAAGTTCGCGACACCCTCCGCCCGCCCCCTCTGACTCCAGGTTCAGCGGAGTTACCGAGGGTTGGAAGTCGGGAATACTTAGACCACGCGACCAGGCATATGGCGTGTACGCGGGACTGCCTCGGACGGTGTCCACCGATGTTATCAGATCTCCAGATGAATCTCTCGTTGTCCAGCCCGCATGAACCAAGGCACCCGCCGCGAATACCTGCGGCCCAATTGCCCGCCCAAGTCCATCATAGCGGTATACAACAACGTCGCCACGGGGAGTTAGGAGGGAGTCAGGCATCCCTCTCGCGGTTTCGTATCTTGTCTGCCACGCCCCTCCCAACGGGTCAATGCGCACACTGTCCCGTTCGCTGTGGTCGTAGATGAACTTGGTCGCCCGGGGAGTCGTCCCGGTGAATGTTGTATCAGCAATCAGTCGACCACGCTTGTCATAAGACCAGACGACCTCAGCATTTTGATTGAGAGAATCGTTCGGCACAACCACAACGGAACTGTCCAACCACATCTTTGAGACCTCATCAAGCGGGCCCCCGAACGTCTTCCGGAGAGTGCCGACACCAGGAATTGCGGTCAGCGTATCCCGATTCCGCTGGTCATAATACGTGGTGATTGTATCGCCGCGTCTGGTGAACAACTTCTTGAGATTTCCCCCCACGTCATAGGCAAATGAGTCGCGAACAGCCATAGAATCGAGCCACGGGCGCCGACTAACTACACGACCGAGGCGATCGTACAGGTAGAGCGCGCCCTTCCTGCGGGCATTTAGCCGCAGAGAGTCCCTACCAAGATGATCCCTTACAATCCACGACCAACGTGGATTCGTGGAGTCGGACACGAAGTTTGGAGGCGAGGAGCAGGGATCCACACAATCGACAGAATGGAGCAGCTCAGTCGAATCCAATTGATTCGCGGGGTTAAAGAGACTCACCCTTTTTTGCCATTGCCATATTGGTGTAATTGTGGAGCCAACAAGTGAGTCCCCAACACGCAGTTTGCTGAGGTCGACCGAATCACGGCCGAAAATGTCATGCACCATGCTGTCTAGAGTCTCTCCTGACGCCCGGGCCTGAACGCGATTACCCATAGAGTCATACGCGAACGTCTGAAGCGTCCCGTGTCCACGCAGGACGATGCTGTCAACCAATCCCCGATTGGTGTAGCCGTAGACAGTGCTGTCGTGCGGCCCCGTAGTGTCGTGCGCCGCAACAACCGACATCAGAAGATCGCCCGAAGAGCCGTGCGTGAACCACGTGGTATCGCGGCGCCCTTTGACTTCGTAGGACACTCGGTGGTAAGCGTCGTATGCAAGGGTGTCTACTGTAAACGTGTCCCCAGCGGCGCGTATGATGTATGAGCGGACAAGATGAAAGAATCCGTCATACGTGCTGTACACGCGGCTCGAGTCTCGCTGCTTGCCCTCCATCCATTGGACGAGCCCCTCTGGAGTGTACGAGGCACGTGATATCGTCCCAATGGTGTCCCAGGTTTGAAGCGGCTGACCCCAACGGTTCAACTGCGTTCTTGCCCAGTTGTTCCTTGGACCAGACACTCGCACGGTCAGATCGTTTAGGGAATCGAGTGTGTGGAACGGGTTTTTCTCGGCTGCGGAGTACGATACAGATGGACTCTGCGGCGAGCCGTTCTCGTCGCGGACAGTAGCGAGAGTCGCTGAAACGGGCCGCCTCTTGAACACGGAGTCGTAGGACACGGTCGTAATAACTGAGTCTATTGTTGGGCCCACCCGCAAAGAACTCAACAGGTAACCAGAACCGGAACCCACTGCGTAGGTTGAGTACGAGTAAGCAACTGTATCGTGCAGTGTGGTCGACGACGCCGACAGGGCCCACACGAGAAGGCCGGCGGAGTTAACGGAATCTTTGCTAATGCGAAGCGTTGAACTTCCGCCGGGTTGATCTGAAATACTGGCAAGCTTCCCTGCGGAGTTGTACGACAATGTGAACGACCTGCCTGTCGGGTCCGCCTTGGAGACTAGCTGGTCACTGGTACCACTGTAGCTCAGAATAGTGGAATTGCCGTCCTGATCAGTGAGGGTAGTGAGACGTCCATTTGCATCAAAGGCCATGGAAGCGCTGCTACCTCGTGTGGTCAGGCTCCACCCAGATGACGTCTTTGTTAGGGTCGTGAAGTCACCGGGTGGAGAGATGTAGATGCTGTCGCCTATCCCTCGATAAACACTCGTTGTTCCGTCAGCCCTTATCAATATTCTGTCAGGGCCCGCGGCGGCCAACTTCAACTGGCCGTCAACCCACCACCCAGCTCCGTAGGGGGACGATCGACGATCGACGATGACGACCTCAGCGGAATCCGTGGCGGTTCGAGTCGCCGTTCCTGAATCGACTTGAATCTTCGCAGCAAGCCATTTTCGCGTCGGCGCAGCGTATGAGCCACTAGCAAAATCACCCTGTAGGACGACCCGGCAGACGGCCACACCACTGGTCCTGCAGGAGGGGGACAACACAACCACTGAGTCAAGAACAGTACCGCCATCAAGGAGACTGACGTGAAGCTTGGTGGGGGTGCCGTTTGGCCACGGCAGTTCGACATCGATGGGAACAAGGGCCCTGGGGTACGATTGTGCCGTGGAATAGATAAGCGAGGCGCTGCGGGGATTCCCCCGAGTGAAGTATGCAGGTGCAGCGAAATGAGCCAAGACGTCGGCTCCGACCACCTCCAAGCCCGAGGCCAGGGGTGCACTAAAGCGACGCCCGAGACCCTCGAGGGGCGAAGCTGTGAAGCCAACCACTGGTGCCTGGTCGTTAGCAAGAACGACCCATTCTGTAGCTGTCACGCAATGGTCCCCAAAGGGGCATGCTGTCACCGTGACGACGGCCGAGTCACCAATCCCAAGCCTATGAAGGGAGTCAACCTCCCACTCAAGTACCCCCCGATTGGCCCGTGCCAAGGTGGTAACATTCGTGCCGCGCCAGGTGATTACGGTTTGTGTCGTGTCCAGGGCGGCAGGGGAGGACCCGAAAAGCAGCGCTCGTAGAATGGGTTGGCGGTTGTGGACAACGGCTCGCTGTGACGAGGTCGGAACGGGCGCAACGAGCGTTACGACGGTACCGGCGACAATCGTCAGAGTTGCTGATGATGTGTTGCCTTCGCCGATGGCCTTCAGCGTCACCGATCCGCTGGTACTGCCGAGCGTATATGAAACTCCGACCAACACGTAACATCCGCAATTGCCCGTTACGGTGGGAGAACTTGGGGAGATCGACCCACAGGTGACTCCACCAGTTGAACTGCAGAGCAGTGAGTACGTGTCCGTCTGTTGCCCAACGTTTTGGACCTCGAACGTGTCGGTGTAGACGGCTGAAGGCGGACGTATAGCAGTGTTCCCTCGGTAGTCGGAGACCGAGACCTTAAACATTGGAAGGCACCCTGACAAACAGGGCGGAGGCGGGTGCTGCGCACTGGCCAGCCCGAGCGGTAGCATGACCGTACCAACGAGAATGAAGAGAGCACGAACCATACGACCGGCCACACCGAACTCCCGAAGAAGGACAGAGCTCGATATTGCAGGAGCCATGCCACTTCTTGGAACGGTCCTCGGATTGTTGGACAACAACTTACGAGCGGGCGGGTGGTTGCGGTTGCGCGGAGGGTTGCGCAACTATTCTGCAACACACGCAACCCTATTCCCGAGCGCGCCCCAGATGGATTCCGAATCGGCGCGCTCGTCTATACAGCGTGACACGATGAATACCCAGCCGTTGCGCGGCCCTCCCCACTTTCCATGCTGACTCTTCGAGGGCGGCCAGCGTTTCGGCGCGCCGTCTGTCGTCCTCGCCAGGTCGGCTCGGGTCACCTCTCCCGCCAGGAAGTGCCCCCAGTGCGATGGCCTCCGCGATCACCGAGGGGGGGATTGAGACAGCCGCGTCGAGTAGGGTAGCCCGACCAATCACAGTGCTCAGCTCTCGGACGTTCCCGGGCCACGGGTACCGCTCCAACACAGTTTCGGTACCGTGTGCAAGCGTGCGCCCATGCGCCGTGGCGAAGTGAAGAGCCAACGGCATCAAGTCCGCGGGCCGCTCGCCCAGATCCGGCAAGCGCACCACGCCTGCCGCGAGGCGCTGATAGAGATCCCGTCGAAATCGCCCGCCCTCTATCGCCTCTCGAAGTTCATTCTGGGCTGCGGCTACGACGCCAAACGACAGAGTCCGCTTCGCGACGTCCATCACACGGCGGACCTCCTTGGTTTCCAGAACACGGAGCAATTTCGCCTGCGCATCGAGCGGCAGACTGCATGCCTCGTCGAGGAACAGGGTGCCTCCGGCGGCAGCCTCAATAAGTCCGGCCGCCGCCTCCCCGGCGCCCGTGAAGGCGTTCTTCCGGTGCCCAAAGAGCCAACCGTCTACTAGATCGACGGGGAGACCCGCGCAGTTCACGTCGATGAACGGTCCTCGTCGCCCACTCCAGTGGTGAATGTGTTGAGCCAGGAGCTCCTTCCCGGTTCCCGTCGCGCCGCAGACTAAGATGGACAGACCGGCTTCGGCGAATCGTTGCGCGAGGTTGACAGCACGTCTCAACGACTCGGATACACCGATTATTGGGGGGCACCCGTTCGCAGGTACCAGAACTCCGTCGGCGATGGTCATTGCTGTGGGTGCAGGCGCGATGCGGTGACGCTATCAGCGTCCGCGTCGGTGCGGAGAATTCGAGGCGTCAGAAACAAGTAGAACTCCGTCTGATTGTTGGTTCGGCTCGCGCTCCCGAACAGTCCTCCGAGCAGTGGGATCGACGACAAGATGGGCACCCCTCCCTGTGTCTTGTCGTGTTCCTGATCACGCAGGCCTCCAAGAACGATCGTTTGCCCATCCTTGACGAGCACCTGCGTTGAGGCTTCTCGGGTGGAGATGACTGGTGCATCGAACTCGGTCTGATCCGTCGCCGAACTGACCTCCTGCTGAATTTGGAGCGATACATACCCATCCTCGTTGATGGTCGGCCGCACCGTGAGCTTGGTCCCGACGGGCTCGTATTGAACGACTTGATCGCGCGTGGGTGTGTCGGTCGGGAGACTGCGACTCACTTGCACGAACGGTTGCTGGGACCCCACGAGTATGTGCGCTTCGGTGTTGTTCGACGCGAGCAGCACGGGTCGGGAGATGATCTCCACGTCCCCTCTGCTGGCTGCCGCGCTCAGCGTAGCATCCACCTTGGCGTGCCCGACATTCAGGAGCTGAAGCACGAAATCCCCCAGAGAGGCGCCGCTCGTGCTTCCCTGCGCCGTACCGGTGCCGTGGTCAATCGCCTGCGGCGGCACAAGGAAACTCGCGCCGAGCGAAAAGTTGCGGTTGTGCTGGGCCTCGACGATGAGTACTTCGATGAGGACCTGAAGCGGCCGGATGTCGAGCTGATCCACCGCGCGCTTCAGCACGTCAAAATCTGCCCCCGATGCCCGCACCAGGAGGGAGTTCGTCAACTCATCAGGCACGATCGTCACGCTGCCGCTGAACGAGGCGCCCCCGAGGGTCCCCGTCGCATTGGCGCCTGATGCCCCTTGGACCGGGACACGATTGCGCCGCAGCTCGTCTGAGAGCGTTCCCGTGGACAGGCCCCCAGCGGTCGCAAACTCCCCTGCTCCACCAAAGAGCTGGTTCACCGTCCCCGCCACATCCGCCGCTCGCGCATGCTTCAAGCGAATGACAAAGAGCTGAACGGTTGCGGCAGGGTTGCCTTGAGCGCCTGCCTGGGGTCCAGGGCTTGGAGGCTGGAATTTCCCGCCCACGCGGTACGCCACCGAGTCCTCCTCGAACGCGAGGCCTTGGGACTCGACGACGGTCTTCATCAATGCCGGCAGTTCTCGTGGCAGCACCGGCTTTGGGGTCTCGAGGGAGACCCGCGTGGGTTGGATCGGCCCGACGATCACGGGCTTCGACAGGTAATGCCCGAGGACCTGGATCACGGCCCGGAGATCCGTGTCTACGAATCGCACCTGGAGCGAATCGTGGATTGTTCGGACAGCGGTCGAGTCCTGCGCGTGGGCCGTGATGGGAAGCAGCGCCAGGAGGGGCAGAAGTCGATATCTCATTTCCACGGCTCCTTCACGGTCAGTGTCCAGACCGTATCCATGCCGACGATCGTCACCGCCCCATACCCGATGCGACGAACCAGCAAGCCCCCCACTCGGTCCCCTGACTGGACGACACGCGGGCCGTCTGTCGTCGGTAATCCCTCGATGACCGCCTCAGGTTGTTGACCCCACAGCACACCCGTCAATGTGAGTTGGGGTTTCGGCGGTCCTGCGGGGATGGGACTGGTTCCACGGAGGGGGTCATAGGCGGCCTCTGCGGGCCGGCGATCGATCCGAAAGAGGTCGCGCCGCACCGCAACACGAGCGAGCGACTCCGCAGCGTAGGGGCGCAGAAGCTTAGAGGGTTTTGTTTGCATCGCACCGCTGGCGACTACTATTTCCGGGCCTACACTAGCCAGCGTGCTGATCGCGAGCAGGGCGCAGCCGGAGAGGACAAACACTCCCAGTCCCCATTCCCCAAACGTGAATCCCCTCACTTGGCCCTCGGCAGGTAGTAGCCGCTCACGTCGAGCGACAGGTGGAGGACCTCCGGCGTCCGTGGGTGGGGCACGGGGTCCGGCGCCTCGAGGGAGAATCTCGAGACGGTGAGGAGCGGCGTGCGCGTCTCGAGCGTCGTGAGAAGGCCCGTCACCCCGCCGAGGTCGCCCTCCACTTCGGCGTGCAGAGCGACACGGTGAAACGCACCCATCGTTGAGTCGGGGAGCGGATCTGCCCGAACCACCTTCAGCGCGTGGCGATTGGCTGCGAGTGAGACGAGCGCCGACAGGCTCGCCTCTGCATCGGCTGGCCCCTCGCCATCCTCGAGGTCTGGCGCCAAGGCCACGATGGCCCGGAACGCCTGCGCCATCGAATCCCGCACAGCTGGCCCACGGAGGACCACGTCCTCCGCCCGGGCAAGCGTCTCCACTTGAGTCACGGTCCGCTCCCGAAGAGCGCGGACGGCTCGGACTCCGGCGGGAACGCCCCGCAGGGCCATCCACGCGCCCGCGACGACGCCCACACCCCAGAGCAGCGCGCGACGGTCTCGCGGCTTCATGGGCGTCCCTCGTTCGCAACGATCGTGAAGCGGTCGCGGTCCCCGACACCGACCACCGCCTCGTGCGTCACGCTGCCATCGAGCCTCGCCCCCACGAGTCCGGGCACTCGACCGACTTCCGCCAACACCTGCGGGGCCCGAGGAGCAAGGCCGGTCAACCGTAGGGCTCCATCAGGTCCGACTTCGAGGGCTACAAGGGTCACGGAGTCGGGGAGCGCGCGCGTGAGCGCCCCCAAGAGCCCCAAAGTCCGAGATCGCTCGGCACGCACCTCGTCAATCATCGCGAGCGTCGCCCGCGCTTCATCCAGGTTCCGTCGCACTTCGAGCGCTGAGTCTGCTGCCCCGCGAAACGCCAACAGGAGGGTTGTGGCGCGACGGTATGTGAGGGACAGCCGTCCGACGTAGACCGCGCCCGCAAGGAGCCAAAGGAGAAGCCCAGCCGTGGCCGTAATGGCGAGGCGCTGGCGGTTCGTCCGCCGCCGAGCTGCCCGATGACCCTCTGGGAACAGAGAGAGCGTCGGCAACCGGACGCCAGCGGCGTAGGCCGGTGCTACATGAGCTGAGTCTCCATTCATTCCGGCCAGCGCCGGGACCCCGGGGTACATCTGCGCATCACATCCGCGGGTCCATCGGCTTTGCCAGACGCCCCCCACCCCCACGCTCAGCATCTCGGTCGTCGCGCCATTCGGTACAGCGACCTCCGTCGCCCCTGGCGGCACCGCGAGCGCGGCGAGCAGCGTCTCGGCGGATGGCGCGATCGCTTCGACCGTCAGGCCCGCTTGGGCGCAGCCAGCGAGAATCGCCTGCAGCAACGGCTCTCCCGTCGCCGCCGCCCACAGTGCCCAGTCTGTCTTGGTCACCGCGACCAGCGCGCCATCCGTAACCAAGGAAGCGCCATTCGTTCGAAATAGCCGAGCCGATTCGAGACCGACGTAGCGCGAGACGTCCCGTGCCTTGATGGGCGGCGCCGGCCTCACCGTCCGGACCTGAGTCAGCTCTCGCGCCAGTCCCACCCGTACCCGCGTCACCGGACGCCCCGCCTCTCCTGCCAGCCGCGCAATCACCTCGGACAGGTCCGTCAAATCGGCATAGGCCGCGTTGCCCGCCCACCGGAGGGCTGTGCCCTCCACCAAAGCGGCCGTCACCCTTGTGGCGCCGACCGCGAGCCCCAACACCCGTGCCCTCACCACGCCCGCCTCCGAATCACGGCCAAGCGCTCTGGGAGCGGCACCACCAATTCCTCGGCGGTCGCGTGGAGTCCGGTCGGTCCGTCCTCCCCGACCCAGCCCGTCGCCGTGATCACGAGCTGGGGGGCTGCGAAGGTGATGAGAGACGAAAGCTCGGCGTAGTGCACCAGCAGCTCTTCCCGCCCACCAGGTGTGACGCTGACCACCTCGTCGAGACTCGTCAGCGGTCGCCCGAGCCGGGTGTACTCCATCACGCGCTCCACAGCCTCGGCCCCAATCCCGGGGAGCGCGCTGAGCACAACTGGCGCCGCCCTGTTGAGATTGACCGCTCCGGGGCCATCGACAGTGAGGAGCGGGAGCAGCGCGGTGTCGGCACCCAGCACCGCGCGCACTTGCGCAGTGTCCTGATAGGGGCGATGCGCGACGAGGGAGTCGACGTCGGCGGGCGCGATGCCAGCGGCTCGTACCGCGGCAGCGAGAACCCCCACCGGCGCCGTGTTCACGTTCAGTCGCGCCGTGGGGTCATTGAGACGCCACTTGCAGGCCGTGGTGCGGCCCAGATCGATGGTGGCCGTATCGGCTAAGCGATGCGCCACCCAGCGGGCCTCCACGATCGACAAGCAGGCCTCGGCAGCCCACCGCCCTCGCTCGAGCTGGATCCGGTTGTCGGCCCCGTATTGGCCGAGCCGGGTGGCACCGACACCCAAGCCCACGATGGCCGCCAGCGCGGTGATGACCCAGAGCACCGCGAGCAGCGCGAACCCCCTCCGCGCACTCATCCCCGACCCCCAATTACGAGCAAGAGGGTATCTGCTCGTGCGGGGAGGCCCACGTAGGTGACCCGCAGCCGGACGGCGAGGGGCGCGCTGACGGGCGACAGCCACTCCCGCGCCCAGGTCGTGTTCGCGCCCGGCTCGAGGAGGTAGTCGAAGGCGACCTGCGTCACGGAATCCATCAGGACCAGCGACCCGGATGCGGCTTGAGCGACGAGGCTCGTCCCGGATTGCCCCAACAGGATCCGCGACCGTCGGAACCCACCTTCGGGCGCGCGCTGCCAGGTCGCGAACCCGACCTCATTCGAGTACCCCTCAAAGGGCCCCGCGCTGTCGACCCCCGCCTGGAGGGACCCGAACGCCTCGATGAGCCAGCGCCGGGCGTTGGCCGCACGCGCCTCGCGGTCGCGCGCCGCGTCGAGCCGTGCGACGCCGTCGATCACCCCCGCGAAGATCTGATGCGTCAGAAGGACGACGACGGCGGAGATCGTCAGGGCCACCATCATCTCGATCAGCGTGAACCCCCGCCTCATTGGAGGGCCGTCCGGAACACGACCGTCACCAGGTCTTCGACGTCGGGCGTGGCCTCCCGCCCTACGGCGATCCGGTAAAGGGTCCGCTCGGGGCGTGCGACCGTCACGACATATGGACCGATAGTTCTGGCCCCCAGGCGCCGGTCGAGATCGTCCCGCGTCAGGAGGGTCGCGGCGGTCAACAGGCGGCTTTCGTCCGCCTGCTCCTTTTCCCGGTCGCGCACAACACGCGACGCGTCCGTCGCTTGCGCGATGAGGCTAACGAATGACAGTCCCGCGATCGTGAGGATCACGACCGCGGCGAGGACCTCGAGAAGCGCGATGCCGCGCTCAGCGCGTGGCATTGAGGGCTCCGGTTAGGGCATCGACGCCGGTCCCCAGCGCACGCCCATCGGGCAAGAAGACCACAGGCGAGACGGAATCGACGACGGCCACCGGAATCCCAGTACGAAGCGCTTGGGCTCGTGCTGCCTCGAGCGCGCGCATTCGCGCCGACGACCGGGGAGCGCCGAGACTCACGAGGGCGAGGCCGCTCACCGCGAAGACCATCCCAAGAAGTACAAGGACGACCAGCAACTCGACGAGGGTCACGCCGGCGTTCCTCATTGGGGTCTCACCGAGTAGACCGCTTGCAACAGGGCAGCGGCGACGAACGCGACCATCCCGGCGAACGCGATGATCAACGCTGGCTCGAGCAGCCCTACGAGCACGCGCACCGTTCGCTCGGCCCGCGACTCCTCGAGGTCCGCCGCCTTGAGGAGGACCGCCCCCACCCGCCCCGACTGCTCACCAACGGCGAGTAGCTGCAGGGTCGCGGGGGTGAGCGCCTTGGTCGCGGTGAGCGCCGTGCCGAGCCCAGCCCCTTCAGCCACGCGGTCCCGGGCCCTTCGAACTCGCGCCGCTACTTCGGCATCGCCCGCCGCATCCTCGGCGATCGCGAGGGCGTGTAAGGCCGGCGTCCCGATGTCGAGCAGAGCGGACAGCGTCCTCGAAACGCGGGCCGACGCCAGTTCGAGCCGGAGTTCGCCGATCACGGGCACTTTGAGGAGAGCGCGATGGACAGCCTCCTGCCGGCGCATGATCTCCGTGCTGGCCACCGCGACACCCCCCCCGAGGACTGCCACGAGGAGCAGCCCGTAATGTCGGACGAGGCTCGAGAGCCCGATCAGTAGGCGGGTGGCCCGAGGGAGGGTTTCCCCCAAGTCACCGAGGATCGCGGCGAACCGCGGCACCACAAAGAGCACAATCACCGCGGTCGAGATCGAGCCTGCCACCGCGAGGAGCAGGGGGTAGGCGAGCGCGCTCCGGACCCGGGCGGCGCTCTCCGCCTCACGCTCGAGCTGTGTCGCGGCCTGTTGCAAGGCGGGCCCGAGCCCCACGCCGTGCTCCCCGGCCCGAATGAGGCCCAGCGTCACGCCCGAAAATGCGTGAGGCTCGCACCCGAGGGCGGCGCCGAGTGAAGCGCCCTCCCGGACCCGCTGCGAAGCGTGGTGCAGAACCTCACGCATCCGTCCCGTCGCCACCTGTTCGGTCGCCTCGAGGGCTTTTTCCAGAGGAAGACCCGCGTCAACGAGGGTGGCCAAGCTTTGCACCACGATCGCCCGAGCCCGCGTTGACGGCCGCGGCGGCCACCAGGCGCGGGCGTCTGCGACGGGTTCGACGGAGACCGGGAACAACCCCCGCGCCGAGAGCAGCGCCGCGGCGTCGGGCCGGGAGGGGGCTTCCACCCGCCCGCGCACCGTCGCTCCATCCGCGCGGGCCGCCGCGTACCGGAACGCCGTCATTCGCGGATGTCCCCATCTTCGCCGGCGCCGCCGACCTTACCGTCCCGGCCGTACGTGAGGAGGTCGTAGCCTGTCTTCGTCGAGTCTCCCGGACTCTTGTAGATGTAGGGTCTTCCCCACGGATCAAGCGGCACCGGTTTCTTGAGGTAAGGCCCCCGCCAGTTGCGCGCCGAGGGATCGCCCGTCGGCGCTTCCCGCAGCGCTTCAAGGCCCTGGGCGGTCGAGGGGTAGTAGTCGTTGTCGAGCCGGTATTGATCAAGGGCAAGTCCGAATAACTCGAGCTGGGCCTTCGCCGCGCTCACTTTGGCATCCCCCACGTTCTGGAAGACCATCGGCCCCACAAGCCCCGCCAGAATCGCGATCACGACGATGACGACCAGCATTTCGATGAGCGTGAAGCCGCGTCTAGTGCTCGGTGACACGGAGCACCTCTTCGACCGTCGTGAGTCCCGCCTGGACCTTGGCCCACCCATCGGCCTTGAGTGTCACCAGCCCAGCGGCCATGGCTAGGTCGCGCACCTGCTCCGCCGGCGCCATGCGCGCAATGGCTTGTTTCAAGTCTTCCGTCATGACGAGGAGTTCGAAGATGCCGAGACGGCCCCGGTAGCCCGTGCCCCGGCACGCGGGGCACCCCTTGCCGCGCAAGAGCCGCTCCTGCCCCACCGGCTTCTGGGCGAGGAGCGCCACAGACGCGGGATCCGGGCGATATCGCTCCTGGCACTCGGAACAGATCCGTCGGACGAGACGCTGCGCGAGCACCCCTTCGAGGGTGCTGGCTGACATGTAGGACTCGACCTTCAGGTCCTTGAGCCGTGGGATGGCTCCCAGCGCGTCGTTCGTGTGGAGGGTCGAGAAGACGAGATGCCCCGTCATCGCCGCTTGCACGGCGATCTGCGCCGTTTCGGCATCTCGCATCTCCCCCACCATGAGCACATCGGGATCCTGGCGGAGGAGACTGCGTAGAGCCGCGGCGAACGTGACCCCCGCCTTCCGATTCACCGGAACCTGGGTGATGCGGTCGAGGTGGTATTCGACTGGGTCCTCGACGGTGATGATCTTCTCAGCCGTCCGTTGCCGGAGGCCTAGCGCCGCGTAGAGCGTCGTGGTCTTGCCGCTCCCCGTGGGCCCCGTGGCCAAAAGGATCCCGTGAGGCTTCAAGGCTAGGGCCTGGAAACGTTCGAGCGTGTCGGGCGCCATCCCCAATTCGCCTAACGCCACTGGCCGGCCCCCCCGATCGAGCAACCGCAGGACGACGGACTCGCCGTACAACGTTGGCACCGTCGACACACGGAGGTCGAGCTCGCGCTCCTCGAGGCGAACGCGGATCCGCCCGTCCTGCGGGACTCGTCGCTCGGCGATGTCCAGCTCGGCGAGCAGCTTGACCCGGGAGACCACCGCCGATTGGAGCGCCTTCGGGGGACTCGGCACGTCCGCCAACACACCATCAATCCGAAAGCGGGCGATCAACCCCTCACGCGTCGACTCGAGGTGGATGTCCGACGCCCGAGCGTCATGGGCGTCTCTGATGAGTAGATTGACGAACCGAATAACGGGGGGCTGGTTCGCGAGATCGCGTGCATCGGTGAAGGGAGTTTCTCCGCTCTCTCCTGCCGCCCCGAGTAGTGCATCGAGGTCCCGCACCAACTCCACGACCGACTCGGCGGCCGCATAGGCGCGCCGAATGCCATCGCTCAGGACTTCCCGCGAGACCGGCACCAGATCGAGCGCGAGCCCGAAGGACATCTCCAGGTCATCGAGGACCTCCGGAGCGGGCGCATCGGCGATCGCGACGCGAAGTCTGTCGTCGACGATCTCAATCGGCAGGATGCCGTTGTGGTCGAGGTAGCCCGCCTCGAACGATTCGGGCAGCGGTAGCTTCGAGATCAACGGCGCATCGACCATACAGCACCTCGCGGGCATCTCTGTCGTTCTCTTAGGGCAGGGACCGTGCCGCGATGTGAGCGAGGGAGTTGGACGGGGCCTAAAGCGTATCTAGACGGGAGGTTTGATGGGGAGGACGTCAATCGAGCTCGATATTCATACTGCACAAGTCGTAGCGGAACTAAAGACCCAATACTTGTGCGGCGAATTGAGCACGAATTGGCAACCCGCGCGGTTGCGAAGAATTACTTGTGCAGCCGCGTTCTACGATGGTAAGCGAGGGTATTCCGGTGGAGGGGGAGAATCGCGGTCGGCCGGCGCCCGTCGCGGGTGGCCCTATCGACCGCCCAAGCGGCGAGCGTGCGGCGATCCTCCCGCGAGATACGCACGGTGCGGCCTTCGGTCGGGACAACCGACGCTACCCGCTGGAGCGATATGAAATCGTCCTCTTGTGACTCAACAACTAGACGTTCCACGACCCCTTGGAGTTGGCGAACATTTCCCGGCCACGACGCGTGCATTAGGGAGTCGAGTGCATCGGGAAGAAAGCCGAATGGTCGAGCAAGCTGGAAGTCCTGCCGCGCGAGATCGAGGAAGTGATACGCAAGAATTGCGACATCGATTGGTCGCTCGGCGAGCGCGGGGATCGTGATCGTGAACGCGCAGAGCCGGCCCCAGAGATCTGGTAGAAGCACCCCATCTGCGAGCAAGGCATCCAACGCCCGTGTCGTCCCGACGACGACGGCGCTCGTGACGGGCACGTCCCGTTGGCCACCCAAGGGGAGCATCTCGCGATCGCCGAGGGCGCGGAGAATGGTCGCCTGGGCTGTGTGCGACCAGTGCGGCAACTCGTCGAGGAAAAAGGTACCGTGCGCCGCCCGCCGGAACGCCCCCGGCGATTCTTCACGGGCGTCAGTGAACGCCCCCCTCACGTGCCCGAACAGCTGGCTGTGCATCACACTATCGGCGACCTGGCCGCCGGGGAACGTCACGAAGGCCCCGGAGCGGCCACTTGCCTCGTGCATCCAGCGGGCGAGCGTGCCCTTCCCCACACCCGTGGGCCCCACCAACACGATTGGGCGGGGGATGGGGGCGAACCGCTGTGCCTGCGCAACGACGTCACGCATGGCGCGGGAGTGACCCACGACGGCAGTGGAGACGGGCATTTTGGGACAACGAATACCGTTCAAGAGTGAAACCACGCAAAGTGCGCAGGCGTGGGGGGATGTTTCAGCGAGGATCGGAGGGTGTCAAGTCGAACCGCGAACGCCGTCCTGCACTCGTCCGGAGGCGGAGACGGAATTGCCGGTGGTGCCTGGCTAGAGCGACTTCGGTTGTATCGCCTTGAGCCTCTTGAAGATCTCCGTGATATACCCAAGGGACTCATCCATGCCAGGATAATAGTCAGAGGGATGGGCGCATTCGTTCCTCTTACTCAACATGCCATGGAGTGCCTTGTGCTCTGCCTTCGAGAGAAGGCCAAGCTCCCTAGCGACGTCTACGATCTGAAACTCAGTAGTGTTCTCCCGCAGACCTTCAAGACTCATCGCATGAACCCACGCGGGGCGCCTAGCCCGCAACTTCACCAAGCCATCAGCAGCGAGCTTCTCTTCGAGAAAATCCATGAGCCCCGCCCAGGCCAACACATGGGCGGCTCGGTAGAGTTGCGTCTCCACACACCTGATCGCTTGCCTAAGTAAATCATCCTGCTTGAGACTGAGCCCCGTAAGTTCTCGATAGGCCTTGTCCAGCGTGTAGACACGGGATGGAGCGGTTTCGTGAACCCCAAGCAGTTCGTGAGCAGCAGCTTCAAAAGCGCGAACCCGAATCAACAGGTCGCGGAACTCATCGCGCTCGGTCACGACAGAACGTGCTTCTTCAATGCGACGAAGAAAGCGTCGTAGGTCTCCGCGCTCGCCGAATCGGGCAGCGTCAGTTGAATGTTTACGTTCACCATCAGGCCGCTGGTGTTGCTCGCAGTCTTCCTGCGGACCGTAGTATGCC
Source organism: Gemmatimonadales bacterium (assembly GCA_035553475.1). Lineage (GTDB taxonomy): Bacteria > Gemmatimonadota > Gemmatimonadetes > Gemmatimonadales > GWC2-71-9 > 40CM-2-70-7. The sequence goes on from DATNDQ010000210.1 coordinate 26,335, forward strand.
CCTTGTTGTCCTGATCGTCCGTTTGTTCATCGACGAAGTCGGGAGCCTCCGCGTCAAAGTCTGCCAGGTCAGCCAGCGCCTTGAAGGTTTGGACGATTGCTTGCAGTACCCGATCGCCGCCGGAGCTATGTGAACTGAAAAAGTTCCGGAGGGCCTCGTTGTCCTTCCGATGCGCATCCGGGTAGGTCTTGAAGAGGTCCGCATACGCCTCCTTCATGCCGTTCGCCATGATAGCGCGTGAGTTATCCCTGTTGCGATATGCTTTCCATGCCTCTGTTGGTGCCGCTGACTCTGATATGAACCGCAGGTCCTTCAGAATCGGGACCAGTCTCCGATCGTTCTTGCTCTTGAACCCGAGCTTCTCCAGGTGTCCAGTAGTCATCTTGTCGGGGATGCCGGTGGTCGGAATGGTATCAAAGAACGCCTTCAACCTTCCGGGGCTCAATGTCCATGGGTATTCGTCCATAGTCGCTACCTCCGGTCGCGAGCGCACGGCGCACGGCCGAGCGGGCCGACGCCGAGCGCTGCAATCCCATCAGTTGTTGGTGCGGAGATCTGGGGCGCACGAAGACAATTCAATACTACCGCTCAAACTGCGAACCTCCAAGGGACCCCCTCCCCAAGAAAGCGCTACCAACCCGTTACACCGTCACACACGCGCGAATCCGGCACAAATCCGGTACCAACGGGCGCACAATGGGGCGGACAAACGGGTGAAAAACCGCGTGAACATGGGTGTGAAAATCCGCTAGTCAGTACTTCGAGCGACTCTAGTCAGCAGTCCAGTCACTGATCTAGTCAGCAACACCCGCGGGAGCCCGCGACCCACTGTGACGCTGTGTCGGGGGTGGTACCACGTTCCCCACTTGACGAGTCCCGGGACCCCCCGACTAAACTGCGGTGGAGCCGTTGCCCCCCAAGGGCAGACACGGAATCGCGAGGTGTGCCCAAGAGCCTCGGATTCTTGGAAGGACACGGGAGTCACCCGCGTCCGGTCTGCACCGAAGGGGGGTTCGCATGCCCGCTCGCTCGAAAGCGCCGCGGCGCTTTACCACCGCCGATCTGGAGGCCGCCCTCCAGTTCCACGCCGCCCACGTCCGCCGCATTCAGCTCTGGCGCCGCGCCAACCAGGGCCGACCCGGCCGGTGGATGCACCTCGGCCGCCTCCGGCCCCGCCCCGCCCTGCTCGGCCACATCCAGGACATGTTTGGCGGCGGCATCTACCGGGCCAAGCTTCTGGGCCCTTGGCTTCCCCACCGCGGCCAGGAAACATTCCTGCAACAGCTGACCTTCCACATCCCGGGGTATCCGACACCGCGGATCGCCCACCGGCTCGCCGCCCTCGGGTACCGCAGCACCCCATGAACAGCCCGCTGTCGCTCGACATCTCCATCCCGGGCGGTCTCCCCGACTGGCTGGCGACCTTCCTCCGGGACGCTCAGGACGACACGGTTGTGCTCCACGAAAACGGTGCCGCCGAGGCCGTTGCCGCCCGCTCTGCCCTGCTGCGGCAGCTCGTGGCGGCCGCCGACCGGTGGTTGAATGAGGAGCTCGATGCAACCGCGGCCGCGCGTGAAGCCGGGCGTTCGACCGAGACCATCCGACGGGCAGTCCGCGCCGGCCGCCTTCCGGACAGCCGAACGAACCCCAAGGCACACATCGCGGTCCGCCGCCGCGACCTCCAGAAGCTTGCCGCGCCCGCAACTGATTCGTATGATGCGACTGCCGATGCCCAGGACATCGCCAGACTCCGGAGGAAGGCATGAACCGGAAACGCTGGACGAAGTCCCTCGGCGAACGCGGGGCTCGGGTGCGGCTCTACGAGAAGTACCCAAACGGCCCCATCATGCGGTCAGTGTTCATCAACGGAAGGGAGGTCCGGAAGAGTCTCGGACACCGGGACAAGGAGAAGGCCACCCGGCAGGCCTATGAGCTGCTAACGGCCCTGCTGGCGAACGAAAACGCGCTGGACGAGCAAAGCCTCACCCTCGGGCTCCTCGCGGACTACTACCTCGAGAGCCCCGCGCACCTGAGCAAGAAGGCGCGGACCCTGCGCGACGAAGGTCGGACGCTCCGCCGTGTAGTGGCCTGGTTTGGGCCGACGCGGCGCGTCGAGACCCTCTCCGATTCCGATGTTCGACGCTACACCATGGCTCGGCGCCAGGGTACCACGATGTCACCTGGAACCGAGCTCTGTCGCCCGGTGAACGACCGGACGATCGGGGCCGATTTGGAGATGCTGCTGCGAGCACTCAGGTGGGCCGTGCGGGAGCGGAAGACAAATGGGGAGCGCCTGCTAAAGGAGAATCCCCTGGTCGGTGTCCGTCTGCCGACTGAGAAGAACCCGCGACGGCCAGTGATGCAGCACGACGAATACCTGACATTGCTCGAAGTCGCGGAGCGGGTGCATCCGCTCCTGAAGGTGGCCCTGGTGGTGGCGGAAGGCACGGGTAGGCGCCTCTCTGCCTGGCGGAACCTGCTCTGGGGTGATGTGGATTTTGAAGCCGGGGCAATCCGCTGGCGCGCGGCGCACGACAAGAAGGGGTACGAGCAGGTGGTGCCGATGAGCGAGGGCGTGAAGGACGCTCTGGTCACGGCACGGCGGGCCCAGGGGGCAATCGGTAACACGCCCATCTTCCCTGCCCCCCGCAATCCGGCCCAGGCGTGCGGCCGGCACCTGCTCGATGGCTGGCTCCGGAAGGCGTACGAGCTGGCCGGCCTCGCCCGCCAACCTGGGGGGATGTGGCACACCCTGCGCCGGAAGTGGGCGACCGAGCGGAAGGGCTACCCGATCAAGGACGTGACGTTTGCCGGGGGGTGGCGGACCGAGCGGACCGTACTCGGCTCCTACCAGCAGGCAGACGCGGAGACCGTACGACAGGTGGTGCTGCATCCCACGCACCGGGTGATGAGTCGGTAACTGCGCAAGAAACTCACACCATTACTCACACCACCTGACCGGGGACGAAAACGGCCCCATCGCGGAAGTCGCGACAGGGCCGGCGCTTCGAGGCATGGAGCGGAGGGGGATCGAACCCCTGACCCCCTGGTTGCAAACCAGGTGCTCTCCCAGCTGAGCTACCGCCCCCAATCGACCAGTAAGATAGTGGGCAGGTGTCAGAGTTGAAGGACAGGCCGGCTAGACGCACAGACGCACAGCGGGGAGCAGCGGACAGTGACAGGACGAACCTGTCGCCTTCCTCCTGCTCCCCGCTAAGCGCCTGGACGACTCGGTACCTGCCTGACGCCTAACCGTCTATCGCTGAATAACTCCCATGACATCGCCCGACGGGCTCAGGACGTACACCGGTCCATGAATGATGTCGCTGACCAGGTGGACCTGTGTGCTGCTGCATGGATATCCGCGCCTGCTGGTGCGCATTATTCTAGGAGAATCCCGATAGTCTTACCCAAGCGCATGGTTTGGGATTTGTACTACGAGCCGGGCGCAGGAAATCCGGGAATCCACGATACCTGGAGGACAAGGATGCGGTCAGTCCCGTTGCGACTCATCCCGCTATTGGCCGTTCTCGCGGCTGCCCCCGTCGCGGCGCAAAGTGGGGAGCCCAACTATCCAGGGCGACGCGCGCTCGTCCTGAATCTCTGTCCGACGATCGAGCTGGCGGGCTTCTCATATAGTAACGGTTACACGGAGGGCGGGACGCGATTCCGGCAGAACCTCACGTGGAAGAATACAGGGAGCCAGCCGGTGGTCGCCTTTGAGGTGGCAATTCTCAAGTACGATGCCTTCAACGAGCGGCTCATCGGCTCGCGATGGACGGTGACTGGGCACAACAGCGCCGACTGGAGCCCCCTTCCCCCTGGCGAGAGCGGCGAGGATGGGACGATATCCTACGGCAGCGAAGAAGTCTTTACGGCCGTCGCATATGTTCGGACTGCGAGGCTCGCGGACGGCACCATTTGGCGCGCGAACGAGCTGAACGTTCTGCAACGCCTGAAGGCCCTAAGTACTGGCATCCCCGACTTCGGTGATGTCCAACCCGACAGCATCCCCGGTCGTAAACGAACGCCGTGAGGCATCGCGGCTAGAAGCCGGGTGTCCGTTCAGAATATGTGTGAGCCTTCGGACCCATTGAGGGGGGGGAGACGACGGTACTCCATGAGCATCATCCTGCTACAACTCGCGATCCTGGCCCTGGTCATTGGGGGCATCGGCCTCTACGTAACGGGCCGCCAACGGAAAGCCGCACCCTGCCCTAGTTGCGGAGCCGCTGTCGCAGCCGATGCGGTGAGTTGTCCTCGATGCGGCCGCCGATTTGGCCCCAACCTGGGGCGCATAGGTCTGCTGTTGGCCGTGGTCGTCATGCTTGTTCTGGTTGCCGGTCTGCTTCTTACGGAACGCTGAATCCCGGCCTCTCTAGGGACGATAGCCAGGCAAGAGAAATTCATCTCGCGCGCTATGGGTGAAGTGTGCGATGAGCAGGACGGAGTCACGGACGGCCCTGCAATCAGTATCATCGAATCGCGAGTAGCATTGATCGATGGTGCGCACGAGCGGTCCTGCAGCGTCCCACCCTAGCCGAGCGACCGTTGGAGCGGTCTCGCATTCCGGCCCCAGGAGACTGTAGCCGTCGTCCAGTGCCGTCGACGTCAACTCGTCTGAGCGCGCGTTGCACTCAGCCATCGGCCTTACTCCCTCAATGGACGTCGATCCCTGCGCCCTAGCGAGGTGGAGCGTGGCCAAAAAGAGAGCATATCGCGCACCTGTGAGCGTAGCTTGTGCTCCGTCCCAGTTCCGGTCCACCAGGCATCGCTCCAGTTGGGCCTCAGCCACATCCGTGTCATCCGGAAGGCCCGCATAGCATCCGCGCAGGTCCTTTAGATGATGGTGACGTACGGGAGCGTGGAACCTTGCAGTCATGACTGCAACCGACTCCGCCGGCCAGTTACGGTCGATCGCCAAGCAGTGGCGCAACTGCTGCATAGTTTCGCTTGCAATGCGGCACTGGGCAATCTCCGCGCGCCAATTCCGCGCGGGCTGCTGCCCGACCGCAGTTGCCACAGGTATGAGTAGGGCGAGTAGAAGAGCTCCGCCCCTTACTTTGCCACCCTCGCGGCGACGCCTAGGATGGTGTCGATTGGGCTTCACAACCCCACTCAACATCCTTTCCGCTCGACCTTGTCCTTGGCCTTTCCTTCGGCCACGGTCTGCCATTGCATGTTGCTCGGGTCATCAGCGCCGCCGCATGCGAGTGGCTTGATGTGGTCGACCACGTGCCCAGGCCATCCGTGCGGGTGCCCGGTCTGCCGCATGAAATCATCCTTGGCATGCGCGCTGCGCTTGATCCGACCACGGGAATCGCGGCCGCCAGGGGCGGGCGTCACATGGGAATTACGGGGAGCGGCACTGCGAGGGGTCGCGGATCGAGGGAGGTTAGAACGCCCGGGGGGACGAGGAGACGGAGCGGGCGTTGAGCGCCCTTCCCCCCGATAGTTTCGCTGATACGGCGCCACATACCTTCCGTCTTTCCGCGTGTAGCCTCGCACGTGTTCGCGTCCGGTGGAGCTGCGGCTGTGGGAGCCGCCCCCGCGCCGCTGTGCGGACAGCGGGCCGGCCAGCAGAATGCCGACGATGAGGGTAAGCCAGGCCCTTAAGGTGAGACGCCTCATTTGCCGGTGGAGTCGGCGCAGGTCTTCATCGAAGCCGCCGAATCCTTAGGCATCCAGATTGCGGTTGCTTCTCCGCTGGGCTTCTTCTCGAAGGCGCTACTCACCAGGCCGACGCCTCCGGCAGTCTCAGTGATCCCCCGGAAGAGAATGCCGTTCGCGCCGATCTCGGCGGCCTTCTCTTTCATGCTCTCAATCAGCTTCTCGTCGGCGACTGGATCCGTGGCGCTCGAGTGGAGGTAGGCAAGTTCGACATATGGCGTATCGACGCCCTGCATGCTCGCAAAGACTTTCACGGCTTGTGGGCACGTTGGCGCGCGATGAGGGTCGAGTCCGGCCAACGGAGTTACTTGGGTATTCACGCAGGCGCTGACCAACACTGCTAGGGCCGCAGTCTGCCACTTCATGGCGACTCCTCATTAGGGCGGTCAGAATGTGCACCCTGCATATTGAAACCGCTAGAGTCGTGAAGGGCGGCTATTGAGCGGCGAACGTTAGGGGGGAGTGCCAGGGGACATAAATCGCTATACCAATTCCCGTTCGAAGTTGGCTCGAATGATCTTCGCTTCTTCACGGTGGTGTTCGTCGTCGGGCATGAGGTCTGCGATCGCGACTGCCGTATCGCAGGCGGTGTGATACGCCCAGACGGCGAGCTCTGGCTTCACCTGACCGGTCCATGCGATGGGCAGCTGGTCCCACGGCGTCGACGGCTCATTCAAGTATCCTAGCTGCACTAGTTGGTTTAGAGTCTTCACGACGTCGGGGTCGCGAAACTTGTAGTGCACTAGACCGTTCCGGAGCCGGATCAGGTGCTTTAGATGATCTGCGGGCTGGCGGCTATCGTCGAGCGCGCTTCCGTATAGATATCTCAGTGTCGCTTGGACGCGATCAAACGCAGGACGTGAACGCTCGAGCGCGTGGTATACGATTTCGTCGCCGTGTCCGAAGACATTGATCGCGATATATGCCTGCTCATTGAGCAGCGCCTCGATCGCAGCCCAAGCAAAGACAACTGCTTCAAGAGCACCGAGCTGGGCGTAAAACCCCGTCTGTTTCGCCCGGTCGACGGCTTCGCGGACAATCCTCAGCAGGAAGACAGAGAGGTTCAGGATACTCCATGAGCGAAGAGCGCCCCACCTCGCGATCGGCGGCGGGGCGCTTGGCGCTCCAACTGCGGTTCTAGGCGGATCCCTTCGTGCAGACCTGGAGGAAGGCCTCAACCTCCCTGAATGTCAGTCCAGACCCGCTGAAAATCGTCTTGACCATCGTAAGGGTGAGGTCATTGCGAAGCGGAACTGCGACGCGGCGTCCTGTCGCCTTCTGCCGCCAGATCTCGGTGTGCTTACCGCGCTTCTTGAAATAGTAGTCAGCCTCCCGCAGGCGATTGATCACCTGGTCACGGCTGACCGTGATCACGCCGGAACGAGATTCAGATCTTCAATGCGATTGCGGCGCTGGACGTTGAAGGGCACGTCGAAGCGCACATGCGTCCCCGGCGCCGGCAGCGGGACTGGGATCCAGCCCTGCTTCCGCAGGAAGGTCTCGAGCTCGTTCTCCTGGAAGAGGTCGGCCAGGAGGAGGGCCGTGGTCTCGTTGGCGGCCTCGAGGAACTGGGCGTAGGTGTCCCCCGTCGCATTCATGTTCAGCGGCCGACAAATCCCGATGTAGGTGCCGCTCTCGTCACGGCCGACCTCCCACGTCAGGTTGGCTTCGATCTGGACCAGGACTTCCTTCCGTCCGAACATGCCGCTCCCCCAAGGTTTAGAGCGTCCTAACAGGTGGCGAAGGTACGCGGTGGCTGGCGTGACGGCAATCACACCCACCGGTCCGGAATCCGCCTGCCCTGTAGCATACGCATTCGGCATGCCGCCGGTTCCCCCCGAAGCACTCCGACATGCGGCCCTAGGGACCCGGCAGGTGCCTACCTGTCGCAGTCTAATTAGATATATCTTATTACAACTGCCTTATGGGTACAAGATACCCAGGACCCTCAACCAACGGACAACGACCATGACTCGGTCACGAAGGCCGGCGCCAATCGCCGATTACCTCGGCGAGACGTTAGCCAGGGATGCTGATCTTCGACGCCTGGTGGATGAGGAGCTAGCCCAGATGCGGGTCACGGATGACCTGATCCGACTGCGGATGCAGCACGGCCTGTCTCAGGGCCAGTTGGCGCGCGCGCTCGGCATTAGTCAATCGGCGATCGCGCAGCTCGAGAGTGGAAAGACCAAAAATCTTGGGATCCGAACCATCGCCAGAATTGCCGTAGCCCTCGGGGCAACGGTGAAGGTCTCCATCGAGCCACGAGCGGACAGGTGAGCACATTGTCTACGAACGTGTCTACGAATGGAAACGGAAAAGGTGCGAAAACCCTTTCGGGCCTTCGCACCCCGTCCGCAATATCTGGAGGCCCTACGCCAACTTAGCGAAAACAGGGCCTGGGCGGCCGCGCTTGCAAACCAGGTGCTCTCCCAGCTGAGCTACCGCCCCCAATCGACCAGTAAGATAGTCGGCAGGGGTCAGGCAGGTAGGACAGGCCGGCTAGACGCACAGCGGGGAGCAGCGGACAGTGACAGGACGAACCTGTCGCCTTCCTCCTGCTCCCCGCTTAGCGCCTGGACGACTCGGTACCTGCCTGCCCCCTAGCCGTCTACCTCTGAATAACTCCCATAACATGCCCGGTGGGGCTGAGGAGGTACACCGGCCCATGAATGATGTCGTTGACCAGGTGTATCTGTGTGCCGCTGCTGCCCGGCGCCCGCAGCGAGAACGTCTGCGAATATGAGTCCGCGGCCGCGTAGTTGACCGTGTACCCCATGTCCCCCATCGACGCGATGGTCAGGACACTGAGCGGATTCGTAACGCCGCCATTCAGGAAGCCCGTCATCAGCTCCGTGTGGAACACGCTCTCCCGCCAATGCCCATCCTCGGTGCCCAGGCCGCCGGTGTTCTCGACCGGCACGACCGCGCCGCCGGTGTAATTCAGTCCTCCCATGCCATAGAAAGCCTGAGTCGCTTGCGCCCCGATGAAGTGCGGATCGGTGCCGCCATTCGCCGCCGGCCCAACGAGCAGATCGAGGTCCCCGGGATCCCAGATGGTCCCGTACCCGAGAATGTGGCCCATCTCGTGCGTCATCACTTCACCGAACTCGCCACTGCTCTCGAGCCCCGCCACGTCGGCCGTGTCGAGCTGTACGATGCCGACCAGCGGCAGCCGGCCCACACTCCGGATGATGCAGGGACCCGCCTGGCCCAGGATCTTGCCCGGACCATCGATCGAGTCGAGCTCCACGAAGATGAGCACGCCGTTGATGGTGGAATCCACCGCGGGCGACTTGTTACTGAAGCACTGCCCGGCTCCCAGGTTCACCGGTACCGACGGCAATGCACCATAGATGATCCGGGACCACTTGGCCGCCGCGCTATCCGTCACAGCCTTCCGGCTGGCGCTCGGCGGAACCACATAGTCCACCTGAATCTGGAACTGCTGGGTCTGCCCCGTGGCGCTGAAGTTGACCGTATCGGCGGTCAGCGACGCGGAGGTCACGCGGACGGTGTTCGATCCGTCCGACACCTTCCACGACCCCACCGTGGCGACGCCGTTCGCGTCGGTCGTCGGCGTGGCGGAAGTCAGGGACCCGCTCCCGGCAGTGATCGCGAACGTCACGCTTACCCCGGACACCGGTAGCCCCGCCGCATCTTTGACGACCACCGACGGCGGAAAATTGACCGCGAAAGTGTCCAGCCCGGGCTGGCTCTGCACCGAGTGCGCCACCATCTGGGTCGGCGTGCCCGGAGCATTAGCGGTGGCGGTGAAGGTCACGCCGGGCACGGGAGACCGGTTCGCCGACAACGTTTGCGCCCCCACCGTGGCGCCGAGCTTCCAGGACGCCGACGTCACGCCGCCCGCATCGGTCGGGAGCGGTGTGCCCACCAGCGTCCCGCCACCACTCACGACGCCAAACGTCACCGTCTGGCCCGGGATGCCCGCGCCACCCGAATCCACGACCTTGACCGACAGCGCCTGCGGCAACACCGCGTTCGTGGCGTAGGTCTGCGCGTCCCCACCGGTCTTCGTGAGTTGCACCGGGACCTGGGACACGGTGACCGGAATGCTGTCCGCCACCGTCCCGCTCGTCGCGACGACCTTCGCCGACCCATTCCCGACCGCGGTGACCAGGCCGCCGCCGGAGACGAAGGCCACGGTGATGTTCGTGGAGCTCCAGGTCACCGACGCGCCGGACACGGGATTCCCCAACTGATCCGTCACGGTTGCGGACAACTGATGCGTCGAATTCAGAGAGCCAAACAGCAGGAGGCTGGGGGTGATCGACACCCCGCCCACGGTGTTCTTCGGTTGCGTCGGAGACTTGCTGCAGCTGCCGACGAGGGTCAGCGCGCACAAAGCGACCAGCGCCGAGCGCGGATGGGGTCGAACGCGGATACCCATGGCAGTCACCTAGATAGAGGACCTATGAAAGGATAACCCGGGGAAATCGGCCCCCGGAACCGTATGGCGGACACCGGACTCGGCCCGCACATTTTGGGACAGCGGTTCGCCGTCGCTCGATCCGTCCGCAGCAGTGGAGGGCAAATGATCAGCGATCTCGCCGCCCATTCCCGCGTCTGGCTCGCCCGCCCCGCCGGCTACCTGCTCGGCGCTCCGGAGGCGCGCCTCCTCGAAGCTATTGAACGAGCCGGATCCATCAAGGAAGGCGCCGAGGCCGCAGCGATGAGCTACCGCACCGCCTGGGCCCGGGTGCGCGAAATGGAACGGGTGCTGGGTCGTCCCGTCGTGCGCTCGCGCGCGGGCGGGCCCGGGGGCGGCGCCACCACGCTGACCGACGATGCGCGCGGCCTCGTCTCCCTCTTTCATGACCTCGACCGGCGCGTGACCGAACACGCCCACCGGGAATTCACTCGCGTCACCCAGCCACCGGCCTGAGGGCCCCCGTCCCCTTCCGCTCACTTCGATACGAACGCCACGTAATTCGTGAGACTCCGCAGCGAATAGTCCGACGAGTTGGCCACCTGGTTTATGGATGCGAGGTATTGGCCGTACTGATTGACATCCGGGACGTCGAACCGGAGGATGACGCCGCTCCCGATCGACCCGGTCAAGACCACCTTCGTCGTCATGTTGCTGAAGTCACTGGTCCACAGCGTGTCCCCGTTGGACGCCCGCACGTTCGTCACCGTGGTCGGTCCCGACAACGTGAACAGCATCGCACCGTCGGCACCACTGTTCGGCGTCTGCAGCTGAACGGACAGCGTGCCGGGCTGCGGACCCGTCGGCGTGCCTTTGGAGCACGCGAGCATCGCGAGGGCCGCCGCGAGAACGAGATTCGAAGAAACCCGCTTCATGGCCGGCCTCCTTTCACCGCCATGGTTCGCGGGGCCGGCGCCGGCGCGGATGAGGGCACGGCGTGTGTCAGGCGGACCCAGGCGAGGAAGTCACCCACGTCGTCGAGCACGCCGTTCTTGTTCCCGATCTGATCGAGCCAGTTCCGCTGCGCCGACGTCAGGGGACTGAAGCCCTGCACCAGCTGCTGCTGCACCGCCGCGAGCAGCAAGGGCGCCGAGAACTGCGCATGCACGCTGTAGGGCTTGGTGAGGGTGAGCAGCAGGGTGCTGTCGGTGGTGTTCGTGTCCCCCGCCCAGCCCAGGAAGAACGAGCCGGTATGGGAGTGCTCCGCAAGGTTCACGGTCGTCCCGGGAATCATGTACGCGCCGGTCAGCGCACTGTCCCGGTCAGTGGTCACCGAGCCGTTGGTGTCCACGACGACCTTGGTCCGGAATCCGAGGGCGAGCTGGGCCGAAATCGAATCGGTGTTGCCGGTCACGACGATGCTGTGCGAAATTGCTCCGGCATCGGACCAGGATTGGAAGATGTACCGCACCATGGAGTCGCCGCGCACCTGGGTATCCGCGACCGCGATCAGGTGCGTCGACCCGCTGTCGAGCAGCACCTGAATGCGGCTGTGGGGAACCCCGTCCAGCTGAATCACGGCTCCAACCGGATCATTGGAGGTGATCGTCGTGAGGGACGCGAAACGGAGCGCGAACGACATCTGGCCCCCCGGCGTCACCTGCGTGATCGAGTCCACCGTGAACCCCACGAAGGAGCCACTGGAGTTCATCACCGCCACCGGCGGGCCGTACGTGTGGTTGTTCGTGACCCCGGGGAACGGATCGCCGGCATCTCCGCGATTCGATCCGGGGGTTCCCGGAGTGACGTCGAGACCGCCGGCCCCATCCGCCTGCATCACCGCGATGCCGTGAATCGTTCCCGGACCGCCCACGTTCACGCAGTTGCAGCTGTGAATGGAGCCGTCCTGCGCGACCAGGATCGAGTCGATGTGCCAGATCAGCATCCCGCCACCGCACGTCGGCGCGGCGCCGCTCACCAGGCAGTGCAAGCGGATCATCGCTGAATCCGCCTCGACTCCCTGCCGGTTCTCGAGCAGGAAGTACTCGCCGCGCGGATTCGAGCCGCGCGGACGAACCAGGAACGCCGTGTCCGACGTGGGAGCGGCGCCGAACGAATAGTCTCCGCCGCCGGTGAGCGGAACGACCGTCACCCAGCCCAGCTGACTCAGGGACCACACGTCCATCCGGCTCGGGCTGTACGGCTCGGTGTAGTTCCCGCTCCCCATCAGACTCCACTCGCCCACGCCTTCGGAGAGCCCCTGCGTGTCGTAGAGATCGGGAAGCCCGAACGCGTGCCCGGTCTCGTGCGTCGCGGTGCCGATGGGCATGATGGTCGAAGCGCTCGCACACGCGAGCGGGCCGCCCACCCCGCTTTGCAGCGTGTAGTCGGAGATCTTCAGGAATTGCCCGGGATGAAGGGGCCACGGCGTCTTGGTGGTGTAGGGGCCGCTTTGGAGGGAAAAGCGGTGGGACCACAGATGGTTGGACGGGGCGCCTTGGGGCCCGCAGGCCCCATCCAGCGCCGGCTGAATGAAGATCACCAGATTCAGCACCCCGGTGGTCGCATCGTAGTCGTAGTTGGACCAGTCGGGGTGGATGAGGCTGTCGACCTTGCGCAGCGATTCGACCAATCCGTTCTGCATGTGCTGGACCGCCGTGTTGCTGAACAAGCCGTTGCACTGGGTCCCGCCGAAGGGACTCCCGCTGCACGACCCCGGCGTGCCGGCGTAGTAGTTCTCACTGGAATCGAGCGTGACGTACCCGAGCGCATTCCCCTGCATGCTGAGCAGTCCGTTCGACATCTGCTCGTAGAACGTCCGGACGGTGTAGGGATTGCCTGCGGGGGGAGAGGCGCCGAACAGCACCGTGCTGTAACTCGCGGTGTCGAAGCCGGGCTGTGGGAGCGTCCCGCCCTTGAACTGGAAAAGCACGGCCGGGATGTGCAGGGTGCCGGACACGGCCGCCGAGCTCGGGGCGGGAATGCCGCCGGCGACGGGAGCGTTCAACTGCGCCATCCGGCCCCCCGACAGCAGGGCGGCGCGGGTCGCGGCCACCTGGCGCGCCCACTTCCGGTACGCGCCATTCGGGCGGAAGTCGAATCCGGGAATCTCCCACTTCGGAGTCATCCGGGACTGGGCGGACGCCAAGGCCGGGAACACAAGGACCACGGCGAGCAGGTAGCTCGCAGTCGGACGACGCATCTGGGAACGCCTCCTGGAGATCCTTATGGTAGACCGGCAGTCGGTGCGACGGCTGTGGGCTTTCTCACAGACCCTTGGTGGGCAAGCACCCACCCGATGATCATGAACCCGATCACGCCCCCCACGACCTTGAGCTCGAACGCGATCGGGCGTTCGACGGCGGGGGGTACGAGTGATACCCCGATAGAAAGGAGAACGGCTCCCATCCCCACCCACCCGGTCAGGAGCCCCATCAGACCCCGGTCCCGCCGCAGCTTCAGGTAGGCCGCGAAGATATATAGATAAGGAATGAAGAAGAGAATGATCGTCGTGCTGGTCAGAGTTACGTAAGCGTCACGAACCGACGCTCCCGACAGCCCCCACACGATGAATACGCTGGCCAGTCCCCCCTGCACCAGAAACGCCACATGGGGAGTCTGCCACTTCGGATGCACCCGCCCGAAAGCGGCGGGGAGGGCGCGATCCACACCCGCCGCATACGGCAGGCGCGCGGACCCCGCCAGCCAGGCCCCGACCCCGCCGATGTTCGACACCGCGAGGAGAATCGCGACGATCGCGGCCGCGGGCGCGAGCGCCGGGACGCCGACGCGATCCACCAGGGCGGCCACCGCCTGCGGCATGCCGTTGGTCACGGAAATCGTGGCCGCCGGCAGCGCCACGAGCATCGCGAGCGTCCCCAGCAGGTACACGGCGACGATGACGAACCCCGAGACCACCACGCCCCGGCGCAGGGTCGCCACCGGGTCCTGAATCTCTTCCCCGAGCGAGGGCGCCAGCTCGAGTCCCGCGAACGCGAAGGTCATCGTCGCGAAAAAATTGATGAGGGTGAAGTCAAATCGGGCAGGCAGCAGATCGTGGACCGTGAAGGTCGTGGAGCTCCCCCGCACCACCAGCGCCCAAAGCGCGAACCCGACGAAGAAGAGGGCCGGCACATACGTCGTGTAGCCGCCGATGTTCTGGAGCCATTTGCCGATCCGCAGGCCCACGATGTTCAACCAGATCGCGAGCCAGAGCCCGCCGAGGGCGAGGCCTCCGACGAACCAGGAGTTGTCGGCCCAGTGCACGCCGCGCGGTCCCGCCGCATAGGCGGCGATGGCCGCGGTCGACACGAGCAGCGACGGGAAATAGAAAAGGTTGTTGACCCAGTACCCCCACCCCGCCACGAACCCGTGCGTCTGACCGAAGGCCCGGCACACCCAGCGATACATCCCACCCGACCGGGGATCCAGGTCGGTGAGCTCCCGGACCGCGCGCGCCGAGGGCAGGAAGAAGATCAACATCGCGAGGAACCACAGCAGCAGGCTCGAAGGTCCGAACTGGCTCGCGGTGGTCAACCACCGGAGACCCACGATCGCCGTGACGTTGAAGAGCACGACGTCCCGAAGCCGCATGACGCGCGGCAGCGCCGGCGCGTGTGGCGCGCTCATGGATGCACCGTGACCGCGGCCCAGCTGACCGCGGATCCCAGAACGGCGCCACCGAGCACGTCCGTCGGGAAGTGTCGGGCCGCCGTGACGCGCAGGGTGCCCACAATCGCGGCCGCGGTGTACAGGAGGACGGCGTTGCGGGTGGCGTGCGGAAGGTGGCGGCGACGGGCGATCACGGTGTACGCAGTGGCGGCCGCGAAGGCCAGCTCCGCGTGGCCCGATGGGAACGATTCACGGTTGTCGCGAATATTCGCGGCCTCCGGTGCGGCGCCGGTGTACAGGATGGGCCGACTGCGGTGGACCGTGACTTTTACCCACTGATCGGCGGCCGCTGCCCAGGTGATCGCATCGGCGAATACCACGGCATTGCCGAAGGCTTCCCGGCGGTCCTGCCCCCAGATGGTACCCAGACCCGCGGCACCACCGGCAGCGAGCAGCAACAGTGTGGAAGCCCGATCGGCGGCGCGATCAGGCTGATGAATCGCTACGCGATCGATACCCCACACTGAGTTCGGATCGCACGGTGCGCAAGGCGCCGAGCCTGAAGGGAGATGCAAGGCGATGGGAAGCGCGGCCAGCACGCCGCCGGCGCCGATGGAAACCGCGTCGTACCACCCCACGCGATAGGGGGCAGGCCCCTGAGCGGCGAGTGTCGCGACCAGGGGACTCGTCGCGAATGCGAACAGGAGGAAGGTCCCACGGAAGCGAAACACGATTGGAAGAAGTTACGTACGCGTGACGACGTGTGCTAACTCGTGACGGGGTGTGACCTTGCGCAATCCCCGGCGGCGGGGTAATCTGTAGCCGCCATTCCTCTTACTCACTGACGAGGCCCTGTGGGCAGCCAAACCCTCCAGCACGCCGCGTTGTTCGACAAGTGCAAGTCCTTCACCCGCGCGCGCGAAGTCCAGGCCGCGGGGCTGTACCCGTATTTCAAGCCGATTTCCCACTCCGAAGACACCACCGTGGTGATCGAGGGGAAGCCGCGGATCATGATGGGCTCCAACAACTACCTGGGGCTCACCCATCATCCGGAGGTCCTCGCCGCCGCCAAGAGTGCGCTGGAGCGGTACGGCTCGGGGTGCACCGGCTCCCGGTTCCTGAACGGCACCCTCGACCTGCACGAGCAGCTCGAGCTCGAGCTCGCCGAGTTCTTCGGGAAAGAATCTTGCCTGGTCTTCTCAACCGGCTATCAAGCGAACCTGGGATTGATCTCGGGGCTGGTCGGGCGGGGAGACATGGTGTTCCTCGACAAGCTCGACCACGCGTCCATCGTGGACGGCGCCAAGATGTCACAGGGCGAGACGGTTCGCTTCAACCACGGCGACCTCGGCAGCCTCGAGCGCAAGTTGCAGCGGGTGCCTGAAGGCACCGGCACCATGGTGATCGTGGACGGCGTGTACTCGATGGAAGGGGACATCGCCGACCTCCCCAATCTGCTCAAGGTGACGCAGAAGTACGGGGCGGCCTTGGCCGTGGACGATGCGCACTCGGTCGGCGTGCTCGGCCCCAAGGGCGACGGCACGGCGGCCCACCACGGCGTGGTCGACGAAGTCGACCTCATCGTGGGGACCTTCTCGAAATCCCTCGCCTCCATCGGCGGTTTTGCCGCGGGCTCCGAGTCGGTGATCCACTACCTCCGTCACCATGCCCGTCCCATGATCTTCACCGCCGCCCTGCCCCCCGCGAACACCGCCGGGGTCCTGGCCGCGTTGCACGTCCTCCAGCAGGAGCCGCAGCGCCGTACCCAGTTGTGGAAGAACACCCGCCATCTCCAGGACGGGCTCCGCAACCTGGGCTTCGACATCGGTCCGACGGAGACCCCGATCGTGCCGGTGCTCATCGGCCCGCTCGAGAAGACCTTCCTCTTCTGGCGGAAGCTCTTCGACGCCGGCGTCTTCACCAACCCCGTGGTGCCGCCCGCGGTGCCGCCGTCCCAGTGCCGGCTGCGCACCAGCCTCATGGCGACCCACACCCCGGAGCAGATCGACAAGGCGCTCGGCATCTTCGCCGAGCTCGGGAAAGAGCTGGGAGTCATTTGAGTCCGGTTCGGGTCGCGCCCGTGAAAGACGGGCGCGACTTCGACCGGTTTGTTGCATTTCCGTACGACCTCTACAAGGGCGATCCGCTCTGGGTCCCCCAGCTCCGGATGGACGTCCGGACGCTCCTCTCCAAAGAAAAGAACCCCTTTTTCCTTCACGCCGAGGCCGAGTATTTCCTGGCCTGGGACGGGAACAAGGTCGTCGGGCGCATCGCCGCCATCAAGAACGACGCGCACAACAAAGAGCACAACGACAAGGTCGGCTTCTACGGCTTCTTCGAGTGCGTGAGTGATCAGGCGGTCGCCAATGCCCTGTTCGACGCAGCGGCGGCCTGGGTGAAGGGCAAGGGATTCGATACGCTCCGTGGCCCGATGAGCCCCTCGGTCAATGACGAGTGCGGTCTCCTGGTGGACGGCTTCGATACGCCTCCCACCCTGATGATGCCGCACAACCATCGCGACTACGTCACGATGACGGAGAAGGCGGGGTTCACGAAGGCCAAGGACCTCCTCGTCTACGAAAGCACCACCACCAAGCCTCCCGAGCGCATCCTGCGCGCGGCCGAGGTGGTCGCCAAGCGCAAAGGCATCACGCTCCGCAGCTTCAACATGAAGCGCTTCAAGGACGAAGTGGAGATCATCAAGAAGCTGTACAACGAGGCCTGGGAGAAGAACTGGGGCTTCGTGCCGATGACCGACGCGGAGATCGATCATCTGGCCAAGCAACTCAAGCCCGTCGTGGTGCCCGACCTCATCTGCTTCGCCGAGCGCGAGGGCAGGGTCATCGGGTTCGCGGTGGCGCTCCCAGACATGAATGTGGCCCTGAAGAAAAACCCTTCGGGCGGGCTGATCCCCGGCATCGTGAAAATCCTCTGGGCCGCGCGAAAGATCTCTCGACTCCGCATCCTGCTCCTCGGCGCTCTGGCCGAGTATCGCGGGACCGGGGTGGACGCGCTCATGTACCACTGGATCTGGACCAAAGGCACCGCGAAGGGCTACAACTGGGGCGAAGGCGGGTGGATCCTCGAAGACAACCCCGCGATGAACAACGGTCTCCTCCGTCTCGGCTTCCGCGTCTACAAGACCTACCGGATCTACGATCGCAAGCTGTGAACGCGTTCGTGACGGGGGGGACCGGATTCGTCGGTGCCCACCTCGTGCAGGCGCTCCGCGCCCGCGGCGACCGTGTCACCTGTCTCGTCCGCTCCCCCGCCAAAGCGCAGGCCCTCGGCTGGACTGACGTCCGCATCGTGCGGGGAGACCTGCGGGACCCCCGGGCGCTCGCTGATGGCTGCGCCGACGCCGACGTCGTGTATCACGTCGCCGGCCTCATCGCCGCTCGCAACTTCGACGAATTCCTCGCTGGTAACTGTGATGGGACCAAGCTGGTCCAGGCAGCGGCCGAGGGTGCGCCCCGGCGGCCGCGACTGGTGCTGGTCTCCTCCCAGGCGGCCGGCGGACCAAACCCGCGTGGTGCGCCTGCGACCGAGTCCGCGCCGCCGGCGCCGGTGACCGACTATGGCCGGAGCAAGCTGGCCGCAGAAGAAGTGGTGCGGAAAGGCCGTGGCCCCTGGACTATCGTCCGCCCTCCGGTGGTGTATGGCGAGCGGGACACCGAAACACTGAAGCTCTTCCGGCTGGCCCGGATGGGAATCGGCGCGGTCTTCGGCGACGGCGGCCAGGAATTGTCCGTCATTTACGCGGGAGATCTGGCGCAGGCACTCATCGCCGCCGGAACCCACGCCGCGGCCCCTGGCCGGACGTATTACGCGTGTCATCCGGAGATCCACACCAGCCGGTCCCTCGTGCTGGCCATCGGACGCGCCGTCGGCAAGATTCCCATCGTTCTGCCCGTGCCGGCGCTAGTGGCTCGGGGCCTCTTGTGGGCCATCGGGTCGTTCGCCGGACTCTTCGGCCGGGCGACCATACTCACGGCGGACAAGGCGAACGAGTTTCTGGCTCCCGCCTGGACGTGCCGCGCCGACCAGCTCACGCAGGACACCGGGTGGCGTCCGCAGACGGACCTCGTCGCCGGTCTGGCGCGGGCGGTGAACTGGTACAAGACGGAGCGTTGGCTGTGACCGGATACCGGTCCTTCACGAAAAACTGGCTCCCCATCGACTGGGCGTGCGCCTGCTATGTGGGCGCCGCGTCCATCGCGCTCACGCGTGACGCCAGCGGCGTGGCCGGCTGGGGTTGGCTGGTCGTGGCCCACGTCCTGATGGCCGGGTTGATCTGTGTCGCGCCATCGGCACGCGTCCGTGGAGGCAGTGCGCGGTTCTGGGGCGAGTGGTACCCGATGTTCCTCCTGGCCGGACTCTACGGTGAAGTCGGTATCCTCACGGTGAACGCGGGATTCCATAACGACGTCCTGATTCAGCGGCTCGAGGTGCTCGCCTTCGGGTCCGAGGTGTCATACCGGTGGATCCGTGAGATGCCGGTGGCGTGGTTCTCTTGGCTGGTGCATTGGTGCTATCTGTCATTCTACGCGATGCTCTTCGCCGCGCCCGCGGGTCTCTGGGTCGTCGGCAAGCGAATCGCGGCCCGTCAAACGATCTTCGCCATCACCGTGACGTTCTTCATCTGTTACGTCATTTTCCTCTTCTTCCCCGTCGCCGGACCCCGGTACGCCTTCGCCCTGGCCCACAACGCCGCCACTGAAGTCACCCCCGCCCGGCTCGCGCAGTGGCTCCTCGATCGCGGGGATTCATGGGGTGCGGCGTTCCCCTCGTCGCACGTCGCGGCGTCGGTCGTCGCTACGGGAATGGCATGGCGTCACTGGCGGAAGCTCGGCCTCGTGCTCGCCCCGTTTACGGTGGGGCTCGTCCTGGCCGTGGTCTACGGGCAATTCCACTACGCCATGGATGCACTGTCGGGGCTGATACTGGCGGGAGTGATGCTCGCGGTGATGCAGCTGCAGAAGGTGCCGGTGGAGGAGCTGCCGCCTTACATGGGCATCGAGGGCATGGCCGCCGCCCCCGAATCACCGACCTGACGCGCAGCGCCCGGCACGAGGCGGAGGGCCTGCCGGAGATCCGCCTGGTACAGTGAGTCGTGCTGGTCCACCTGGGGCCACACCGCATGCCGGTCCGGGGTGAAGAGCCCGCCGACGACGCCCATCCCGCCATTCGGAATCGTTTGCCCCGTCGGGTTGTCGTAGCGCACCGTCAACCGGTAGCGGTGCGATGGCTCGATGTGCGCGCCGAGGTGCAGGAGCCCGTACAGCTTGCCAATCGGAATCTTGACGATGTGCCCCGCCGCATCCGTCTGCGGCTTCCCTCGCCAGATCACCTTCCCCGACGTCATGTCCTTGAACTCAAGATCGGTTCCGTAGTCGTGCAGGTGCCCGCCGATGGCGACGATATTCCCGGGGATGGCCGGGCTCCCCTCGTACCAGCGCTCCGAGTGTCCCGGCGGCAAATCGAATGATTTGTCCCCCACCGGGAAGAGCACGTCCATTTGCCAGGTATAGGCGTGGAAAAACGGCCAGGGGCGGCCCTTGGGTGTGTAATCGAGAACCAGGCGCACCCGGGCGTCAGGGTATGCCATGGCGGTCGGATTCTCGAGCATCGCGCTGACGATCAGCGTCTGCCCCGCCTGTACCGGATGCCCGAAGAGGAGCCAGGGAACCCGCTGTTCGCCGGTCTCGCTCCCGGCCGCCAGCAGGCGATGGGAGATGGGGACAAAGAGCTCCCGTGCTTCCGGATCGATCACGTTGAAGTGGTGAATCAGGGACTTGGGCAGCTCGTGGCCGAGGGAGTCCACGACTTCCACCCGGAAGCCGTACACGGCCCCTCCGGACGGGATTTCGATCCGGGATACCGGCGGCTGCAGCACCATGTGATGCATGGCGTGCGCGGGGAGACTCACGGAACGAAGATCGACGATGAGGAGCCCGTCGCGTGACGCCGTGACGTGCGCCTTCGGCAACGCGGCCACCGCGGGCGGGACATCCCGGGCGACGGCGACGATCCAGAACCACAGCGGCAGGGCGAAGAGGGCGTTCATCGGACCTCAATAATACACCGGCCCCGAGGGAATCCCCCGGGGCCGATGCCGTTCCAGACTGCGCTTCCTTACTTCTTGACCGTGATCGCGATCTTCATGCCCAGCGCCTGGTGGGGCAGGCAGAAGCCCTTGTAGACACCTTCGGGAGCGCCGGCGAACGAAATGTCATAGTGATCGTTGGCGTTCACGAGCAGGGAGCCTTCGAGGTTGTCGATCCGGTTGGCCATGGCGGCGTTCAAGACCGCCTCGGCGCCGGCCGGGATCGAATCCTTGAAGAACGAAATGTTGTGCGGGCCACCGACCACGTTGACGAACCGGACCGTGGTGCCGGGGGCGATGGTCAGGGTCTTGGGCTCGAACGACGCCTGGCTGGTGCCGTTGCCCGTCATCTTCACTTCGACCACGGGACCGGCCGGAGCCGCCGAGGTGGTCGTCGCGGCAGGGGTCGCCGCGGGGGTCGCCGCCGCGGGAGCCGCGTTGGCATTCTTGTCACCACCGCACGCCGCGGCGCCCAGCGCCACGAGCACGGCCAGAGCAGTCAAACGCATCGGTCGCTTCCTCCGAAGGAATACAGGGTGCTTGTGAACACATTCACAATGTACCAGAACCCCAGCGCCAGCGGGAGTCCTGTCCTCCTTCACACTCCCCCGGTGATATGGCGCACAGCCGAAGCCCCCCTCCAAGCGCATCGTCTCGCCACCGTACGCCCGGGGGCCTTCGGCCTCCGGACCACTTACTTCACGCGAGGGACGTGTGAGAAAGCTCCATCTGCTGGCCTTGGGTAGCCTCCTCCTGGCGGCTCCGGCTGCTGCCCAACAGAACTGGGACACCGAGTTCGGAATTCAGGGCGGGTTCAGCCGTTTCAAGCTGACCGGCCTCCCTGGCTCGAACAGCCTGATCGACGTCTACGGCCTCCCGATGTCTTCGATCATTACCGTCTTCCCCACCACCAACGCGACCTTCGCGATTTTCCCGGTCGGGGACAAGATTGCGATCGAGCCCGGATTGACCTTCGTCCAACAGACGGGCCTCGCCGGTGGGCCTGCCCCCAACCTCGCGATGCTCAGCCTGCGCGCGGACTACGCCGTCACCCGGCAGTTCTACGGGGCCCTGGGTCTGTACAGCCGGTACGTGTCCGGCTTCTCGGCCTCGTTGCCCCCGGGCACGCCTCACTTCCAATTCGGCCTCGAGGCCGCGGCGGGGT
Source organism: Gemmatimonadales bacterium (assembly GCA_035553475.1). Classification (GTDB taxonomy): domain Bacteria; phylum Gemmatimonadota; class Gemmatimonadetes; order Gemmatimonadales; family GWC2-71-9; genus 40CM-2-70-7. The sequence goes on from DATNDQ010000210.1 coordinate 48,277, forward strand.
ACCGGCTGCATCTGGGTCCCCGGCTGAACGGCCGTATCGAAGTGCAAGCCATCACGGTCAAGAAGCAGAGCGTGGCGCCGCCGTTCAACGTCTACTCCCTGCTCTTTGGCGTCTCCACCCCGCTCTCCGAGAAGCCTGCCGCCGGCAACCGCCGGGGCGCGGCACCGGCCGCGTCGCACGGCGCCTGGATGCCTGAGCTCGGCGTCTCGGCCGGATACACCAACGTGCACGTGGTTGGCGGTCCTGACTTCACCACTTTCTCATTCCCGGGTGCCGGCGCGTCGTCGTTCAACGGGCTTGCCGCGGCGCCGTCCGCTCCGTCCCTCTTCGGAATCTTCCCGTTGAACGATCGTCTCGCCGCCGAAGTAGGCGTCGACGCGCAGAACCTCAGAGCGGGAAGCCAGACGATCGCGTCGTTCCAGCTCGCCCCGCGGGCCGACCTGGCCTTCGGCAGCCGGTGGTACGGCGCGCTCGGCCCCCAGTTCCATTTCGTCCGCAATTCGGGGAACACAAAGGCGCTCACCGCCGTCAGCGGGATCGCCGCGGCGTGGGGGTACCGTTTCCACCTGAGCGGAGCCCTCAACGGCCGGGTCGAAGCGTCTTACGGCATCAACGCCAAGCGTCGGTTCGGCTCGGTCCTGGGTGGCGCCCAGCCCCCCACGTCGGCCTTTGGCGTGAACGTCGGCATGATGATGCCTCTCAAGTAGCCCTTAACGGACCGAATCCACGAAGTGCCAACGGCCCCCCCACCGGGGCCGTTGCGCATTTTGGACCAATTCGCAACAGTTGTTCCACTTCTCACCACGTGAGGGACGTGTGCATAAGGTCCATCTGCTGGCTGTAGGTAGCCTCCTCCTGGCTGCCCCGGCGGTTGCCCAACAGAGCTGGGATCAGGAATTCGGCATTCAGGGCGGGTACACCAGGTTGAAAGCAACCGGATCGTCCTTTGGTGGCTCCCGCTTTGACAGCTACTCAATCCCGTCGGCCACGATCATCGGGGTCTATCCGACGGCCACCGCGGCATACGCCATCTTCCCGGTCGGTGACAAGATGGCCATCGAGCCCGGGTTGAGCTTCGTCCAGCAGGAGAGTCAGATCTCGGTCGGCGGGTCGTTCCCCACCCTCGCGGGAGTGAGCGTGCGCCTGGACTACGCCATCACCCCGGCCATTTATGGCGCCCTCGGCGGCTATACCCGCTACACCGGCGGCTCACCGGGGTCCACCGCGCATTATGCCCACTTCCAGTTCGGGCTCGAGGCCGCGGCTGGTTACCGTCTCCACCTGGGTCCCCGCCTGAATGGCCGGATCGAGCTGCAGGCCGTCACGGTGGCAAAGGCAGCTCAGCAGATTCCATTCAACCTCTATTCCGTGCTCTTCGGCGTCTCGGCTCCGCTGTCGGAGCCACGCGCCGCCAGGGGCGCGCGCCGCTCGGAATCACGGACTCCGAATGCGGGTGGCTGGACGCCTGAGCTCGGCGTTTCGGCGGGATACTCGAATGTCCACCTCACCCAGGGACCGGACTTCACGGTGCTTTCGTTCCCCGGCGCCGGGTCAGCCTCGATCCCCGGCATCCTCGCGGTCCCGGGAGCAGCGACGCTCTTCGGAATTTTCCCGCTGGCGGACCGGGTGGCGCTGGAAGCGGGCTTCGACTGGGTGAACCTCGATCTCGCGAGCAGTCACATCACGAGCTTTCAGCTGGCGCCCCGGGCCGACCTGGCCTTCGGCACGCGGTGGTATGCCGCGCTTGGTCCCAACGTCCACTTCCTCAGGGTGTCCGGTGGAAAGTATGAAGGCATCACCGGCGTCACGGCGGGGTGGGGCTACCGCTTCCACCTCGCGGGGGCGCTGCGGGGCCGCTTCGAGCTCTCCTATGGCGTGAATGCCAAGCGGCGGACGAGCTTCGGCTTGGGAATCCCGGCGTCCGTGTTGGGATTGAACTTCGGCATGATGATGCCCCTCAAGTAACAACTCTCGCTTCACAGACCGCCAACGGCCTCCGCGTCTCGCGGGGGCCGTTGCGTCTTGGGGTGACACCCCAGTGACGCCCAAGTCCGAATATCCCGAGCATGACAAATCGATTCGTGGCGCCCCTTGCAGCACTCGCCCTGCTCGCTCCACTCCAGCTCGCGGCCCAACAATGGGGCCCGACTGCCCTTGGTCTCCAAGGGGGGTTCACGTACTTCAAGTATCCGGGCACGAAGTTCTTCGACTCTGAGCTGCATCTTCCCGGCTTCTCGGACGGCACCCCCCTCCCCACGCCCCCGTCCCTATACCTGATTGTGCCCGTATCCGGGCGGCTGGCCCTCGAACCGTCAATCACGTTGGGACTATTGGGTTCCGTCGGATTCTGGAATACGCACTTCCAGTTGGGCCTCCGGGGGGACTATCTCGTCACCTCGACATTCTACGGAGCGATAGGCGGCATCCTCGTCCGGGAGGGATATGGCAACGGAGTGACCAATACGTCAGGGTACAACCTCGGAGCCCAGGCGGGCCTGGGCGCTCGTTTCCATCTCACCGGCGTCATCGATGGAAGAGCCGAAGCTCAGGTACAATTCTGGGGGAAGACCAGAACCGGCGTGGCGCAGAACGCCTACTCGCTCATGCTTGGATTCACCGCGCCCGTGAGTGGCCGGCGGAACCCCGCCGGCGTCCAGACCCGTCCCCCGCACAGGGGGGTACGGCTGGGGATTGCGGGCGGCCTGAGTGATCAACGCGTGCCCGGCGGCGTGGACCAGCTGCAGTTGTCCTTGCCCGGTGCCGGAACCCAGGGGCCCAACTTCGTCTCCCCCCCGGCGTTTTTCGTGGCCGTCCCCCTGACAGATCGGCTCACGCTCGAACCGGGGCTGGAGTTGCACCGGACTCACTTCAACGGCTTCACCCTAGCGACCGGTGCGCTCGCAACGCACCTCAACCTCGGCCTGGGCGGCGGTTGGTATGGCGGAACCGGTCTCGTCGAGGTGGCCAGGAAATCCACCAGGAAACCGATGACCGGCGCTACGGGGTTGAGCGTCCAGGGAGGCTACGAGTTCAGACTCGCAGGCGCCTGGAACGGGCGTCTCGAGCTCAGTCACATCATTCTGGCAAAGCAGCGCGCGGGGCACGACCAGCCCCTGTCCGTCACCTCGCTGATGGTGGGAGCCACCGTCCCGCTCAACTAGATGCCGCAACCGCAGACGATCCGGGAGGTGGTTGCATTTCGGGCCCCCTCCCGCGACAATATGCGCGTGACCCATCCAGCTGTTCCTCAGCTCGCACCGGAAGATCTCGCTCGCCGCCTCGACTCGGGCGAGCCGGTCCAGGTCCTGGACGTCCGTGCCCCCGAGCGCCTCACCGCGGGCCGGGTGACGCTGGGTGAGAAGCTTGCGTTCAAGAACCTCAAGGGCTCGACGCTCTACGCCATGCCCACGCTGGACGGCCTCGGCCTCGACACCGGTGCCCCCATCGCCGTCATCTGCGGGCATGGCAACTCGAGCCAGCGCGCCACGCGCTTCCTGATGGAGCATGGTGTCACCGCGTTCTCCGTGACCGGCGGCATGGCGGCCTGGGAGCAGGTGCTCATCCCACGCGCCCTGCCCGCACCCTCGGGGCTCTCGCACCTGATACAGCTCGATCGGGTGGGCAAAGGGGCGCTGAGTTACGTCCTCGGTTCAGACGGTGAGGCCGTCGTCATTGACGCCGCTCGCCACCTCGAACCGTACGAGGCGATTTTCAAAGCTGAGCGACTGGCGCCCCGCGCGGTGATCGACACCCACGCACACGCCGACTATGTGAGCGGCGCCCGGATGGCGGCGAAGCGCTGGGGAGTTCCCTACTTCCTGCACGAAGCCGACACCCGCTCTCCCTACGACGGCACCCCGGCCCGGATGGATGTGAACGCCGTCGGCGACGGAGACGTGATCGCCTTCGGCAACACCAATCTCCGGGTGGAGCACACTCCCGGGCACACACTCGGCAGCATGACACTGGTGACTGCCGGAGGCCCCGCCTTCACCGGGGATTTCATCTTCGTCCGCTCCCTGGGCCGCCCCGATCTGGGCGGTCGTGCCGACGAGTGGGCACCGATCCTCTGGAAGACCCTCGAGCGTTCGCGCAGCTGGCCAGCCGATCGCCTCATCCTCCCGGGGCACTACTCGTCCGAAAGCGAGCGGTCCGGAGACCGGTCCATCTCTCGGACCCTGGATGTCCTGCGCGAGGAAAACACGGCGCTCGCCATGCCCACCGAACGGGAATTCCTGGACTGGGTATCTCGAACTCCGCCTCCCCCTGAGACTTACCGCACCATCAAACTCGCCAACCTCGGCCTCCTGGAGCTTTCGGACGCCGACATCGACATCCTGGAGGCCGGCGCCAACCAGTGCGCCGCGGGGTAGTGTGCAACTGCCGGCCCGGCCGGCGTCTCTCTAGGTGTCTCACAACTCCTGTTGGTTGGCTGCGCCACCCTGGCCCCTGAGCGTCGATGCCGGACGATCTCGCGGACGTTTATCGCACCACCTACCCCGCCCTGGTGCGCTTCCTGTACCGCAAGGTATGGGACGCCGAACGGGCGGAGGACCTCGCGCAGGAGGCGTTCTCTCGCGCGTTGGCGCACCGTCCCGAGAACCCACGGGGCTGGCTGTTTGTCGTGGCCGCAAACATGGCGCGTGATGAGGCCCGCAAGGCGGCGCGCGAGCGCCGGCACCTCACGCTGCTCGCCGCGGAGCCGCAGGACCATCGGCCTTCACCTGAAGAGATCCTCGATGACGAGGCACGCCGGCGCCGGGTGCGTGAGGCCCTGGATCTGCTGACCCCACGGGACCGCGAAGTGTTGCTCCTCTGGGATGCCGGACTCTCGTACGACGAGATCGCGGCGCAGACCGGGCTCGCCCGCACCGCCGTCGGCACCACGCTGGCACGCGCGCGCCGCCGTCTGGTCGAAGCCTATGGATCGGGAAGTGAGGACGTCCGTGTCGCACGTTGACGAAGGCACCCTTCATGCCTATTTGGACGGCGAGCTGCCCGGCGCGGAGCGCGCCCAGCTCGAGACTCATCTGGCCGAGTGCGCCCCCTGCCGGGATCGACTCGCGGAGGAGCGTGGACTCATCGAGCGGGCCGACCGGCTCCTCACGCTCGCGGAGCTTCCCGCCGGTCACACGCACCGCCCGGCTCCCGCGCCTGTGCAATCGCGGCGTCGCCGGCCCCGGTTTGCGGTCCCTGCTGCGTGGGCCGCGTCCATCGCCGCGGCGTTCCTTACCGGATGGCTGCTGAGGCCGACGCCGCAGACCGCCAGATATGCGGCAGATGAAACGAAGCAGATCGCGGCCGCGGTTCCCGCCGATTCGTCGGCCTCCGCATCGGGCCGGGACGCTGCCGCTCCGGAGGCGTTGAATCGCACACCCGCGGCTCGTCATCAGGCGGCGAAAACCAGCCAGGATTCTGCCGCGCTCCAGTCTCGGACGCTCGCCGTCGAAGCGGAAACGAGCGTCGTCCCCGTCGTGAAGCCTGGGGTGATCGAGAACGCCGGACGTCCTGCCCTCCGGGGCGCGGCCCCCGCACCCATCCCCCCTGCAACCGTTGCCATCACGCCGTCCCCGGCAGCGCCGCAGACTGCGAGCAACGCGGACATGGCGGTGGGGTTGGCTGAACGCCGTGCCATCGGAACGACGTGGACCGCGATTGCCGCCGAGCCCGCACGGAGGGCTCTGGGCACCGACGTTGCCCGTATTCCGGGCATCCCGGTACGCGACATCCTTCAGAATCCCAAGGTGCCAAATGAGGTGATGGTAGAGCAGGACGTAGCGGGGACCATCATTCAGCTGCTGCAGTCGCCCCTGGACTCGGCCGCGGGGGCGATGGCGTCCGGATACGCCCAAAATCCACTCCAGAAAGCGGTAGGGCGGCTGCAGGTTCGGATCTCCGGACCTCTCGCGCCGGACTCCCTGCTCAAGCTCCTCGACCGGGTCCGGTAGGCGGCAAACGCCGCCAGGCGATCAGCTCAGCGGTCACGCTCACCGCGATCTCCTCGGGCGTCACCGCTCCGATCTCCAGCCCCACCGGCACCCGGACCGCCGCCAGCGCGTCAGCCGGTGCGCCGGCCGCACCGAGGGCTTTCAGGATCACCGCGCGCTTCCGGGCACTGCCCAGCAAGCCCACATACCCGACCGTCATCCGCGCCAGCCGGTCCAGGATCTCCGCGTCGTTTCGGTGGCCGCGCGTCGCGACGACGACGGCGTCGGCGGGCCCCGGCGCGAACTCTCTCAACACTCGATCTGGCGACAGGGCGTGGACGTCGAGTCCCGGAAAGCGGGCGGCATCGGCGAATTCGGGGCGATCGTCGGTGATCGTCACCCGGAACCCGGCGGCACCCGCCGCACGGGCAATGGCGGCGCCCACGTGCCCGGCTCCAAACACCAGGAGCCGAGGCGCCGGCACCAGGCGCTCGACCACAAAGCGTTCGTCATCCGAGAGGTGGGCGTCCGCAACGAGGGATGGTACGGCAGGCACGGACGCAAAGGTCTTCTGCGGCCCGTTCGCCCAGTCGACGGCGGTGGTCACTTCCCCGAGCGTGGCGCTGGCCGCGGCCGCGAGCGCCGCCACATATCTCGGGTCTGTCGAAAGCGGTTCGACGAAAATCCGTACGGTGCCGCCGCAGGAGAGCCCGACGTCCCCGGCGAGGTCGGCGTTCAGGTGGTGCGTGACCAGCGCCGGATGCCCGGACCGTTGGGCGTCGATCGCTACCTGGATGACATCCCCCTCCACGCAGCCACCGCCGATCGAGCCTGCCATTCGATCCGTCTCACCGATCAGCATCTTCACGCCGGCGGGCACGGGCGTGGACCCCGAGGTATCGGCGATCGTGGCCAACGCCCCCCGCGCGCCCGCACGGGCCATCTCGAGCGCCCTGGCCCAGAGGTTCACGCGGGTGGGAGCTCTTCCAGCCGGGCGACGGCGCGGCGGAGGTGCGGAATCACGATGGACCCGCCCACCACCAGCGCGACCGCGAAGGCATCCTGGAACTCGGCGTCACTGACCCCTTCTTCCCGGCACCGGATGACGTGGTAGGTCACGCAGTCGTCGCAGCGCAGGACCATTGACGCGACCAGCCC
>DATNDQ010000211.1:0-2579 GCA_035553475.1 Gemmatimonadales bacterium
AGTCGGGGAATCAGCGTGGCGGCGATGAAGCTCGACCCGTACCTCAACGTCGACCCGGGCACCATGAATCCCTATCAGCACGGCGAGTGCTTCGTCACCGAAGATGGCGCGGAAACCGACCTGGACCTCGGCCACTACGAGCGCTTCATCGACGAGAACACGTCGCGCTCGTCGAACGCCACCACCGGCGGCATCTACTACTCGGTGATCCGCAAGGAGCGAAAGGGCGAGTACCTCGGCTCCACGGTGCAGGTGATCCCGCACATCACCGACGAGATCAAGGGCGCGATCCGCCGGCTGGCGCCCGACCACGATGTGGTGATCACCGAAATCGGCGGCACGGTCGGCGACATCGAATCGCTGCCGTTCCTCGAGGCCATCCGGCAATTCCGCCAGGAAGTGGGGCGCGAGAACACCCTCTTCATTCACCTGACGCTGGTGCCGTTCATCGCGGCGACCGCCGAGCTCAAGACCAAGCCCACGCAACATTCGGTACGGGAGCTCATGCAGATCGGAATCCAGCCCGACATCCTGATCTGCCGGACGGAGCGGCCGCTGACCGAAGACCTGAAACGGAAAATCGCGCAGTTCTGCAACGTGGACTTCGGCTGCGTCGTGGAGAGCCCCGACGTGGGGTCCATTTATGAGATCCCGATCCGCCTCATGGAGCAGGGGCTCGACAAGGAAGTCTGCCGCCGGCTGCATCTCGATACGAAGGAACCCGACATGCGCCCGTGGGCGGGGATGGTGGACAAGATCCTCAACCCGCCGGCCCGCGTGCGGCTCGCGGTGGTGGGGAAATACACCGAGCTCGCCGACAGCTACAAGAGCATTCACGAGGCGTTGGTACATGGCGGGATCGCCAACGACGTCGGGGTGAAAATCGAATGGATCGCCTCCGACCGGTTCACCAGCCAGGAAGTCGCGGGCGAGCTGCTCGCCGGATACGACGCCCTTCTCGTACCCGGGGGCTTCGGCGTGCGCGGCGTCGAAGGGATGCTCGAAGCCATCCGTTGGGCGCGTGAGCACAAGCTCCCGTTCCTCGGCATCTGCCTCGGCCTGCAAACCGCCATCATCGAATTCGCGCGGAACGTGGCCAAGCTCGAGAACACGAATTCGAGTGAGTTCGAGCCCGAGTGTGAGAACCCGGTCATCGCCCTGATGCGGACCCAGGAGGGGATTCAGGAGATGGGCGGCACTATGCGCCTCGGGGCCTACCCCTGCCGCTTGCGGAAGGATTCCCGCGCGTCGCAGGTGTACGGCGGCGCTGCCGAGGTCAGTGAGCGGCACCGGCACCGCTACGAAGTCTCCAACGCGTACCGCGACGTTCTGGCTGAATACGGCATGCGGTGTTCCGGGCTTTCCCCCGATGGCTCGTTGGTCGAGATGATCGAGCTGCCGGATCACCCGTGGTTCGTGGGCTGCCAGTTCCATCCCGAGCTCAAGTCGCGGCCCACCCGCCCGCATCCTCTCTTCGCGGGCTTCGTCGGCGCAGCGGTCGCCTGGCACAAGAGCAACGCGCCGGCCGCCGATGCGAGCCATTCCGTGCTGGCGGGACTCAAGCCCTAAGCCCATGGCGGCGCACTTCGGAGCGACCGACGCCCCGTTCCTGATCGCGGGGCCCTGCGTCGTCGAGTCGGACGACCTGAACCTGCGTGTGGGGGAAGCGCTTGCGCAGGTGGCCCGGCGGCTGGGCCTCGCCGTCATCTACAAGGCGTCGTACGACAAGGCCAACCGGTCGCGGCTCGAGGCTGAGCGTGGGCCCGGCATCGAGACGGGACTCCGCGCGCTCGAGCGCGTGCGGAAGGCCACAGGACTTCCCGTCCTCACCGACGTCCACGAGACCGGTCAGGTAGCGTCCGCGGCCCAGGTCGCCGACGTCCTGCAAATCCCGGCCTTTCTGTGCCGGCAAACCGATCTTCTGCTGGCCGCGGGCAAAGCGGGGAAGCCGGTGAACGTGAAGAAGGGCCAGTGGCTCGATGCCGAGGGGATGAAGGGCGCGGTGGAGAAGTTGCGGTCTGGGGGCGCCGAGGAAGTGGCGGTCACCGAGCGGGGCACGTTCTTCGGATACGGAGACCTCGTCGTGGACATGCGGAATTTCGCCCGTCTCCGCACCGCGTGCATGGCGCCGGTGATTTTCGACGCAACGCACTCCGTGCAGCAGCCCGGGAAGGGGGTGGGCGGTTCCAGTGGGGGCCTCCGGCACTTCATCCCGCCCCTGTTGTACGCCGCGGCGGCGGCTGGGGCTGACGGGTTCTTCATCGAGACGCACCCGGATCCCGATCATGCCCCCTCGGACGGGCCGAACATGTTGCCGCTGGATCAACTGGAGAAGACACTCGAAGTCGCGGTCGACGTGTGGCGCGCGGCCCGAGAGGCGGTCCGGGTTTCGTGATCGACGAGAGCCTGGCCAAACGGATCGCGGTCGTCGGGTTCGACGTGGACGGCGTGCTGACGGATGGCGGGATATACCTCGGCCTGGTCGCCGATCATGCCGCCGAGTTCAAGCGGTTCCACGTTCCCGACGGTCTGGGATTGAAGATGCTGCAATGGGCCGGCCTGCACGTCGTCATCGTCAG